>CAUZEO010000257.1:0-7873 GCA_963578625.1 Kiritimatiellia bacterium | reverse complement strand
CCGAAGTTTTACGTTTTCCATCGGGGCTTCGATGGACTCGTAGGGACCGTGAACCGTTATGTCGAAACGCTATGTGATTGGAATCCGAAACTCACGGACCAAGACGCACTCGAGGTTGTTCGCGCGCCTCAGATCTTTGCGATGCAGCACCACCCCGGCAACAGGTCGCGGCGTTAGACGCTGCCAATACGGCCGCGTTTACTTGCAAACTTGCTTCTACTTCGTTCGCCCTGTAAGAATAGCGAACAAACTGCGACAACGGGGCTGGGTATCGAGGACAGGATGAGTGACCATTTAACAGTTGTGGGCGTTCGTTGGCACGGCGACGGAATATTCGAAATCGGCTTTAAACGAGAGGGTCTGAGTTTTGTCCCCGGGGACTGTGTGGCCCTGTTCGGAGAGGACGGAAACTGCTCGCGTCCCTACAGTCTCGCATCCGGCATTGATGAAGATGAATTGCGATTCGTGATTCGGCGGATGGATGATGGCCAGGTAAGCCCGTACCTCGCAACCTGCTCGCCGGGTGATCGCGTCAAAGCAAGCCCTCCATTCGGCTGGTTTCGGCCGGGTCCCAACGAAGATGGCGCTCCGTTTGTATTTGTTGCTACCGGGACCGGGATATCCCCGTTTCTTTCCCACTTTTTCTCGCGCCCCGAGATTCCACCGGCGATGTGTCTTTACGGCGTTCGCATCCTCCAGGATGCAGTAGAGACTTCGATGATCGGCAGTCGCTGTAGCCTGAGGCTGGCGGTTTCCGGTGAAGAGTGTCCCGGCACCCACTACGGGAGGGTAACCGATCTTCTGGATGACATGCCCTGCGCTCCGGATCATCACTATTTTCTCTGCGGCCTGGACGAAATGATCGATGAAGTCAGCGCATGGCTCGAAGATCACAACGTTCCGATTATGCATATTCATCGTGAATGCTTTTTTAATGTCACTCATTCCCGCTAGTCATGAAAACCGAACCATTGCATCACATTACAAGGTCCGATTGGTTGAACACTTCGAAGGGAGATCCGCGGGGTTACATCCAGCCGGAGAAGCTGACGGAGCTTTGGTTCCACACCGGCACGACCTGCAACCTTCGTTGCCCTTTCTGCCTGGAAGATTCAAAGCCGGGGGACAATCGAATCAATCCGCTGGACTTCGTAGACGCGAAGCCGTTCATCGACGAAGCGATGAAAATGGGTGTGGAGCAGTTTTCGTTTACCGGCGGCGAGCCCTTTGTCATTGCTGAATTCGTGAAAATTCTATCGTATGCGCTGGACCGCCGTCCCTGCCTGGTGCTGACCAACGCCACCGAGCCGCTGACCAATCGGCTCTCTGAGATTCTTCCTTTGCGGGAAAAACCCTTCGCGGTTAAATTCAGAATCAGCATCGACTATCCCGACGCGGCGCGGCATGACGCAGGCCGGGGGCCCGGCAATTTCCGCCGCGCTCTCGAGACACTGGGCCGGCTCTATGAATTCGGGTTTGACGTTTCGATCGCCCGTCAGCGCGAAAAGGACGAGGACGAGAAGGCCGTCGACCGGAAATTTCATCCGCACCTGGCTGCGGTCGGCGTGCCGGCATCGGTCAACATCGTGAGCTTCCCAGATTTTCTGACACCGGGATCCGTACCCCGTGTTCCGGAAATAACGGAACAGTGCATGACCACCTATCATGCCGAAGAGAGCCGCAAAGCGTTCATGTGCAACTACACAAAGTTTGTCCTGAAGAAAAACGAGCGGGTGCGCGTCTATGCCTGCACACTGGTGGACGACGACGAGGACTACGACTTGGGCGCGTCACTCACCGAAAGCATGAAGGTCCGGGTGATGCTCGGACACCACCGCTGTTATTCCTGCTTCGCATTCGGAGCCAGTTGCAGCGAAAGTTAGACCCGCGGTAGCGTCACTTCTTGCGATTGGTCCTGGTACTTCCCGTCCCGGTGGGCGTAAGACGTGGAGCAGGGTTCTCCCTCAAAAAATAGAAGTTGAACGATGCCCTCATTTGCGTACACCCGGCAGTCCGCATCGGAGGAGTTCGAGATTTCGAGCGTCAGGTGCCCCCGCCATCCGGCTTCCGCCGGGGTTAGATTCGCGATACATCCGATCCGTGCATAGGTGCTCTTTCCAATGCAGAGAACGGTCATATTGGGCGGCACTTCGAGGTGTTCCAGGGCAACTCCCAGTGCGTAGGAGTGCGCGGGGAGGATGAAAAACTGCCCTCTGTCGTCCTCCTGAAGCGACTGCGACTCCAGGTTGGCAGGTTGGAAATTCTTCGGATCCACCACGGTGCCGGGAACCTGGCGGAAGATGCGGAAGTCGAGGGGCGAAAGCCGGATATCATATCCGAAACTGCTCAGCCCGTATGAAAGAACGCGCCTTTTACCAATCTTCGTCACCAGTTCAGAGCAAAATGGGGCAATCATCCCCATTTTCGACTGCTCGATGATCCACTTGTCATTTTTCAACATAAGTGTCCTCTAATTCTCGCCCAAGGGAGCAAAGAGGCAAGTGCATTCGTCGACAAATCGGAAACGCGGGGTACGACGGTCACCGGCACTGAATTTCCAATCGGTAGTGGCGGTTGCTGCTTTCAAGGAATTCGGGAGAAGTTTCGGTTCCGTCATCGGTCCAGACGGCCGCGCCGGCCGCATAGGCGAGGTTGGTCGGTGATTCAATGGTGACCCAGCTAACCAGGTTGCTCGAATACGCTACATCGAAAGGCTTTCGTGTCTCGGCGTTCTCAGGAACCGGCCATTGAATCGTCACCACGCCGCCGGTCGTTACCGATTCAGCTGTTGGCTTCGCGAGTGCGAGTTTCAACGCGTAATCTGCGTTCAGTCTTCCCCAGCCAAAGAAATTGTCGAAGCCGGGGATGTCCAGAATGCCACCGACTTCATCTTCGGCGGATGCGCAGAGCAATGTGTGCATTTGCGCCTGGGTGAGATTGGGCCTGGCAGCGGAGATCAGACAGGCTACTCCGGAGACGAGCGGCGCGGAGAGAGAGGTTCCGTACCAATTGGTTAGGTTGCCGCCGTTTCCCACCGTATAGATGGTAAGGCCCGGCGCGACGAGATCGATCTCGGGTCCCCAGTTGCTGAAGGATGCTTTATTGTCTTCCTGATCCGTCGAACCCACCGTAATCGATTCCGGGATCCGCCCCGGGAACCGGATGGTCCCGCTGGAGTCGTTATGGGTGATGCAGACGAAAATGACGCCGACTTCGATGGCTTGAAGGATGGACTGGGTCAGGGTCAAGTTGCTCGAGGTTCCGCCGGCGGAGAGATTGATGACTTTTGCGCCGTTGGTGACGGCAAAATCAATGGCGGCCGCCCACCATGAATAAAGGCCGTTCTTGGAGTTGTCCAACACCTTGATTGGCATGATCCGGGAATTCCACGTTACCCCCGCCACAAGCATCGCATTATCGGCCGTCGCTGCCGCGGCGCCCGCGACGGCGGTGCCGTGGCCGTGATCATCGTCGGGATCCGCGTCATTGTTCACGAAGTCATACCCCGGAACCAACCGCCCGGCGAACTCCGGCAGTGCCTGGTTCAAGCCTGTATCCAGGACGGCGAGGATCACGTTGGTCGATCCCTGGCCGTATATCCAGGCGTTCGTTGCGGCGATTTTCTTGAGATGCCATTGAAGGCCGAAGTCCGGGTCGTTGGGGATCACGCCGCCTCCGGAGCCAAAACCATCGGGCTCGGCGTATTCCAGGAGGGGGTGTCCGGAGAGGACGGCGAGCGCGTCCACGACGTCGAGACGTCCGTTCAGCCGAACCACTTGAAACGTTGAAAAATCGAGGCCGCTGGAGGATGCGATTTTCGTGCCGCCAGACGTTTCGATCAAGGCGTCCGTGCAGCGGTTGTTTTCCAGCGTTACGCCGGGGGGAAGTTGCAGGGCGTCAAGCAACCTCACCGTGGAGCAGGTTGCCAGAGGTTGCCCCAGGATTCGGGCTGTTTGCTTCCAGCAAATGAGGAGCTGTCGTTCGTCGCAAAGATGGCCGTCGACGCGGGTCACGTCAGACGTGGATATGCCGGCACCCACTCCAGCGGTGCCGAGCTGAAAAGCGAATGCCGATCCTGCTATCAGTAAGAAATTCTTCATGGCGGTGGCTACGAACCCGATTTTGCGTGCTCCCGCCACTATACATCAATTTCGGCTCGCCGTGGGCCGGTTCTGAACCAAAATCGGCATAAAAGATGCGCTCTACGTATGGCCTTGAACGTGCTATTGTATTAGTGTGTCTGACAAGCAATCAATGAACCGTCGGCTCCTACTCACTTCGTCTGTCCCGCCCCGGGCCCTCTCCTCCGTTTTCCTTTGTGCCGCCGCGGTTCTGATTTCCGTTCCGGCCTGGCCGGAAGAGGACGAAGACGCGGTGCGCAGGCAGCGATATGAGGAGCTGCTTCTTCGAAACCCCCGCAAAGGCACCGCGCTGGAACAGGTGTACAAACTTCACGTTGAATCAATGACTCTCTCCTCGTGGATTGACGAGTTGGAAACCCGTGCCGCCGCAGATCCCGAAGATGGAAATCTCGCTCTGGTGTGCGGCCTGGTATTCGATCTCCAGGGAAACCAGGAAGCGGCAGCGCAGTATTACGACCGCGCCGCGGAACGATTGCCGGATCAGTGGCGCCCGCTGTTCTACCGGGGTGAACTGGCTCTATTCGCGGATGAATACGATGGCGCGGTTACCGCCCTGAGCGCCGCGCTGGGAAGAACCTCGGAAAAGGAAATTCTGTTGCAGATTTATCCTGCGCTCGGCCGATCCTACCTGCGGAGCGGCCGCCTGAAAGAGGCCGCGGAAACCTGGGAAAAGATGTCGAGCTTGAATCCCGGGGACACCCAGATTGTCGAGGAACTTGCCGAACTTCTCTCTGAAGAAGGTGATATAGAAGGCGCGGCTGCGCATTACGAGAAGCTGCTGGCGCGCGATGATCTTTCCGCGTACAGGCGCATCCACTTTTCGATCAAATTGGGGGGTATTCAGGTGGAACGCGGCGAGCCGGAGCGGGCCCTTTCCCTCTACGACGCCGCGCTGGCCGACCTGGGGCCCGACAACTGGATGTTTCACGAGGTGCACGCCCAGATTGAGCAGATGTACCATGAGCAGAACGATGTCGCCGGGTTGATCGATTACTACCGAAACCGAATTGACGCGGGTGGGCACGAAGTGGAATTGATGCTTCGACTCGCGGAACAGTTGTTGATGCAGGACCAGTTGCGGGAGGCGCGAGAGATCCTGCATCGCGCGCTGGATCGCGCGCCTTCGCGCACGGAGATCCGGCTGCGGCTCGCATCCGTATGCCGGGAGATGGAAGATTACCAATCGGCAATCCCTCACCTTGAAGTCCTGGTTCGCGACCATCCGGATCACCTTGGTTTTCGAAAGGAGCTGGGACTGGCGTGGTTGGTGTGGACCGAGGGCCCCGATCATCGCTCAGAGGCGGAACGTCTCCTTCGGAGTCTCTCAGACACCCGCCCGGAGGATCCGGAGAGAGCCGTGCAGGCCGCGACGGCCCTGGCGGATGCCGGCTTCAATGAGGCGGCCACCGAAATGTATCAGCGCGCTACAGAATTGGCGCCGCAGGTCAGCGAATACTACGAATATCTCGGAGAGCATTTCGAGGCGGCTGGAGACCGGACGTCGGCGCTATCCGTATTTCAGGACATGGCGTCGGGTGAACGCAGAAGCGCAGTTTCGCTGGCCCGGCTCGCCGACGTTTTGAGTTACCACGATTTTGACGAGGAGAGCCTGGCTGCGGCTCAGGCATCCGTGGAACTGGCTCCGGAGGACTTTGACGCAGGCATGGCATATCTGCGACTCCTGATTCGGCGCGGTGAGTACCCGGACGCGCTGGCGGAGTCCGATCGGCTCGAACCTCTGGTGCCAAATGTTTTTTTTGGAGATGAACTCATAGCCCAGCGGATTCGGTTGCTTGCCCGGACCGATCGGCTTGAAGATACTTATGCGGCGCACTGCGCGGCGATTGAGGCTAAGGACGAGGTGGATCAGGAGGATTTTCTCCTTGCGGCACGATACGCACAGTCGATGCGCCGCCGTGGCGAAGCGCGGACGTGGGTGGACCGGATTCTGGACCAGTCTTCGGTCGACCCACGCATTGTTTCTTTCGCGGTGCGTATTTACCAGGATGTCGGAGATGTAGAGGGCCAGATCAGTCTTTTGCGAAGGCTCGCAGAGCTCGAACCGAATCGACGCACCGATCATCTCAAGAAAATGGTATCGGTATTGCAGCGGGTCGGAGACCTTGAAGGAGCCCTCGCTGCGGCCAATTCATTCATCGAAGAGTTGCCTGCCTCTCCGGAAGGATACCGGATGCTTTCGCGCATCCACGCCAGTATGGGTGAAGATGACCAGGCGCTATCCAAGATGAAACGCGCAATTCACCTTGCTTCAACCGACATGTCGCACCGGATTGAACTTGCGGCACTGTATGAAAAGCAGTTCATGATTCCGGAAGCGATCGAAACGTACTGGCAAGTGGTTGATCTTTCGGAAGACATTTCCGGAAAGCTCGCCGTAGTGCGTCCGCTCACAGATCTGTATTTTGCGCAGGGAAGATTTCCGAGTATGCTGGAGCGGCTGCGGCGCATCAAGCGCTCCGCCCGCGACCCGACCTTTGCGTCCCTGGCTATCGTGTCGGCGCATGAGGGGGTCGACGACTCCGAGGCGGCGCGACGGGAACTGCTGGATCTCGCCGGCCGCAAGCCGCAGGACGTTGAGGTTCTGGCCCGCCTGGTGGGGCTCACCCGCCGGGAAGGGGATCTGAAACGGGCGGTTGCCTACCATCGCAAGGTGGTGAATCTGGAGCCATCGGCAATCAACTACAAAACGCTCGGTGATCTCTATTTCGACAGCGGTGACCGCGACGCGGCTCTCTCTGCATGGAAGCGGGGCATGTCCCGTCTCCAAGCCGACTCCGAGAGGCTCGTGATTACCCGTACTTTTACTTGGATCGACCAGTTGAGGCGGTCTGAATTCCTGGAAGAAGCCGATGAGGCGCTGGCCCGCCTCTACCGCGATCATGAGGACGACTGGCGCGTCGCATTCAGGGTGGCCCGGGCGTACCTGGAAGAGGATCGCTGGGGTGAATCCATCCCGATTCTTCAGGATATTGCGCTCATGCCACCGCCTCTCACGAGCGCCGGGGGCAGTCCTGTCGCCGGCACCGGATCGCTCGGCAAGCCGCGACCTGCCAATTCCGCCCACCGGTTCCCGAAAGAGTTCTTTACCATGCGGAATATCATGTTGGTCCGGCAGTACGCAACCGCCGTCACCGGGCGTCGGGGCGGCAGGCCTCTACCCTTCGATGCGACCGACGATTTCGAGAAAACGCAGGCGCTTGCCATCTCCATGCTGGCCATGCTTGAAGGAGAGGATCCTGACCTTGACTCTTGGTTGCAAGACCTGCGTCACGGATCCAAGGGGGAACGCCATCTCCTGCTGCAGATGGCTTTCGCGCTGGGGGACCCCGAGTTTACGGCAGAAATCGCCAATGAAATTCTAGCCGAGTATCCCGACGACCTGCTGGCCCGGCACATTCTGATTACGCCGTCCGGCTTCCAAATCAGCGCCGGTTTCACCGACGAATTTTTCGACACCATGACCACCCAAAGCGCCTGGCTCAGCGAAAAGGAGCCGGAGTTCGCCTGGTACTACGACTGGCATGCATTGCGCATGTACATTCAATCCGACCGCCGCGAGGAGGCCAAGGCCGCGGCACGGCGACTCGTCACCCGGGGGAACCAGGAGGTATTCATTCTGGCCCAGTCGATGCGGGCGCTGAGTCAAGCCAAGTTCTATGACGTGTTCGAGGAATGTATCGACGGGGCCGTCTCCTATTACGACATCCGGG
>CAUZEO010000256.1:0-7878 GCA_963578625.1 Kiritimatiellia bacterium | reverse complement strand
CGACGCCACGGCCAAACTGGACGTGGATTTAACGGGCTACGGCAGCGCCGGCGCCTCCCAGGAACTGGTGCTGGTGGAGTACGGATCCAAGAGCGGTTCGTTTGCCCCCGGGAACATCACCGTCAACGGTCCCTTCGATACGATTCTCGATCAGGACGACGACGGCAGGATCACCCTCCGCATTGTGTATGCGGGCACCATCGTGGTGGTGGAGTAATGAACAAATTGCCAATCATCCTTGCGGTGTCATTCTTGTTACTGGGTGCGGCCCCGTCTCCCGGGGACGTACTGGTCAGCTATACCGGCGAGGGCACATCCCCGAACGACGACAGTGACGGGCCCGCGGAGGATATGGCTCTCAGCGACGGCGCGCAGAACGGGACGTTCGAAGCTACAGTGAGCACCGTCAACACCCCCGTGAAATTCGGCTCGAACGCGTACGATTTTCTGAGCAGCACCGCCGCGATCACCATCCCGAGCTCAACCAGCCTGGGGACCACCTTCACCCTGGCGGCCTTCGCCTGGTCGAACAGCGGCGGTGGACAACAGGCGATTTTCGCGTACTGGGACACCGGAGTCCCGGGGGCCAGCGCCGAGTTCCTGCTTGATATTGACCCGCAAGGCTCCGCGAACGCGATGCGGTTCATCCACGATACCACGACGATTAGCGCGAACGCCAATTTCGCCACCGGCGGATACCATCACTTCGCGCTAACCTACGATAACGGCGCCGTGAGTCTATATCTCGATGGGAGCGTCGTAGGCAGTGGCAATGTGGGAGCCGGCTCGATGAATTTGGGGGGGGACGTCACGGTTGGCTGGAGCTCGAATAACAAGCTCGCCGGCTGGATGGACGACATCCTGATCCTTGATCGCGTGCTCACACCGGACGAGATCTCCACACACTGGACCGGCGGCAACAGCGCCATTCTGAATCCGCCGGCGGACGCCACCTTTATGATTCGGACCGCGCAATTCGCGCCCGGGCTCAACATGGGCCACGTTGCATGGGGAGACTACAACAACGACGGATACGTGGATCTCCACGAGGAGAACCAGCTTTGGCAGAACAATGCAGGCACCCACTTCACGTTGGTCCAGGCCGGGTATGGACGGAGCATATGGGGAGACTATGACAACGACGGGTACCTGGATCTTTTCGCTTTCCCGACTCGCGCGCCCGCCAAGGTCATGCGGAACGTCTCGGGTACCGGCTTCGCCGTGGCCTACACTCCCGGCCTTCCCATGGGGGACAGTTTCGGCGCCAGTTGGGTTGACCACAACAACGACGGATACCTGGACGTTTACGTCGGGGGAGCCTTCGGCGACGCGGACGCGGCAGTCGCCAACCAACAGGCCTCTTCGTTCGTCAAGGCATGGGAATACGCGGGTCTGTATGCGCGGGGCGTCACCCCGTGCGACTTCGATCGGGACGGCGATGTCGATATCTACGTCTCCAACTACTGGCAAGTCCCTAACCTGCTCTGGTTGAGTGACGGCACGGGCGGCTTTGTCGAGCAAGCGGCGGCTTATGGCGTGGCAGGAGACCCCAACGAAGGTGTGGGGTATGGTCATACCATCGGTTCGGCCTGGGGGGACCTCGACAACGATGGCAATATCGACCTGTTCGTGGGGAACTTCAATCATCCCGATATCGGGCGGAAATCGGAAGATTCGAAGTTCTTCCGGAACCAAGGCCCGCCGAACTACCATTTCGCTGACGAGAGCGCGACGGCCGGGTTGGCCTGGCAGGAGTCGTTCGCTTCCCCGGCGTTGGGCGACTATGACAACGACGGTGACCTCGACCTCTTCCTGACCACGGTCCTCGACATCGGCTCGTTCGGAATAGAGAACCACGCGGTGCTCTACCGAAACGACGGAGGTTGGAACTTCACGGACGTCACCACCGCGGAGGGACTCTTCGGACTCTCGATTCACGAGAACTACCAGGCTGCCTGGGCGGATATCGATAACGACGGCGACCTGGACCTGGTCACGGCCGGTCGGATCTACATCAACGCCGGCAGCGCCAACCACTGGCTCAAGGTACGGCTCGAGGGCGACGGCGCCACGGTCAACCGGGCTGCGATCGGCGCGCAGGTCCGGATCGATCTGGGCGGCGGCACGGTCCTGACCCGGCAGGTGGAAGGGGGCACGGGCCAGGGCAACCAGAACGAACTGACGCTGCACTTCGGTTTGGGCAGCCGCACGGCGCCGGTCGACTTCGAGGTCTCCTGGCCGGGCGGGACCACCACCATGGTGTTCGGCGTGGCCGTGGACGGGCTTGTCGAGGTGACGCCGGAGGCCGGGGTGGAGGCCGGGGTGGACAACGGATTCGGGGCCACCGACGTGACGCATAATGCCGCCTGGCTTACGGGGAACCTGCTGAGTACCCCCGGGCCCAATACGGATGTCTGCGTGCTGTGGGGGCCGACCAACGAGGGGCCGACCAACACCTGGCCGAACCAGTCGTGCATCAGCGTCGCGGGGACCGGCCCGTTTTCGATCGCCGTGTCCAGCCTGGATCCGAACACGACCTACTACTACATCTGCAAAGCCACCTCCGCCGCGGTCGAGGCATGGAGCGAGGCGGCGACCTCTTTCGTAACCGACGGAATCCTGCCGTTTGAAGAGCCGTTCGACACCCGGACCCCGGGTCAACTGGCCGGGCAGTACGGTTGGGACGCCGCTCCCACCGGCGCGGCGGTTGTTCAAGCCTCGGATACCCACGACGGCGGCGGCCGGGCCGTTCACCTCACCACCGGCACGGTGTGGCACGAGTTTTCGGGGCCGGGCCGAACCGACATCGTGTGGACCGACCTCTACGCCAAGCTCGTGCCCCAGCCGCCGACGGTGCCCGCCGGCGCGACGAACGCCGCGGCCATATTCTGTGTGGGGCCGGAGTCCGGCCACCTCATCGTTTATGACGGGTCGAATCCGATCGTCCTCACGAACAAGCCGGCCGTCGCACCCAACACCTGGTCGCGCTACACGGTGCGATGCAACTACGCCGAGCAGACATGGGATCTCTGGCTCAACACCACCAACATGGTGAGCAATCTCGACTTCTACAGCGGCGCTCGCACGGAGTTTCGACGCTTGCGGCTCATCCAGGGCGAATCATCGAGTCCTGCCTCCCTCGACCAGATCTATATCGGGTCACAGCGGCCGGCGGGCATCCTCTTCATCGATGATGACGGCGACGGCATGGATGACGATTGGGAGATCTTCTATTTCGGGTCGACGACGAACTCTTCGGGGGGCAGCCTTGAGGACTGGGACCTGGACGGGTTCATCGATCTGTGGGAGTTCCGGGCCGGCACGATTCCGATCGATCCCACCTCGTTGCTGGCCATATCCAATACCTGGACCGAAGGCGAGTCGGGTCTTGTCCTGACGTGGTACAGCGTTTCCAATAAGCAGTACGCGGTTACGGGCGGGTCCAACCTTGTGGGGTCCTGGTCGATGGTGGCCACCAACATACTCGCCACGCCTCCCCTGAACGTCGAGACCGTCACCGTGGAAACCGCACCGGGCTTTTATCGAATTGAGCTTGAGTAGCGATGCGCCGCGCCAGGGCCGGCAGCGAATGAGAGCAATGAACACCCCGGAAGGCAACGGAATCATCCGCGCCGACTACGGCGCGTCGGTGCCCGAGATCGAAGCGACGCTGCGGCGGATCATCGAGGAGTTCTTCCTGGACAAGGACGGATTCATCTACGCCTGCATCAACAGCAGAACGCTTGAGCCGTTCCGCGACTCCGATCCCGAAGTGAACCAGAAGCCGATCCACGAGAGCTGGGTCGCCAACGGGTCCTTTCCCTACGATCTGAAGCGCACGTTCCATAACTACGAGGATTCCGACATGGCCGCGGGCGATTACCTCATGGCCCTCATGAGCCGGCAGGCCGCGACGAAGGACGCCGCGACGGCGAACAAGGCGCGCGCGTTCTTCCGGGCGATGGTGAAACTCTACGACACCGTGGCCGAAAAGAGCCCGTACGGCGCGGGCTTCCTGCCCAAGCCGTACAGTGGCATTGACCGGGCTCATGAATCGTTCGAGACCAGCGCCGATCAGTATTTCAAGTTCACCGTCTCCATCGAGAAATACGGCGCGTGGACAACCGACCCGGAGGAGAAGGCGAAGACCCGCGAGATGCTACTTGCGTTCGCGCGCTGGATGGACGATCGCGATTTCGTCACATCCTACATGGGCGACCCGAGCTGGGGCCGGCTGATCCACCTGATGCACTATCTCGGCTACTTCGCCTACATCATGGCGTTGGGGTACCGGCTCGCCGGCAACGATCACTACCGCCAGGAAGCCCTGTTCTTCAGGGACAGGATGATGGCACAAGGCAGTCGGTCGCCGAGCCCGAACTCCCTGAACCTGGTGGTCGAGATTCTGGACAGGCTGGTGGACCTCATGCCCGAACACAAGGAGGACTGGCTGGAATTGATGGCCCGGGACTGGGACAACCGGCATGCCTACGTCAACGATGACGGCGTTGCGCACTTCAGCGGGTACACCTGGAACTGCGGCGCGCGCATGGCCTCGACCTACAATACCATCGTGAAGCACTTCCCGGAGAAGAAGGGCGACCTGGACTTGACGACTCTCCTGTCGAAGCATAACCGCCTGGAACACTTCATCCTTCAAATCGGGGCGGACGATCCGAAGGACATGACCTACCCGGAATGCCGGTATTCCATTGTCTCGCAATACTACGCTTGCTGGCTGCGGGCCCATTGGGAATCGTAGATGCCGCGAGCATCACAGCAACTAACCGAGGATATCTGCGAGGTTGACTTCCCCCCCGAGTCTTACGGCCGGAGCCTGGAGGAAGTCGAGCGGGCCATCCAGGAGGTGATCGAGCGGATCTTTCGCGACGAGGACGGCATGCTCCGCAGCGGCGTGTACGGCAAGACCATGAAGCCGATTACGCTGGCCGAAATCCGGGACAGCCGCATCGGCACGGGCTATTGCTCGGAAAACCACGCCATGCTGAACGAACTCAAGCCGGTGTTCATGAACTACGAGAACGCCGGCCAGACCAGCGGCAAGTACCTGGTGGCGCTTATGGAGAAGTACGCCCGCACCGGCGACCCGGAGACGCTCTCGACGGCCCGCAGGACGTTCGAAGCGCTGGAACTGTTCTGGAACAACGTCGCGGAGAAGAACCCCTACGGGCGCGGATGGATCCCCAAACCGTTCAACGGGATTCGCGACGTGGGCGATATCTTCGAGTGCAGCCCCGATCAGTACTGCGACATTACGATGGGGCTCGACCGCTTTTACCGCGAGGCGGCGGACGACCGCGAAAAAGGCGTCATCCGGGACATGGTGCTGTCCTTTGCGGACTGGTGGATGGAACACGATTACACGACTAACTACGAGGGCAACTGCGACTGGTGGAAGCTTTACCCCATGCCGCATTCCAGCGGCTTCTTCCTGCTCCTGAACGCGCTCGCCAACGACTTCTCCCCGTCTCCGAAGTACGCGGCCGGGTTTGACCTCTGGTTCAAGATCGCCCGGGAAGGGCTTTTCAACCTGCGCGGCATCAACGCCTCCGGTCTGGCCGTGGAGTGTCTGGAGCGGTTGATCGACTTGAGGCCGGAGCACACGACGTTGTGGCTGGAGGCGGCCGATGCGAACGTGGAGAATATCGTCCGGCTGGCGGCACGAAACGAGATCCCGGGAGAAGGCGGCCGATGGCAGTTCAACGCGTTCGCCGCGCATCATCTCTGCGCCGCGGCCCGGATGTTTCCCGCCCGGGCGTACCCGGCGATGATCCGGGATCTGCTCAGCTCATATTCGTGTCGGGCGGACTTCTATCACATCAGCCGCGGACAGCCGGTTTCCGGGATATCACCCATGTACGCGGTGGACGGATACCGGGACATGTTCTGGGGAGAATCGCACGTGGCCTGGCTCCACGCCTACTGGATGATCAAGGAATGAAGCGCGGAGAACGAAGGGTGACGCAGCGTCGATTGGCTTGCAAATCTTTAGTAGCACGGGTATCCGACCCGTGTTTAGGAACGGAGGGCTGCTGATGCTCGGTCAGGCGATTCGCCTCGAATATGAAAGGTCCCTGCAACGACGGCTGGCCCGCGACAGCTGCGGTTGCGTTTACCTCATGACGCTGGACAGCGACGCCCGCGGCAGACCGTCCCTGGTCCTCCGCAGATCGCCTAAGACGGACCCACGGTCGCTCGACGACTTTTCCGATCCGGTCCCCATCGGCGCGCCCCGCCGGGCGGGCGACGACCTTTTCGCCGCGGGCATGGTCATCGACCATCACGACCGGATGCACGTGGCGGAAAACACCGCGGCTGGCGCGGCGTGGTACTGGACCGCGAACCTCGGGGCAGGCAATCGTCCGGGCGCTATCCGCCGTGGCAACGTCGTGCCGATCGGCAACAACACGCGTCTCGGCGATCTGGCCGTGGCGGCGGACGGCGCCGTCTGGCTGACCTGGATCGTCCCGGGGAAGAGGGACCACGTGGCGTCCTTACATATGGGGAGTCGCAGCGACGGCCGCTGGCGGCCGCGGAAACTCGTGGAGGCCTACGGCATCTCTCCGCCGAGCTTGCTGACGTGCTCCGACGGCTCCTTCCATCTGGCGTGGCACGACATCGGTGAGGATCTCTACTGCCTGACGGGAATGCTCGCCGATGTCGGCAAGCGAAAGCCGTGGAAGCCGCGCAAGGTGCTGGATCGCGCCCGCCGCCCGGCCATGGCCGAGTTGAACGGCCGGCGCACCGCCGTGTATGAAAACGATGGGGCTGCCCTCGACTATGTCGCCCTCGATGGATCGGCGGCGGATCGGAGTTTCGTGACGTGGCCCGACGAGCGGTTCATCGGGCACACCTGCCATTCGCCGAAGTTTTCCGTGGACCACCACGGCGTCCCGTGGCTGTTTTTTATCGACAGCACCCGGCAGCGCATCTTCTGCACACGCTGGCTCGGCGCGGGTTGGGGCCCGATTCAGTCCGGCCCGGCCATGATTCGAAACAGCCCGCGGTTCGAGGACAATCACCTGTCCCTGGACCGTTTCGACGTCGAATCGCCCCAGGCTGAGGGTGCGACCGGCATGGTGCTTGCGCTCACCCATGATGGCCCACCTTCGAGCACGCGGGTTTCGCTGGTGGAAGTCCCGACGCTCAAGGCCGACGCCGGAGCGAAGGTTCTCTTTCTGGATCTCAAGGAAATCCAGGGCATGGACGGCCTGTGCCTGAGGCTCAACGCGGCGAAGAAATCTCCGGCCAATCCGCTTCTGCAGCGCAGCAGGCGCGGCCCGGACGCGAGCGGTGTCTGCGTCCCGAGCGTCCTCAAGGAACAGGGGGTGTATCGACTCTGGTATCACGGTGTCCACGTCAGCGACCGGATTCCGTGGTGGGAGTGGTTCACCCCCGGTTATGCGGAAAGCACCGACGGCCTCCGCTTTGTCAGGCGAAACGGGAAGCTGACCCGGTCGAGACCGGCCGGAAGCCGGCCCGCGCATCCGCCTCTCCCGTGCGGCTGCCATGTTTTCCACGACCCGGCCGAGCCGAATCCAAACCGACGATACAAGATGCTGGAGTTCGCCAATGCGGGGACGCAGTTGGAGGAAGTACGGCAGGGGCTGACGGATCCGTGGAGCGACATGGTTCAAGGCTGGCTGCACTGTTCCCCCGATGGATTCCGTTGGTCACGAAGCAAAGCGCGGCTCCGTTTCCCCAGCGGGCGTCCCTTCTCCTTTGTTCCTCAGTTCTTGTTCCGCGACGTGGCGGAGAGGGACCCGGATCGACGGTTCAAGGCCTATGGCTTCACCTCGCTGAACATGGGGCGGCGCGGCGGAGCCTATGCCTACAGTCCGGATGCTTTACAGTGGA
>CAUZEO010000255.1:0-7883 GCA_963578625.1 Kiritimatiellia bacterium | reverse complement strand
TTTCCGATCGTCGCCACGCTTTTCATGCCGGTGAGCGGGTCTGCGCCGGGGAGGGCGTTGTTCTTGTCGTCGTACCATTCGAACCAGGGGAGTCCCGCAGTGGCGTACTCGCTGGATGTTGGCGGTGCCGTGGGCGGATTTTCGCCCGTGATCGACCGCCACACCATCGAGTTTGCGATGTGAACGAAACACCGGCTGGAATTCTTGAGATCCCAATCGGACAGGCGGTAGGAATCCTCGTAGATCTCCTGCTTCATCCGGCCGCCGGGCGCCAGGCCCATGTCGGCTGGAGCTTCTGCACAGTAGGAGAGTTCCTCCGACACTCCCATGTTTCGCTGGTAAACCCTCTCCGATACTTTTGGAAAAAGCTCCTCATAGACGCTTCGCTTCATTGGATATGCCAGGATCTGCAACCCACCATGTTCGGCCTTCCCGGTAACCTGCTCTTCGGCGGTATACCCCGCGCCCAGAGGCATGGCCACGAACTGCCGGATCACGCCTTTCTCGACGCAGTAGCCGTCCAGCCAGGGTTGTTCTGGAACCACGACGTAGTCCTGCGGATCCCGGTTTACGCCGTTCTTCCATGTTTCTCCTGAAACGGCGCTGACCTTGCCGGTGGCTATTTTGACCGCGAACGGATACGAGACTTCGCGATCGTCGTCATATTCGGAATCGAAGCAGATCCACATCGCCTCGGACTGGTACATCGGGAACATCACGCCGCCGTGCTCGATCCATTGCGCCGGTACCTGCCCACCGAAATCGTCCACGTGGCGAAGCGGAAACTGTCCCAGGCCTGGGGGCAGGGGATAGGTCGAATCGTCATCAGGGATTCGGAGCGTGCGTTGGAAATGCAGTTTCAGGGTTGCGGAGGGGTGGACCTCCGGAAATGAGAAAACAAGTGAATCATTTTGAAGTTCAATCATGAAAATGTCCTTTACCTTTACCAGTTACCATCTCGTACTTCACGGACTACACGCAGCAATGCATGGTCGGGCGCGTCTTTCAGTTCGCGAATCAGTTCCGCGAACACTTTCGGTCGCTTCACAATCGCATCTCTCAGGTCGGCGGATACCTTGCCCGCCAAGGCGAGAAGAACGTCGGGATCTTCGTTCAGCGTTTCGGCCCACCGGATGATGGTGGCCTCGGAAGGCGGGGCGACCTCTTCTCGCTCCACTTTGCTTATATACGAGGGCTGGACCCCGATTTTTGCCGCCACTTTCCGAATGCTGTACTCCGGGCTGTCACCCAGCAGCTCTTCACGACGTTTCCGTAGATACGCTCCAAATGCATTTCGCATAGTGACTGTATACTACACAGTATATGATGCTCAGTCAAGATCGATGTAGATTCACCACGACTTTAGTCATAACACATTTATTTGAAGCAGGTTAGGCTGTGTCCATTTTTGAACAAAAGCGCAGAGGTCCACAATTCGAACCTCATCGAATTCCGGCATGTCCTCAATTGCTGGGCTCAACGGATTACCAGCGATCGCCATCCCGGCAAGGTGGGCGATGTGTACATGCTGTCCATGGGCCTCATGACCTACTTCTCCCGCGGTGTGACCGTTCGTGAATGCGTATTCCAGAAACCCTTGTATGAAGGCGACGGTGGAAACGGATATATGTTCCGCCTTCGAGGTAACAATGGCCTCTACCAGGACTGCGAGGCCATCGACTCGCGTCACAGCTTCAGTTTCTTCAGTATGTGGACCAGCGGAAACGTGGTGCACCGCTGCCTGGCAAGGGACGGAAGGCTTTCGACGGATTTACACGGACACCTGAGCATGGCCAATCTGTTCGACTGCACGACGGTGGACCGGGATGACCTCCAAAGCGAGTATCGGCCGTTCGGCACCGTGATTCACGGCCATACTACAACGGAATCCGTCTTCTGGAATACCTATGGGACCTCCGTATCTCCCGCCAATATTATCGAGTCACGACAGTGGGGATTGGGGTACGTAGTGGGAACGAGCGGCCCCCAGGACGGAGTTTCACTCGGGACCGCCGACAACACGGCCCCCGAGGATTTTCTGGAAGGCGAGGGTCTTGGCGCCGGCCTGGAGCCCCGTTCTTTATACCTCGATCAACTCGCTCGACGGATCGGGGTGGGGACGTTGAGTGGTCTGCAGCGGACGAACGCCGTTGGGTATACGTTCCCCAGTTCCTCCGGCGTTACCGATGAACTGCAATCGACGCTCGACACGAACGCAAGTTCAGTGAACTGGATCTCCACCGGTGCGCGGACTTCCGGAGATGGCTCGCAACGGGTCCTGTTGGATCCCGCAAGGCCTTCTACACAGAAGACCTTCCGGGTGACTACGGTCCCATAATTCGGGGTTCCCCCTGATGGTCATTCCTCGAGCCATCCGGAAAGCAAGAGAGTACGTGGCAGAGCGGAATCGAAACACCGGTTGCTCCGCTCGACTGCAGTCGAGCGCAATCGACGGCGATAGATCTTCGACCGCGGCGTGAGCTCCGCGCAACTGCTTGGCCATACCGTCTTTTCGTCGTCGAGCGGAAGATTGGGTGCCCACGGATCATCCCCAACGACATCGTTAAACCTTTTCCTTATTCGTTCTCAAACGCCCGCATCCAGGCCGGCCATTGATCGGCTGAAACGCCGCCCTCTTGCGTCCAACGATTATCTGTCCTGAAAAGCGGATGCCACTTGAGTGTCCACAACATTTTGAGTTTCACGGACTGCACGTGTCCATCAATGAAGAGTACGTTCACGGCGCGGAAGTGCCGATCCAGGCAGTGCTCCTGCATGTCGTTTCCGAAAGAACCCTGCTGGATCAGGTCGCGGGCGGGGGGAGGCGAATCGGAGTGAAGCGGCACCGTGTGGAGCCATGAGGAATCGGCCAGCAGAGGCACGATATCGGAACGCTCGACGAGAAAGAGAGAATGCCAGGCATTGTTTTCCGTGTCCGCTCCGAAGTACCAGGACGTGCCTTCCGGATTTGCGACCCACCCGTTCTTTCCGTAGCTTCCAACATAGTCGAGCAACGCGCCCCAACCGGCCGGGGTGCTGGCCGGCGCCCAGGCAAAAAAGGTAGAGCCGTGGTGTGCGGCCCCCGGTACCGGGAAGTCCGGCGGCTTGGCTTTTCTGGCAACCGGGCAAAAAAGAATCCGCTTGTCGTTATAGTAGCTTCGGAGCGTATGCGGCCAATACCGGTCCAACCCGTTATAGTCTGCGGGTTCGAAATCTCCGTTGTGGTCATTGTAGTATACTCCGAACGACAGCCCCCAATCGTGCAGCGTTGCTTTGCAGGATGCGTCGAAAGCCCGGTTCCGGGCATCCCTGAGTGCAGGGAACATCAGGGAAGCCAGGATCGCGATGATCGCGATCACCACCAGGAGTTCAATAAGGGTAAACCCTCCCATTGATGTCGGCATTTGCGCCACGGGTTTTTTGAATGAAAGAATCTGATCGAACTCCCATTTGAATGAATAATTCGGTCACCCCTACTTGATCTGTATAGTATATCCGATTAATACCTGTGCCCCAACCTGTTTGTGAACTCACCTGGAATTCGAAAGGTTAAAATGAGTAAATTGAGTAGATTCACCTTGCCGGCGATCTTGATCGCCTGTTTGGCCTGGCCCGCGGCAGCCGATTCGGATTCCGCCGGATGGCGCGACAGTTCGCATCGCGCGGTCTTGAAAAATGACAGGCTGGAAGCCCGCTTCCAGTCGGGGCGCCTGTTTGAGCTGTCGGACGTCACCACCGGCAAAACTCTGCTTTCGACCGACCCTTCATCCCTGTCGGCAAATATTCCGTTGTTTGGTGCGACCGGCGTGGATCTGGACGATGGGAAAATCTCCTGGAAGCACAAGGAGGGTTCGATTGATTTTCAATTCGCGGGAGCCGATGGAACGGAGTGGAATGTCCACTGGACCCTGGAGCCGGGTGATGGAGACCTGGTGCTGCGGACATCCGCCCGGACACCGAAGCCTGTGGGTCGCTTCAGCGTGATGTTCCCCGGGTGCGACATTTCTGAGCACAGGGTGGTGTGGATCTCCGTATATGGGGCGGGCCACGTGCAAAGCGCACCGTGGACCGGATCTTTGGGGGATGTGCACAACGGCATCAGTCAGTCGTACATTCAGCCGATTGTATCCCTGTTTGAGGGGGATGGCGCCGGCTGGTTTCTGGAAGGGCGGGAGGAGAAAATCGGTCCGGCAAACGTTCTTCTACAAGGACGCGGCGAAACGGTTGACGCGACTCTGGTTCGAGGGTTTCCGGTGGAAACGACAACGCCTGAAATGTTCGAGATTCGGTTGCGCGCGTACTCGGAGCATTGGGAAGATGCAGTGGATCCATATGTCGAATGGATGGAAAGAAGCGCGGGGTTCGTACCCCTGGATAAAAAAAGACCGAAGTGGGTCAATGATATCGAGGCGCAGGCGTATGTCCGAATCGGAGATTTCAAGGAACTGGATAAACTGGCAACCCGACTGGATCCCGAGCGCACAATGATCGGGAGAATGGTCGGATGGCGATTGGATCCGATGGATCTGAACTATCCGGACTACCGCGTCAACGAGACCGCGAAGAGATGGATCAAGCGTGCGCGTGAACTGGGTTTTCATGTGGGGGTTCACTTCAACACCTCGGGAGTAAGTAAGGACAACGCCGAGTTGCTGAAACGGTTCGAACGCGGGTTCAATGTAACCGGGGTGGACGAGGAGGGAAACAAGACGTACTCCGAAATTCCCGGCGCCGGGCGCCACCGCTATTGCTCGACAGCCTTGAAGGATTGGCGCGACTACCTCATTGAGCAGATGCGCGAAGCAGTGGACGTCGGGGTTGACCTGATCTATATTGACGAGTCCATGGCTGGAACCGGCGCATTCATGGTGGATGGCATGACTGCCATCGAGGGCGTGATGACGCTTGAGAAAGAGATCATGGAAGCCTACCCGCACGTGGCCGTGGAGACTGAGCAATTCAATCCGATGGCCTCCCGGCATGCGGCATTCGCACTGAGCCAGATGCCGCTGGGCCATCCCCTGAGCGGTTACATCTTTCACCGCTTCATTCATATACTGCCTGAGGGGTATACCATCGCGCCCGTGAACGTGGACATGATGGATGCGGTACAGAGTTGGGGCTTCATGGTGCCCGGCGGCGCTTTCCGGGAATCGTGGATACAGATCTGCGAGGCCTTTCAGCAGTACGGCCTTGTTCCCGATTCGCGGTTGCCACGGACCCCGTTTACGAAGTTCGCCGATCACCACAGCCACGGCATTGCACCGGTTGCGGATGAGCCGGTGCCGCCGGAAGGAATCAAGCTGTTCGGGTTTCGCGGCCGAAAGGGAGTAACCGCGTTCTACGAGAAGCATCCGACCCGGCGCGGGTTGGTCATCTACCAACCGGGAAAAGACCCCCAATGGATAGGCACGCGAATCACCGGCGTCAAGACCTGGACGGGTCCCGGCGCGGTGGAAGAGATCACTCCCGGCGTGAACGAAGTTGCCGACTGGATGTACTACGACGGCGACAAGATCTTTGGATTGGATCCCGAGCGAACGTATGCACTTGATGAGAGTAAATCGCTTTCACCGGATCGTTTTCACTTTACAGCGATTCCGGATGACTTCTCCACGCCCATGGATGGGGTAGGGCCCACTCGCACGGTGGCGGTGGGGCAGGGGCAGGACCGCTCTTTCTACAAGATGAATTTTTCGGGTCACGGTGAGATCAGGATGCATGTGCCGGACGATACGCTGGTTTTCCTTGATGGGCGGGAGGTCGTGGTTGACCGCGGGGGTCAATCCGCCGTGGCCACGATTGATGCCTCGGAAGATGAGATTGCTACTCTGATTGCCTTTCGAAAATCGGACGTTGAACTGTCGGGAGAGTTTGCCGACCTTCCGGTTTACACGTCGCTCCAACAGCGCAACTTCTACTTCGGGCAGCACCAGGTTCTGGATTACTCCACGGAGGGCCCGGTGCGGAAGATGCGGGATATGAATGCGTTTTATGCGCATCTGACCGGAACCGGGGTGCTGATCGGCCGGTTGCCGGACGCTGGCTCGATTCGTATTCAGGGCGCGTACGGAATGCGCGAGGAGTCAATTATCACGGATGGTGACGCGGTAATCAGGATCAACGGAAATGAAGTAATGCGTATGCCGCCCGGCCCGAGGCCTTATGAAGTTCATTCTTTCAAAGTGGATATTTCGGCACACGCAGGAAGGCACGTCATGCTCGAGTTTCTGCCGGATGGCCTGGTCCATGGCCCGAGCGCGGCGGATTGGTTTAACCCGAGGATCGTCGTGAATGAGAGGGGCGAAGGTGTGGTCCCGACGGATCAGTTGGAGATCCTTGAGAATCGCTAGATTGGGTCGGATCATTGCGCCTACGTCTTGTTCTGCAATTCGTACAGCGCGTGTATCCCATGTCGTTGGATGAGACGTGTTTCTTTCTCGCAATTGATTTCGACAAGTCAGGGTGGAAAGAGGATGTGGGCATGCAGCTTGACCATGTGTTGGATATGATACTTCGTACCCTCTCCTCGCAGGGTAGAAAGTTGGAATAATCTAAGTGCTTTCCCCTGAAACATACGGAGTGACGGATGTTCCTCTCCGTTCTCTTCGTTTCCTTCTGTTCAAAATCCGTTAGTATGCGGTGCTGCGGTTTCGAGTATTCGGTGGTTCATCTTCTTGGTTGAGCGCCTGCCGCCTTGGGCTCTTTTGTGGTTCTGTCGGGCTTGTGCGTCGCCGGTCGGAAGTCTAGGCGACTTCCGCTACTTTACGGATTTGTAACAAGCAGAAATTTCTGCTCGTTTCGTTCTGTTCAGGCTCGGGATTTTTCCTGGAGGCGTTTGGCGGCGTTTGGGTCTCCGATGTGAAGGGAGTCGTAGGCTTGCTGGCTTGATTCGAATGCCGCGATCCCCTCGATGCCGTGCCATGCCTCCTGGGTGAGCATCGGGTTTGTGATTTGCTCCTCCTTTTCCCTGCGCGTGATGAATGCATTCATGCGTTCCTGGAGTAGTTTCACAACCTGGGGTTCGGCGTCGGAAAGATTGACATTCTCATCCGGGTCTTCGACCAGGTTATACAACTCGACGGGTGGTTTAAAATGGAAGTCGGGTTCGAGCGCTTCAATCAATTTCCACTGCGGCGTCCGCCACCCGTGTTTTCGCATCCAGGTGCACTCGGTGATATAGAATTCGGAATCGAAACTGTCGCTTTCACCGCGGACGAGATTCATTAGTGATCTGCCGTCAAATGGAATATCTGCGTTCAAATCCGCGAGCTCAAGAATAGTAGGCACGAGATCCTTGTGCTGATTGTAACCCGATACGCGGCGCCCCGCGGGCATCCGTCCTGGATAGCGGATCATCAGCGGAACGTTCAGGACCACATCGTGGATGCTGTGATGGTCGAACCAGCACTCGTGGTCGTAGAGGGTTTCCCCGTGATCCCCGTTGAGGACAACAATTGTTTCGTCCGCAATTCCCATCGCGTCAAGTTGATTAAACAGGACTTGGATGCACGAATCCATATAAGCGATCGCGCCATCGTACTGCGCGATGACATAATCTTTGTCGGTGAGCCCGGGCGGCATCCACGACAGGAAAAAGTCCTTGAACGGCTTAAACTTGAAAACCGGATCCATCGAGTTATTCGCGGGGTCGAATTCATTGCCATGATAGAACATGCGGTCAAACGGGGAGGGGGGGAGATAGGGAGCATGAGGATCCATGTGCCGGAGCATGGCAAACCACGGTTTGCCGCCAGCCTGCAGGCGTTCGAGCTCAGGTACAGTGACCTCATTCAGTAACTCGGCTTTTCGCAGCGGACGATCCTCCCAACCGCCCCAGGAGGGATAGTCGATATAGTTGTCGAAGCCTCGCGCGGAAGGAT
>CAUZEO010000254.1:0-7906 GCA_963578625.1 Kiritimatiellia bacterium | reverse complement strand
GTCCCGTGGATGCAATCCTTCGTAACGATGGAGGTGCGCACGAAACGCGGGAAATGTTGAGCCGGGAATTAGCGCGTGGGCGCGATCGCCTTGGTGGAAAGCGTGTCGTCGTCTGGCAATTTTCTGAACGGGAACTCGCAGTCGGCGACTGGCGGACCGATTCTACGCCAATGGTTTTGGGCGAGGGGATGGGCACCGCCTTTCTTGAACTCGCCACGGGAGAATCGATTGAGATATCCGGCGTGGTGCAAGAGATCTCGCGTGCTCCAAGGCCCGGTACCGTACCTTACGTGGATCACGTCATTTCGATTCACGTCGCGGATCTTCAGTCGCCGGATGTTTCCAGGGCGATTCCCGAAAATGTTCTCGTGGCAATGCAAAGCATGCGGGATAAAGAGTGGACTGCGGCTGCGAGGTATCGGATCGGCGATGTCGTCGAATTGAAACTCTTCAATTACAATGAGATGGATGCCCGGGTCGGCATCGCCGGGATTAACACCGCGCCGCTCGATAGTGACGTGTTCCTGGAGGATCCCGTGTGGGGTGAGCCAATCCTGAATTCGATCGAAACGCCCCCCCCGGGGAAGAGGGAACAATTTTCTCGCGTTTGCGGTGGTGTTGGCAGGCGTTGCGAGTGCAGTTTACCGGGCGGACAGGAACGAAGGAAAAGGGACGAGCGGATGAATTTCTGGTGGTTGATTCGAGTTGCCGCAATTCTGATTGCGTTCATGGGTATTTCGAGGGCGGACGATGCCGGGGATTTCGCCACGGCCTGCCGCGAACTGGCGGCATCAGGTGAAGGACTTACGATCGGTGGCGGCGACGGTTGGCTCTACCTTCGCGCCGAATTAGCCCACCTGGGAAAGGGCGAGTTTTGGGGCGATTCGGCGCAGAATGTATCGACGGCATCGCAAGCAGACCGCCGCGATCCGCTACCCGCGATCACCAAATACAGCCAGGCGTTGACCCAGGAGGGTATCGATCTCCTTTTTGTTCCGGTGCCGCCCAAGGCGGTCATCTATCCCGAACCGGTAACGGAAATAAGCCTCCCGAAGTTTCCGTCGCGGCTGGATGTTGTGCACGAGGAATTCTACGAGATACTTCACTCGAATGAGGTGAGAGTCCTTGATCTTGGGCCTGTCTATGCTGCCGAAAGATCGGCGACCAACAATCTGTACTGCCGCACGGATACACATTGGTCGGGTTCAGGTTGTGTCATAGCGGCTCGGGAAATAGCGGCTCGGATCAAGGTGATGGACTGGTACGAATCGGTTCCCAAGCAGGAATTCGAAGCGGAATGGCGGACGATCACGATTGACGGCGACCTGCGGGGGGATACTGCGAAGGGAAAAGAGACAATAGTAGTTCGGTTCATTGGACGTAGATCGGGAAGTGAACTTCACCCGCTTGAAGTTGATCCGCTGAGCGCAGTGTTGCTGATGGCCGACAGTCACGGTCTGGTGTTCCACGCAGGCCGCGAAATGCATGGCGTAGGCGCGGGGTTGGCGGATCAGCTTGCATACGAACTCGGCTTTTCGGTCGCTTTGATCGGTGTCCGGGGTTCCGGCGCATCACCGGCGAGGATCACGCTGTTTCGTAAATCCAGGAAAGATCCGGAACTATTAGCCACCAAAAAGGTGGTAGTTTGGTGTTTGACTGCACGCGAGTTTACCGAGACAGACGGCTGGATGGAGGTGCCGGTAAAGAGATGAAAGCGATCATGGTCATGTTCGATTCGCTGAACCGGCACATGCTGGAGCCGTACGGCTGTGACTGGGTTCCCACACCGAATTTCCAACGTCTCGCTCAACGCACGGTCACGTTCGATCGGAGTTACGTCTGCAGTCTGCCCTGCATGCCTGCGCGAAGGGATCTGCACACGGGTAGGCCCGGCTTCCTTCATCGGACCTGGGGGCCGCTGGAGCCATTTGACGATTCGATGCCGGCGATCCTCGATGAAAACGGAATTCACTCGCACCTGATCACCGATCACTATCACTATTTTCGATCCGGAGGCGCGAACTACCACGCGCGGTATTCATCATGGGAATTTCATCGCGGGCAGGAAGGGGATCCCTGGAAGCCGAACCTGCGGCCGGACTTCCAGATTCCGGAGACTGAGCATACCCGACTGGGCAACGATCCCCGAATACGCCGCGATTTCGTGAATCGATCACGGATGCCCACGGAGGCGGAGCACTACCAGACAAAGAATTTCGATGCGGGGATCGAGTTTCTCGATATACATCAAGACATCGATAACTGGTTTTTACAGATCGAATCTTTCGATCCCCACGAGCCTTATTTCTCCCCTCAAAAATACAAGGATCTGTTTCCGCATGACTATGACGGACCGGTTTGCGATTGGCCACGGTACGGACATGTGGATTTTACGGACTCGCGTCAACTCGTGGATCATTTGCGCCATGAGTACGCGGCGCTGCTGGCAATGTGTGATCACAGCCTGGGACGAATCCTCGACAAGATGGACGAGCATGATCTTTGGAAGGACACGATGCTGATTGTGAATACCGATCACGGCTTTCTGCTGGGAGAGCATGATTACCTGGCGAAAAACGTAATGCCGCTGTGGCGTGAGCTGTCCAATACGCCCCTGTTTCTCTGGGACCCGCGCCTCGGTAAGGAGGGAACCCGATGCGACGCACTGGTACAGGCAATCGACTGGGCGCCGACGGTGCTGGATGCGTTCGGCATTCCGCCGACGGAGGATATGCTGGGCATGCCGTTGCAGCGGGCCATCGAGAACCCGGAGACCTTCCGGGAAGCGGCGATCTTTGGTTATCACGGGCACTTTGTAAATGTGACGGACGGCCGATACGTGTACATGCGATCGGGGAACAGGGAGAATACGCCGCTCCACACCTACACGCTCGCTCCCTGGTTTGGGGGTGATTCGCCGATTGATCTGTTCCGGGAGGGGGAGCCGGTAGGGCCCCTGCCGTTCACCAAGGGCGTTTCGGTGATGAGATACCCCGGGTCGAATCCCAACTGGGGGCTTAGCAGGGAATTCGGCCACCTGTTGTACGACCTGGAAACGGATCCCTGGCAGCAGGAACCGCTACAGGATGCCCAGGTTGAGAAAAGAATGCTGGGGCTGATGGAGAGGGAAATGGAACGCGCCCATGCCCCGGCGGAAGAATATATTCGCCTGGGCCTTCGGTAATCGAGTTCACCCGGGCGCAAGGATCTCTTCGATTTTTTGAAGCTCTTCTTCTGAGAATCCTGGATTCTCGAGCGAAGCCACATTCTCTTCAATCTGCCCGGGTCGACTTGCACCAATCAGTGCGCTGGTTACCCGGTCGTCTCGCAGGGTCCAGGCGAGAGACATTTGAGCCATGGTTTGGCCTCGGGCGGTGGCGAGTTCGTTCAATGCCCGCACCTTGCTGAGGACGGGTTCCACTTGCCCTTCTTTTAGAAAGCCCGCCTCACTGGCGACACGTGAATCTTTTGGTACACCGTCCAAATACTTGCTTGTCAATGTACCCTGGGCCAGTGGGCAGAACGCGATCACGCCCACTCCCTGCCCTCCGGTAATCGGCAGCAGCTCCTTTTCGATCCATCGATCCAGCATATTGTAGTTGGGTTGATGAATAATGGGGGAGATCAGTCCGTCGCGTTTACAGATTCGCAGAACTTCAGATGTCTGGACGCCGCGGTAGTTGCTGATTCCCGCATACAATGCCTTGCCGGACCGAACCGCATGGTCGAGCGCGCCCAACGTTTCCTCCAGGGGCGTATCGGGATCCGGCCGGTGGGAATAGAAGATATCCACGTAGTCCAGGCCCAGGCGCTTGAGAGACTGGTCGAGGCTGGCGAGCAAGTACTTTCTGGAGCCCCATTCGCCGTAGGGTCCGGGCCACATCTCGTAACCGGCCTTGGAAGAAATGATCAGCTCGTCCCGATATGCACGCAGATCGCTGTTCAGGATTTTGCCCACGCGTTTCTCGGCCGCGCCCGGGGGAGGTCCGTAGTTGTTTGCGAGATCGAAGTGGGTGATCCCGTTGTCGAAGGCAGTAAACAGGATTTCACGGCATTGATTGTGAAACGCCTTTTTGTCCGAAAGGAGGTTCGCCGCGGAGCCGGTTCGGCCGAAATTGTGCCAGCAGCCCAGGCTGATCGCCGGCAGATGCAGACCTGAATTCCCGCAGCGCCGAAACCAGGTGGAACTGCCGCGGTAACGATTCTCGTTCGGTTGATATTTTGTGGTGGGCATGAATGTGTTCTACCCGCGACCTTTGAGGACTATTTGCTCCGCCGGTACTTCCGGTTCTTCCGCCAGAGCCTGAATTTAATCAACGGCACCGCGGCTCTGGATGTGAGGAATTTCATCAGGGGGTACCGGAACCAGCGGTATCGTCCGAGCCAGAGAAGGAACGACGCAAACCGCTCCTGGGCCGCTTCCGCGAAGCTCGGGTCCGGCGGGGCGCGGTCATATACGGGCGCGGAAACTCCCTTGCGAAGCCGCCTTTGTGTCCGAAGTGGTGCATTCATCCCCTTTCTCTTTGTCTGGATCTTGTGTGTGATGTAGTCCGGATCTTCCGTGACTTCGTGAGCCTTGATCGTTCCCCGCTCGATCGCGTTGACCATGATGTTCACGCCGATATCGGTGCGCGCGAGAAGCCTCGAGTGTGCCTTGAATCGATATTGACCTTCTTCGTCGCGAGTCCAGGCATCGCTGATCGAGATGTCGGAAAACTGGCCGGAGCCATCCAGGCAGGTTTGGCAGCGTTGCGGCATATACAGACTGGTAAAATAGTTGTAGGCCCCGTCTTTATAGTTGGAGTAATGCAAATTGCGAACATCGCCGTCCTTCATGATCGCCCGCATACTTCCCGGCCAATCGCCGCCGCGGAATTGGAAATCGCTGATATCGTCCAACGAAATACCGCGGGCTTCCAGCAATTCGGTCACCATGTTCGGCTCCAGCGAACCACCGCAGAAAAGCCCGATTACGGAGTGGATTTTTGACCGGAGAACCGGGTCTTCCCGGGCCAGCATCCGGAATCCGTGAACCTGGCAGGGCAGGGCAACATAGGCGTAACGGCCCGGCATTCTACGTATTTCCTGGAAAATACTGTTCACGGGGATGATCATGTACTTGGAGCCTTGGCTTTCAAGGAGATCCTCATGAGTTCTCGCAACGAAGGTCTCGCCAATCCACGGCTTATCCTTGCGCATGCGGGCGACGATGCAACCATCGACATCTCCGTGCTTCAGCAGGTCCCAGCACAATGCGGTCACAATTCCGCCGCCGGCGCCGCCGTTGCGAATCGCGTCGTCGGTGCAATATCCCACAAAGGTTCTTTTTACCAGGCCGTCGAAGGTATCCGGGTCATTGCGATGGCCAAACGTCGTCTCTGTGAGCTCCTGGTAATCGACCCGTGCCCCGGGGCACGTCCGTTCGCAAAGGCCGCATTCGGTGCATTTCTCGGGGATCAGCTCAGGAAACGACTCCTCGGAGAGCCGGATTGCCTCGGTCGGGCAGGCCCCGACACACGTCCCGCAGCGTGTGCAGAGGTCATGATTGGACATGCCGATGCTCAGAATCGAAGGGTGAATCCTTTTCTCGGTTGTCGATGTCGCTTCCATTTGTTTCGATCATGCGTGAAACAATCAAATGATCGCAATCCATAAATCCGCATGTGGCAGTTGGCGTCTCCTTGGATTCCTTCTTTTTCCCGGGGTAGAACTCGTCCTCCCCCCCCCCTGCCCAGCCGACGTATTTCCGACGAACACGGTGGCCGGCGACATCTTTCTGGATATCGGTTCGATGAATGCAAAATCGAACCTGGGGTTCGGATGGAGTAATGCGGAGAAGGCGGGAAAGAGGAACTATCGCTGGATCACTCACCTGGAAGCCGACGTCCGTTTTGACATCGACGAAGTGCGAGGCGCCAGGATCTGGATAGAATCGCAACCGCTCTTCCTGAACTACACGAGACAGGTGGTCGCGGTTTACGTCAACAACCGGTTCGCGGGGGAGTGGAAGTTCGCCCTGGCTCCTGAATTCGCGGTTACCAGCGTGGAGGTCCCGGCCGAGTTTTTTAGAGAAGGGGCAAACACGCTGACTTTTCGATCCGCCTATCGCGCACGCGCAGGGTTAGACAATCGTGACCTTTCTCTCTGCGTGGATCGGATTCTATTGCGATTTCTCTGAATGCCTTCTCCCATTGCACACAGCTTGATTGGCGTAGCGCTTGGGAGCGCGCTCTTGCTGCCTGCAGTGCCGGGGAGCATTTCAGGTTTTTTTTCCGAGGCAAAAAACCAGTACTGGTTACTGGCCGGGTGTGTCGTGCTGGCAAATCTGCCGGATATCGATTTTTCGCCGGGAATTCTGATTGGATCGTTGAATTCCTTTCACCACGGGTTCACCCATAGCCTGGGCTGGATCCTTCTTGTCTCCACCGGCCTTTGGTGCCTGTGCCGGTTCCGGCGCCCTGACCCAGGCTTTACGCTATGGATGGTCATGACGACCCTGCTAACCAGCCACCTCATTGCGGATTTCTTTTGCGAGGACCGGGGGGCCCCCTACGGAGTTCTCCTCTGGTGGCCCCTTTCCAGCCACTATTTCGACGGATCACCCAACCTTTTTTTCGCCATGGAAAAATCAAGCGTGGCCGCCGTGCTCACGTTTGCTAATTTAGGGCCTGCATTTTGGGAGGCTTGCGTGGGATGTGGAATTCTCGCCGCCGTGATCGCCTGGAAAACCCGACGGCGTTCCGGGATTTGATGGATGCTGCTGATAGATGAGCAACGGAGACCTCAAACCGCTTGGTATTATTGCCGGAAACGGTGCGTACCCGATCGAGTTGGCGCGATCCGCCCGGTCGCAGGGCGTATCGCGCATTGTCGCCGTCGCGTTCCGGAAGGAGACCAAGCCGGAGATCGCGGATCTCGTCGACGAAGTGACGTGGTTGCCCATCGGCCAGTTGCAGGCGATGCTGGACGCGTTTACCGGGAGCGAAGTCCGGCAGGTCGTCATGGCGGGCCAAATTTCCCCGACGCATCTCTTCCGGGTTCGCCCGGACCGGTTGATGCTGGAGTTGCTTGCGGGCCTGAGCGAACGAAATGCACATACAATATTCAGCGCGGTCGGTGATCGCCTCGCGGATATCGGGATTGAGTTGAAACCGGCGAGTATGTTCATGGAGGCGACCATGCCTGCACCGGGCGTCCTTACCGCGCGGCAACCGACAGATCGGGAGAGCGCTGACATTCAACTTGGGATTCGTGTAGCGCGCGCGACAAGTGGTTTGGACATCGGGCAGACGGTTGTAGTCAAAGAGGGAACAATTCTTGCCGTGGAAGCTTTCGAGGGGACGGATGAAGCCATCAAGCGTGCTGGGCGGCTGGGCGGTGCGGGCGCGGTTGCCGTCAAGTGGCCCAAACCCGGTCACGACATTCGGTTTGATATTCCAGTGATTGGGAGGAAGACGCTGAAGCGTTTGAAGAAAGCGGGTGTATCTGCGCTTGCCGTGCGAGCCGGTTGCTGCATTCTGCTGGAAAGAGAAAGAGTCCTTGAAACCGCGAACGATGATGGCCTCTGCATCGTGGCCATGAAGGAAGAAGAACTGTCGAATGAGTAGGCCACCCGTAAGAATCGGCGTGATTGGCGTTGGCGCACTGGGCCAGCATCACGCAAGAATTTACGGGGAACTTTCCAGTGCCGAACTGGTTGGAGTTTTCGACGCCGATGCCTCGCGGGCCCGGGACATTGCGACCGCCCACGGTTGTCGCGCGTTTTCGAACATGGATGAGCTGGCCGCGGAAATCGACGCAGCCAGCGTGGTTGTCCCCACGGACTTGCATTTCGAAGTCGCGGATGGGCTGTTGCGGCGGGGGCTGCATCTGTTGATCGAGAAGCCGATTGCCCGGACGACCCGCG
>CAUZEO010000253.1:0-7963 GCA_963578625.1 Kiritimatiellia bacterium | reverse complement strand
TTTGTCGTGAAACGGATCAAAAAATTGGTTCCGCCATTTTTGCTGAAGGATGCGGTCAAATTTCGGGATGCACTGAAGCAGGGGGACGACAGCGAACTTCCCGATGAGAGGTTGACTCACGAGGACATTGCGTTCCTGCAATATACTGGAGGAACTACAGGAGTTGCAAAAGGCGCCGTTCTCACTCACGGAAATATGGTGGCCAACGTGTTGCAGGCGTCCGAGTGGCTCCGGCCCGTCACGAAGGAGGGCGAAGAGGTCATCGTCTGCGCGTTGCCCCTGTATCATATATTCGCGCTGCTCGCCAATTGCCTCACTTACATGTCCCTCGGCGGGGAAAACCTGCTCATCACCAACCCCCGGGATTTCAAGGGGTTCGTGAAGACCCTGCAAACATCGCGCTTTACGGGCATTCTGGGCGTCAATACGTTGTTCAACTCGCTACTGAACACGCCAGGTTTCGCGGAGTGTGACTTTCGCTCCCTTCACGTCAGCCTCGGCGGTGGCATGGCGGTACAGCGTGCGGTGGCCGAAAAATGGAAAGCAGTGACCGGGCAGCCTTTGATCGAGGCCTATGGCCTGACTGAAACTTCGCCGGCGGCCTGCATGAATCCGATGACGAACGATTGTTATAATGGTTCGATCGGCCTGCCGATTCCATCCACGGAAGTGACGATTCGGGATGATGACGGGAACGTACTTCGGATCGGCGAAGTGGGAGAAATCTGTATCCAGGGTCCCCAGGTCATGCGCGAATACTGGCATCGCCCAAAAGAGACCGAGAACGTCATGTTGGATGGCCGTTGGTTGCGAACCGGGGATATCGGTCGATTGGATGAGCGGGGTTACGTTTTCATCGAAGATCGGAAAAAGGACATGATCCTGGTGTCAGGATTCAATGTGTATCCCAACGAAGTTGAGGCAGTCGCGGCATTGCACTCGGGAATTCTGGAGGCAGCGGCGGTGGCCATGCCAGATCCCGGATCCGGCGAAGTGGTGAAGCTGTTCGTGGTTCGGAACGACCCAAAACTCACGGAAGACCACGTAATCGCCCACTGCCGGGGACAGTTGTCAGCCTACAAGGTTCCAAAGCAGGTCGAATTTCGCGACTCATTGCCAAAGAGCAACGTTGGAAAAATTCTGAGACGTGCTTTAAAGGGCCAGTAATACGCTTTCACCCGCCCGTTCACCTTCGATTCTCACTATCGAAAACCGTTCCCTTGCCTCCAGGGGCGCGAACGCTCGCCGGGGCCCTGATTATTCAGCCTGTCCTGATTTGTAACACGCTAAAATGCAGCGTGTTGGAGTCCGTGCTTTGCCCGACTCCCACTGCTGTCGGGCTCAGTGGCTCACCAATCTGCTGATGAAGTCCCCGTAAATCCCGCCGCCATGAGGAGGCCACTTGGGTCATCATTTGTAATGAGAAAGGAGAAGTCGAGTGCCATGGAGCTCTGGGCAATCGCCGGCATCCTGATTGTGGTCGTCATATACCACTTCAGCATTCAACTGTCGGATGACTCCAGGTTTTCATGGATTCGGCAATACTGGCGTACTTTCGGCAACTCGAAGTCATGGTCGACTCGATGCTCGATCCTCGTCGGATGGAAGATGGGAAACTCCCCTTGCGAATGAAGTAGAGGGACATGCTCTAAACCCTCACGGAAGGAATCCGCTTAATGAATACGATGCGGCCCGACGTGGAGTTCTCGATGCCGTTCGAAGAAAATATTCCGGAAACCACGTTTGATCCTGATGTCATGCAGCGAGTGGTTGCCAACATCTTTCTTAATGCGTCCAAGTACAGCCCTGCCGATGAAACGGTACAGGTATCCGCGGATATGGGAGAAAATAATTTCGTGCGCATCAGCATTACCGACAAGGGACCCGGTGTGCCGAAGGAGTATCATGAAAAGATTTTGAGAAATTCGGACAGGTTCAACTGAAGGGGCACCAGCGTAAGGGATCCACTGGGCTGGGGCTTGCGTTTTGCAGGATGGCAGTAGAGGCGCACGGGGGAGAAATTGGTCTGATCAGCTCCGAAGGGGCGGGCAGTACTTTCTGGTTCACCATGTCCCCGGCCGCAGTCGGCGAACCTTCGCCTACCGTCGTCACGGGCTCGAATGCGGCGGGAGAATAATCCGAGATAAAGAAAACCGCGGACCGGGCAGGTTCGTTCCAGCCTCGATCCGCGGTGGGGAGAAGAATTTTAATTGTCCGGTTCTGCGAAATCGGATCCGATTCTAGATCTCTTCGTTGTCCCCATCGGGTCCGGGGCCCCGACCACGCCCGGGATGTCCTCCACCGCGCTGGCGTCGCTGTTTTCCCAATTCATCCTTGGTGAGAAGACCATCTCCGTCCTCGTCTATGTGCTCGAAGTGGGCCGCTGCCCGCTCCGCGTGGTGCGCGACCAACTCGTCTTCCGTCAATTCCGAGTTTCCGTCCTCATCGAGTTCATCGAATGAGGGAGGCTTTCCGCCACGTGGCCGTCGATCTTGATCGCTTTTGCCACGCTTGCACTTTTCACCCTTCCCTCGCTGCGCACGCGCAGATTCAAACTCTTGCATAGAAATAACGCCATTTTCATCGGAATCCATTCGATCAAGGATCCGGTCAATACGGTGCTCCGAGGCCAGTACAAATTCTTCGATCGAAATCTTCCCGTCACCATCCTCATCTATTTTTTCAAAATTCGGCCTTCCGCGGCGCCCTTCTCGCTCTTCTTCCCCGGGACCCGCAAGCGCAGTGCCCGCATTTATTGTGATGCCTACCGCGGTGGTCAGTATAAGAGTTCCAATGCGATTCATATGATTCTCCATCTTTTAGTGGTTGTGCCCCTGGTCTCATGACTGGAGGGGCGTTTCTGTTTGCAAAACGATCCGGCCCATTAATTATTGCATGGCAAATATCTCGCAGTTCCTGTTAACGGGATATTGGTAACTATTTGACGGCTGACTTATTTATAAGTAAGTTCATTGAAAAGCTCTCTTTTTATAGGAAATCAACATGCCGACCAACCGTGATACCCGAAACACGATTCTCGACCGAGCGGACAGGCTTCTCCTGGAGAGAGGATTCAATGGGTTCAGCTACAAAGACATTTCAAACCCTATGGGAATCAAGAATGCTGCTGTTCATTACCATTTTGCTACCAAAGAAGACCTGGGGGTTGCGCTGTTGGACCGGTATCGAGAGATTCTGCGGGACAAAACGACGGATTTCATGACGCGTGGCGGTCATCCTCTCAATCAACTCGAGAGCTATTTCCAGTTCACCATGGAGTCTTTCAAAGAGCGCGGGGAGATTTGCCCGATGGGCATCATGGCGGCTGACTACAATACAATGCCTCCCAGAATGAAGAGACAGGCCCAACTTCTGGTTGAAGAGATGATCGCCTGGTTGACTCGCGTTCTGGAGTTGGGTCGAGACCAGGGGTTTTACCGGTTTCCCGGACCGCCCCGCGATAAGGCGATCGCGGTAAAAAGTTGTCTGCAGGGTGCGGCGCAACTCGCCAGGATATCCGGCGTGGAAGTACTCGAAGACGCGATTCAGCAAATTCGAAGAGACCTCTTCATCTGATATAACGAAGCTCGACATCACCTTGTGGGAATTTGGTATGAGGAGATGAATAGTAGGAAGCACATAAGATTTTCATCCTAAAAGAGTCAGGACACAATTGGTTATGAAGAAGCTGAGGCGAATATTTTTTGCGATGCTCATACTACTCGTGCTCCTGGTGGTTTGCCTTCCCTGGCTATGTTCGACGGGATTTGTTAAGAGCAAGGTTCTCGGTATAGCCAACAACAAGATCGACGGTTCGGTGTCGGTCGATGAGTGGTCGCTCCGCTGGACACGTAAAATTTCGCTTCGGGGGATCGTATTTGAAGATCCTGGGTCCGCCACGCGAGTCGTAGTCGATGAGGTGCGAACGGATCGCGGGCTGCTTGGGTTCTTGTTGAACCGCAAGAATCTTGGAACGGTTTACGTCGATGCTCCGTTTGTTACCGCAACGGTCCCTGAAGACGAGCCGAGTCCCCCGGTAGAATCATTGCCCGTAGAAGCTTTTGAGACGGAAAAGGGTTCGAAGCCTGACGAAACCTCGCCGGCGCCAACGCTCGACAAGCTCTCCGCCATGCCGGACCTCGCGGTGCGCCTCATTGTCACCAACGGGACCTTTGCCCTAGCCAATGCGGGACAAGCACCGGAGACCGTCGCCACGAAGGTTCATCTTGCTGCCGTTCTTGAAGGCGCTGAGTCACCCGTGAATGTGATTGCCGGATTCACGTCACCCGACGACAAAGGGCATCTGGATCTGGTTGCTTCTTTCCAGGCAGATCCGACCGGAGCTGCCGCCTGGCCCCGGGTACATGCAAGTATCGAAGCCAACGACCTCGATCTCTCGCCCTTGACGACGTTTGCCACACAATTTGCCGAGGTGCCTGTCGTCGATGGAATCCTGAACGCAAAGGTCAATGTGGATGGGGCGGCAACCGAGGACCTCCGGATGTCAGGTGTTGTGAGCGTGCCTGATCTCCGCATGTCCGGTGGGCCGCTCTCCTCCGACACCCCGTCGCTCGGCGATGTTGTTCTGTCGGTGGAAGGCCTCGTGAACTCGAACTCGATCCGAATTGACCGCCTCAATTTCGAAACTGCAGTGGCCCGCATCTCCACCTCCGGGGATCTGAGCAGCACGGAAGATAGTCAACTCAAGCTCGAAGGAACGGTGGACCTGATCATGTTACTCGCTCAGTTTCCCGCCACCCTCGGCGTGCGTGAGGGGCTGCAGATAGAGGAAGGGGCGCTCGAGCTGGGCGCGGAAATCAGCACGCGCGGGGAGGACCTATCGGTGAGCCTTACTGCTTTGCTGCCGGTTCTGCGCGGCACGGTGGCAACAGAATCAATGGTGGCGGATATTGCCTGGGATCAACCCACCGTATTGAGGTTCGAGGGGCAGAAGCATGCGCAGGCAGTTACCATTCAAACCCTTCGTCTGGACGCCCCGTTTGCGTCGGTTACCGGGAAAGGGGATCTGAACCACCTAGAGGTATCGGGATCCGCGGAGTTGGGTGAACTGAGAGAAGAAATCGGGAAGCTGGTCGATCTGGAACCATGGCAGTTTGCCGGAAAGCTGATGTTTTCCGCGAAGCTGGATCGCCCGACGGCCGGCGACGTCCCGTTGGTTCGGTGTGACATAACTCTTAACGATGCGGAGATCGCCCATGGGTCGGAGGCCTTGATGCCACGCGGTTCGTGGAATGTACAGATCGCGTCCGGGATCTCCACCAATCAGGATGGGTTCAAAATCGAGTTCCTCAATCCTTCGCTCTCCTGGAAGCTTCCAGTCGGCCAGGGAAAGATCGCGGCGCAGTCGATAGGCGTACCTGAAGACGGGGGCGCCGGGCCGAGCGAAGGGCCGGAGATCATCGGGGGATCCATCAAGGCCGATGTTGATTTGGAACGCGCTTTCGCGGTCATGAACGCCATCGAAACGGCTCCTGAGGGGCTGTCGCTGCGAGGTGATGCACGGATGAATCTTGCATTCGGTATCAAGAACCAGCAACTGGACGTCGGACCATCCGTCCTTTCTGTTCAGCGCCTGTCTCTGGAACTGGAAGACAAAACCCTGAGCGACCCGCAGATTTCACTTTCGGTAAAAAAATTCCGGGCCGTGCCGGATCAGTTGATTTCTGTAAACGGAGCACGATTGAAAACGACAATGGGGGAGATCGTCATAAGCGCACTCGAGGTCCCGGTCAATCACCCCGCAAGCGCAAAGGCGTCGATGCAGGCGTCCTTCGCACTGAAATCCGTCCAGGATGTCCTGGGAGGGTTCCTCGCGCTGCCGGATCAAACCTCCATCGACGGAAGCGCCTCCATTCGCCTCGACATTTCAGACGCCCCGGCCGGTGGACGGCTGCTCGCCATGGATGCGGAGCTCGCCGAGTTCGATCTGGTGTCGGGAGGACAAGCCGTGCTGGAGAATGACCGCGCCACCGTGAAAGTGCGAGTGGTCGTCGGCGAACCGCTGGGAAGGATCATCGTGATCGAAGAACTTGCTGTACACTCCAAGTTCCTTCAGCTTGCCGCCGTAGGCGAATTGCAGGCGGGTGACACAGACCTGTCGGTTGATGTGAAGGGAAAACTGGGTCTGGATCTGGAGGCGGCCGAGACCTATGTCAGAAACCTTGCCGGATTGGACATTGTCCTTCGCGGTAAGGGGAACGAGCCGTTCGTATTTCAATCAACGTGGTCCCCGGTGAATGGAGATAATATCCTCACCCGCGCGAATCTGCAGGCGGCCCTCCGTGCCGACCGGATACAAGCCTTCGGCTTTGATCTGCAGTCCATTCGATTACCCGTATCGATTGCGAGTGGATTGTTCCAGGGGGAACTGCGGGCGGACGTTAACCAGGGCAGCATAGAAGTCCTCCCTGAATTGGATTTTTCGCAAGAAAGTCGGACGCTGGTGTTGCGAAATCCCACGAATTTTATTTCCAACGTTGAACTCACGAAGGAAATTGCGGACGGATTGCTGGGGAGGATTCACCCACTGTTCAAAGGCGCATCGGTAATCGGCGGTCGGTTCGATATGGGCATGGACAATTTCAGTTGGCCGTTGGAGGCGGAGCGGCGGAATGAAGCAGAATTCCAGGGGGTCATGGAATTCCATGATCTGCGGCTCGGCGCATCGGGTCTTTCGGAGAAAATTATGACCGCCATGAAAGTGAAGGAACAGAGCGTGGAAGTCGGGGCGCGACAAATAGAGTTTCAGTGTGAGAATGGGAAGATATCCACATCTCCCACAAGTTTCAAAGTGGAGGGGAACGAAGTGACTCTGTCCGGTACGATCGGACTCGACGGGTCGTTGGACTATGTCGCCACGGTTCCGGTTACGGACCAACTCGTGAGTTCGAATTTATTGAAGTATCTGGAAGGCACCACCATCAATGTCCCGATTCGGGGCACGGTCAGCAAACCCATTCTCAATGCGAGCGTGCTGACCGAAGCCGCCGCGGACCTCGCGGCGCAAGCCGGCAAGAAAGCGCTCAAGAAAGAGGCCGGCAAATTCCTTGAACGTGAAGGCGGAAAGCTCTTCGACAAGTTCTTGAAGTAGGCCGTGACATTCGGAACGCTTTATTTCCGATTCCGCATCATGCGCAAGTGCCGGACCATTCGCTCCCTCATGGGATCGTGTGCTGCATCCTGCGCCATGAGCCCGGATGTTTCCGCCGCGGGCGGCAGCGTTTGAAACCCCAGCTCCGGCGTTTCAATTCCGCCCAGCATCGACCATAGCTCGTCCGGTGCGGGACATTCCACCTGCACGTCGTTCATGGAGAGGAGCTTCGCGGATAGCAGCTTCAGGGACACCGAATCGGCCGAGCAGTAGCGCAGCAATTGCTGTCGCGCTTTCTCCTGGCCTTGGTTCTCCCAAAGTCTCCACAGCCAGACAGCTTCTTCGCCGTCCACGCCTTGCAGATCCCGGGGCCGGTTGATGCCCAACCTCTTTTCGATCGATTTAAGTCCACCGGGCATGGCGGCGTGATAGCAAAGCCACCGAAGATCGATGTGGGCGCAAGGAAGATCGGGAATGTGATACAATTTGAGAATCTGCGGGACGTCGAATGAAGCTCCGTTAAAGGATACCAGCAGTTCCACGTCTTCGAGCAGATCCAGGAATGCTTCCATGTTCTCGCCATGCACAAAATTGTAAACGCGATCGCGATGGTAGCAGGAGACCACAGTTACGTGGCTGTCGAGATCGAGCCCCGAGGTCTCGATGTCGAAATAGGAAGCGGAAGGAAAGAAATGGGCGAGGATACGCCATTGATCGCTACCGCCGAATGATTCCACCAGGTAGTGCATATTCCGTTCGGCGATGGCGCGGTCGCATTGCTCAATCTCGGCGCGAAGCCGCGCCCGGCCCGTGTCACCCAGCGAAAGGTTGTCCGTAAAGGCCGCGAGCTCA
>CAUZEO010000252.1:0-7969 GCA_963578625.1 Kiritimatiellia bacterium | reverse complement strand
TCTTTCACTCCGCCCGGCCGAATGTATGGATCCTGGTGGTATGAACTCTGGATGAAGTCATTGGTCTCGGACGGCTCGGTGTAGGAAGTGGCCGGACCCTTCACCACCACCTGCCAGTCTTCGCTCACGAAGATCGGGCCAGTTAACGTCGAGTGATAGTAGTCGCCGTAGGGAAACCAGAGGTTTGTTACCCCGGCACTGATCGGCGAAGGCAGAACCTGATCCGTCCTTCCCAGCGAAACAACCGGCATGCGGGGCATGGGAACGACATTCTCCGGATTGGAATCAAAATATTTTTCCAGCGGCAATCTCGCGTCCCATTGCTCAACCAGTGCTTGCACATGCTGGTCCCCGCTGTCGGTGTAGATCATCGCGAGCACGCCGCCGCCCGCATCCAGGAAGCGATCGAGCAACTCGATGTATTCCGGTTGCCGTGGTCCCTCGGCCGGAAAGTAAAAATGACGTTTCTCGTCTTTGGATGGAGCGCCGATCAGAATGAGGACATTGTACTGCCGGATCTTTTCCCAGGTGAAATCCTTCAAGTGATCCAGGAAGTCCATCTGAAACCCGGCCTCCTGAAAATCACGTAACAGTTCCAGGTCCACGCCCGGCGAAGCAGAGATGCCGCGAGGTGTGCAGAGGAGCACGGCGGGGGAGTTGCCGGATGCCCTGGCACTGACATCCAAACCCAAAAGACAGGCTAAACAGATTACGTAACAGGAGATCAATGACCGAGACAGAACAAAGCCCCTTCGTGAAAGGCCCGCATGGTATCTGGGCAATTCTGCGCCGCCAACATAATTAGGTGCGGCGCAAAGCTCCCCACCGGCCACGCGCCGGTGGAAGCTAGGTTTGATAACTAGGCAACCGATGCTTCTTGTTCTGCACCGTAGTTTCCAAACCCATTCACCACCGGGACAGGCCCGGCGGGGTCTGGTCACTCCTGCATCACCAAATGCCCGCCGGCCGGCACCACGTGCTCCTGCTCTTCAAAGTCCAACCCGGGCAGTTGTGCCGACTGCCGGAACTGCGCCGTGATATTCGCATCCGTCGGATTATTCACCGCCACGTGCCAAACATAGCCACCATCCGGTCCGGAACGCGGCATGACTTCGAGGAACAACTCGGGCTTATCGCAGACCACGGGATGACCAACCACCACGTGGGTCTCTTTCGCATAGTCCGGGTAGAGCGCAGCGTACACTCTTCCATCCGCGTCGAACCCGAGCGCGGAATAGACATTCTCTCCGTTCGTATAGTACCCGGTGCTATGACCTTTCACCTGGAGAAGCCCCGCACTCCACCGGGGATTCAACCCGGATATCCGGACCGGAATCGTCAGCCCGATCCGCCGCTTCGGTTGCCGAACCTTCAACTCGACCGGGGAATCCGCCCCGCCCGAATTCACCTCGAAAATCCCCAACCCGTCTTCCCGCGTGCCGCGCACGAGCTGTAAGCCGTCCGGCCGATCGAGATATTTGAGAATCCGTTGAAAACGCTTCGCCCCCCGGTCTTCCATGTCGATCGACTCGTTGACGGTGAAAAGCTCATAATGCCGGCTGTCGCCTTCTTCAAGAACCTGCCCCACCAAATCCGCAGTGACCCTTCCCCGAAACGAAGCGTCGGCCTTGTAGTCCACGTGCACGAAGACCGGTTCGCCTCGGTTCACAAACAGAGCTCCATTGAATGCATCATCGGAACAGAACCCGAACCAGCTTCCCGTTCCCACGCGTTCCGTGATTGGCGCCAAGCCCACCTGGAGGTCATGCACAATGGGCTTCCCCCCGCCGCTGTCGACGACAAGCATACCGGGCCGCGGGGGATTCCAGTTGGTACGGAGCAGCACCAGCGAGTCGACCCGCTGTTCCATCTTGAATCGGATCGTGTTGGAAAAGTTGGCGACAACCGCATCACCGCGATCCCCGATCGCCGCCCATCCGGTATCCCGAACGCCTTGCAAAGGACGATTGAACTCAAGGTAACGGCGATCTGAATCGATCAGGCGTGAAGGCAGCTTGGGGCCGAAAGCATGCCAGGCGTTCATCACCGGCAACTTGGGGTGGTAGACCTCGCGCAGGGAGGACTGCACGACGATGGCCTGGTCATCGGCGAATTCAAGGACCGGAATGTTGTGAAAGGCCCACCCTCCTTCGCTGTACAGGTAATCCACAATAGTCGGGGTGCTGGTAATTCGCGGATGCGAATGGCCGAAATGAAGTATGGGGCGAAGGCCCTTGGGTCCACCGTCCCAGGTATATCCGGCTGAAAACAGGGGATACCGGTGCGAGTTGAACATGCCGCAGCCACGTGCAAGATACCCATATCCGCAGTCGTTGACATGATCGCCACAGTAGACCACCACGCGAGAGCCGTACTTCCAGCAAAAGCGGGGAAAGGAAACCGCCTTTCCACCGTTCAGGTCTTCCGCGATCAGGACCAGGACCGTCTGCACAACACCGGGAAGGTGAAGGATTTTCCGGAATTCTTTCGCTCCACCCGGGAGGTAGCGCCTCACTACCTTGTGGCCGTTCATGATACGAATCTCCCGCAGTCCTACGTCGGAAGTGACGTACAGGTCTGAAACCATCAATTCGCGGTCCACGACAAATGGTTCGCTGCCATACACATTCGCACCATGATACTTGGGCCAGGAGCGAATGATCGGGCCGTCTGAACTGAACATATTCAATGCATCGCTTTGACCGTTCCAATGCATCGTGGTCCGGACGAGCGTTTCGAGGGATTTCCCCTGGGCAAAGGTCAATGCGTTTCCGGACCGGGCCTCCTGGATCAATGCCTCCGGCGAGCGGACGATGTTGATGGACAGGGGGGAAGGCGGACAGGTGCCAAGGACCGTGGTCAGGTAATCTTCGGTCAGGTCTTCTACAAGCTCACCGTCCCGGTAGAATCGAACCCCGGCCGCCGCAGCGTCCTTGATGTCGGGCAACTGCATTCCCGTCGGTGAGTCGAAATTGTAGAACCCGATCATGTTTTTGCCGTAGCGATCGTGCTCGCTCAGGATCCAGCCGGTGGAGACGGAGAGGTGGATGTACTTCCCATCCTTGTCCTGAGGCTGGAGGTTGAAGAGTTTGTTGTCGGGGCCCGTCAGGAGTTCCGGATAGTGGGGCCACGGAAGATCGTGACCGGTGAAGAACATATGATTACCGATGTTGCTATCGATGCTGTAGCCGGGCAAAAGCAGCAGTTCGCCGTCTGAATGCTTCCGGCACTGTTCCCCAAGCTCCCGAAGTTTTTCGAGCGTCAAACCGCTGAACTGCTCCAGAAAGACCACGAAGTCCAGTCCGGCCTCCCGGGCCGCCGCCGCGTACTCGGCAACGGTCCCCTGCCCGCCACTCACTGCCGACTGCGCCCCGATCAGCCCACGAAAAACCGGGTCCGTCTGTGGCGGCAGGTTCAAGTCCAGAGACGCCTCAGACCAGAGAGGCTCATCAAGGCCGATCCGTACTTCGGGGTTCTTGTTGGGAGAATCGAACCGGCCGGCCGGCGCGCGATATCCTCCGACGGCCTCCGACTTCATTGCCGGTTCTGAAAGCCATCGGAATGCATTTTGAAGTAGTCGTTCATAGTCCGAAGGAATTCGATTTAATCCCTTCGAAAGGCAGCGCCGCCCGTACAACCACTTGGTTCCCTGGCCAATCGAGAAAGCCGGCGATTGGGTGCAGAGCAAAATACGTCCATTCTTATAAGAACGTATCGCCATCAGGTCCGGCTCGGGAACGCCACCCGGCCGCACGAAGGGATCGGGATGCTGGCGAGTGTTGATGAAATGATCGGCGGTAACAACCGGTTCGGAGTGCGACGTTTTCGTGCCTTTGACAATTACCGTCCAATCCTCGGACACGGCGATCGGTCCTGAAAGCGACCCATGATAGTATTCGCCATAGGGCAACCATAGGTTCTTCACGCCCTTGGTTACCGGAGAAGGCATCACCTGGTCGACCAGGGATAGCATCACCATGTCCATACGCGGCAACGGCACGATCTTCTTTTCCTCCGTCTCCCTGTAAAACTCTACCGGCAGCCGGGCGCCCCAGGGCTCGATCAACTGCTGGACGTCCTTGTCGCCGCTGTCGGTGTAGATCATCGCGAAAACGCCACCGCCCGACTCCAGAAAGCGCTCAATGATCGCGATGTACTGATTCCGATCCGGGCTGCCCGACTTCGGAAAGAAGAATGGAATTTCCGTTCCGTCCCCCGGACTGCCGAAAATTACAATCACGTCATATTGCCGGACGCGGTCCCAGGTCATTTGACTGAATGTATCCAGGTAGTCGGGTTCAAATCCGGCTTCGTGAAACTCTCGCAACCATTCCAGGTCCACGAAGGACTGCCCAAGTCCTTTAGGTGTGCAGACAAGGACGGAGGGACCGGGTGCGGTCTCGTCAGCGGCAAAGATGGAGAGTGTACTCGGGCTCAGGAAGAGGAGCAGCGTCAACGCGATCCAGCGGCAGAATATCTTCATCAGTTTTCCTTAACGTTTCAGGGTAAAGCACACTTCTTACACTGCTCCACCCATCCGGTCGAGTACCAACCAATTCCGCAACCCCGCCCTTCCGTAGCACGGGTACTCCGTGCTACGGAAAACGAAGGTCATTCTTCACTTCGACATTCGATATTAAAAATTAAAAATTCGACATTTTCCGCACAAACCGGTTGGGGCTCCGCTACACAGGTCAAATACCCCTGCGACCTTGGCTCCGGCGGGCAAATTCTTAAACTACCCACTTTTGTCTTGTAGCCAACGACAAATTGTCGTAGTTCAGTTTGAACCTAATGTGTAATTCCCCGCTCCTGTTAACCCTCATGTTGGCCGCAAACACCGCCTTGGCATCCGAGCCTACAATTCGTACCTGGACCGGCGAGCCGGGCCTGGCAATCCTCGCGCCGATGGCCGACGACATCCACCTCGACGGAGACCTCACCGACTGGGATCTGGATCGCACTTCCGTTCCATTGAACAGGGTGAACCTCACGCCGGCGGATGGTGATGAATCTTCCGCCGATTCGGGTTTGAACGCGCGCGTCGCCATGCAATGGGCGGGGCAGACCCTCTACGTCGCGGCATCGGTAACAGCCGGGGAACTCGAGGGCATTCAATTCGGTTACCTGCAGGTCCGATTTCAGCCCGGCGGGACCGGCATTCTGGCCGGCCGCTTCCCGGACAAGAACGTTGCGTACCTGGAACCCGGTACCGGAAGCGTACAGGATGGCGTCTTCGAAATGACCTTTCAGCAACCCGACGAGGAACAACCGGGCACGCCGGGCCTTGCGTACAAAACGCGTAAGACGTCAAACGGATACGAGCTCGAGGCGTCGATTGATTTTTCCCGTGAGGGGTGGGACTTCCAACCCGGGGACGTGCTCCGCGTTGCCGCCAAAGTCTCCTACCACGATTCCCGCCAGGAAAAACGATTGCAGAAGGGCTACCTGGTGTGGCGACAGTGGAAAACCTACCGAGGTTCCACGGCGGGATATTGGGGGAGACTCCGCCTGTTGGATCGGGACGGCCTCGGCCTGGATCTGTTTTCCAGCACATCGCTGAAGGAGTCGGAACCCCTACCCATCGGCGGAACAGCCGATGCCGTCCTCGACGCGGAACTTGCCTCCATTCGCCTTCGTGATTCCGCAGGAAATATCGTCGTGGAAAAGCCGCTGCCTTTACGCTTCCAGGCCGACAAGCGAACCACCTTGCGTGCGATGTTGTCGGAAGACGGCGTACCGGCCGGGACGTATACATTGGAGGCAGAATTGACCGGGGAAAGGATCTATGGCTCACCCGTTGTCATCGAGGTCGAAGCCGAGCGTGTCGCACCAAAAGTTCCTAGTCTCGAGGACGCTCCAAGCCACTTCTACACCGAGGACCCAAGCAGATACCGAAAATTCCATCTGCCGATACGGAGGCGGGAGGTATCGAAAAACGACTACCTTCCGCGCGCCCGGGAGCTTTTCGAGGAGTCGATGGAAATCGATTTCGACTCGGAACACCACCGCGCATGGGCCTGGGCGCATACCCGCGGCATGACCGCCGCCATTCTGTACAAGGCGACCGGGGAGGAACGATATGCCAAATACGCGAGGCGCGCCTGGAAGTCGTCCCTTGCATTCGCGAGGGACGGAAGTGAATACGTCTTCATGAACATCCAGATGATCGACATCATGGCCGACGTCATGCGCGAAACGGGACTCTTAACGGACGATGACGAACCGGAGATTCGCGAACACCTCGTTACCTGGGCGCATAAATCGTGTTGGGGATGCTATGGCTGGGACGGAAATCCATGGTTCCGCGGCGCCGGGCACGCGGCGTTGGGCCCGGCGGTGGCGCGCGGTATCGCTGCGCTGAAATATCCCGACGTTGAGAATTCCGATTTCTGGACACGCTACTGCAACGCGACCCTGGGGGACTCGTTGCAGCACGAGGATACGATCTACAACGATGGCGGATATCTCCACGGTTGGATGTGGCACCTCTCCATGTTCGGGCACTTGTCCGGACGGGAAGAGATTTTTAACAGCCCCGGGATAAAAAGAACCTGGGAGCGAAATCTTTACTGGATGCATCCCATGGGCGCGCACCCCAGCCTCGGCGATGCCACCGGGTGGAATCAGGAATTTCACCGATACATCTACCTGTTCGAAATGCTGGCGCTCCACACAGGAGACGGACGCTACAAATGGGCCGCCCACCGGTTGTTCGAGTACGCTGAAGACCGGATCGACGGCTGGCAGACGAGCCCGTTCATCCACCATTACCTGCCTTGGTACTATGCACTGGCCTGGTACATTGCGGACGATTCCATCGCGGAGGTAGAACCGGATCCCGCCAGCCGGGTCACGATGCGCAAGGACCTTGTGCCCGTAGAATCCGGCATGGTCCGGGACATCGGATGGCATATCTACAGCTTCGAACTCGGCCCGAAGGACATTCCAGACAAGGTGATCCTCAAGAGCGGCAACGATCCGGGAGACTTGTGGGCCATGGTCGAGTGCTGTCCGATCACGAACCACAATCAGCCAGGCGACACGACCTCCATTATCTGCATTGCCGACCAGACCTCCGTTGTCCTTCCCAATCCCGTCGGCCGGCTCTCCAAGGTGCTGGCCGGCCACAACCGCCTGCACATCGAGGATCTGAGCCGGGACGCACCCCAGCGTGAAAAGGAAGCCACCACCGTCCCGGTATTCACCGAGGGCGAAATAGCAACGGCGGTGGAACTGCACGTTGAAAATTACGCCTACCTGCCTGTAACCGTTGATCGCAGAATCCTGTTCGTAAAAAATCGGATGATCCTGGTGCGTGACACCGCCCGATTTAACGCGCCCTTCTTTGCGCGGGTGGGCCCTGCGTTTCATCACCAGAATATCGGCCCCGAGCGCGGCGAGACCTGGAGTAACAGTCACGTCGGTTCTCTTTTTAACCTATGGGAACAGCTCACCCAGGCGTTTCGCAATCCAGTTCGTGACCTGCTGGTACACCATGCGCCGCGCCCGGAGACCCGGCTGACGGCCCAAGAGTTTCCCCAGGAAGGCGCGGGCGCTACCCGTACCAACCCGCTACGCGTGTGGTATGCATGGGAAGGCCTCCCGGAGGAAGGACAGGTGGAAGAGTTCACAACTCTCTTGCTTCCACATGATCCGGTTCTGAAGGTTGCGGACTGGGTCGATAAAACCGTGCAAGTCGCACTCAACGAACCCGGCCGAACCGCCTATCGAATCCACAAAGACGACGCAACGCAGGAACTCGTTCTTATGAATCGAAATCGAGACAAGCTTCAAATCGACGAATTGGTGACGGACGCGTCGATGCTTTACCTCTCGGCCACCACCGGGAGCGTAAACCGAGTCTTCGCGACCGACGCAACATACGTGGAGTGGCGGGGAGAAAGGATTGTGGAAGCGGACCAGCGCCAACTACTGGAAATAACCACTGCGGACTGATGCGGACTGA
>CAUZEO010000251.1:0-7989 GCA_963578625.1 Kiritimatiellia bacterium | reverse complement strand
ACCTACCAGATGAAATACGGGATCCGTGCGTCGAGCGGCGGCGGACGCTCGAGCGCCCGGGAGACAATCGGTCGCGTTGCCGCCGGTGCAATCGCGGAGAAATTCCTGCGAGAGCGATACGGAGTGGAGATAATTTCCTGGGTGAGCGCGGTGGGCACAATCGAAGCTTCGAGAGCGTTGGAGGAAAATCCCCCCACAAGGGACCGGATTGACAGCAACGAAGTACGGTGCCCCGATGACGATGTTAGCGAAAAGATGTTCAAAGAAATCGTGGCCGCCCGGGAAGCGGCGGATTCAATCGGCGGCATCGTAACCTGTGTATGCAGCGGGGTGCCGGCGGGGCTCGGCGAGCCGGTATTCGACAAAGTGGAGGCGGTCCTCGCACAGGCCATGCTCTCGCTGCCCGCGACCAAAGGCTTCGAATTAGGGTCCGGATTCGCCGGCACCCGGATGCGCGGATCCCTGCACAACGATCCGTTTGTCCAGAAAAAAGGGAAACTCGGAACCCGTACCAACCGCAGCGGCGGGACTCAGGGCGGAATTACCAATGGCGAGCCGATTGTATTTCGCATTGCGTTCAAACCACCGGCAACCATCGGGGTAGCACAGTCTACGGCGGACTTTGACGGGAACGAGGTCACCCTCGAAGCCAAAGGACGCCATGACCCCTGCGTGGTTCCGCGTGCGGTTCCGATTGTGGAAGCGATGGCGGCGCTGGTCCTGGCGGATCTGGCGCTACGTCAGATTCCGAGGGCCAGTTCGGACCGGCCCTGACCTAAACCGGGCTTGCCTTTATTCGGATTGTGGCTAGAGTGTGCCGCGGTTTTCGGAGTTACAATACCTAACCCCCTGCAGAGGGCGAACGGCTAGCTATGCCGATTGCAAATATCGAACAATGTTGCGCTATGTTTGACCGGGCCAAGGAGGGCCGGTTTGCCTATCCCGCAATTAATGTGAGCAACCTGGAGTCGCTCAGCGGCGCTCTCGAAGGATTCGCCGAGGCCGAAAGCGACGGCATGGTACAGATTTCGGTCGGTGGTGGGCGCCACGCATCCGGTGGCCTGAAAAATCAGGCCCTCGGCGCGGAGATTCTCGCGGAGGCCGCGCACCGGCTGGCGGAAGAATACAACGTCCTGATCGTTTTGCACACGGATCATTGCCATCCTAAGAACCTGGAATCCTTTCTCGATCCATTGATCGAAGCAGGCCGGCGCCGGATCGCGGACGGGAAATGCCCCCTCTTCAACAGTCACATGTTCGACGGGTCTGAGCTCCCCCTGCAGGAAAATCTGGAAATCGCAATCAAGTACCAGGAGATCCTTTCCGCCATGGGTATGCTGCTCGAGGTGGAAACGGGCGTGGTCGGCGGCGAGGAGGACGGCCACGACACCAGCGGCATTGGAAAAGAGAAGCTCTACACCACGCCCGAGGACATGCTCATTGTCTACGAAAGATTGTACCCCCTGGGGCGATTTATGCTGGCCGCAACCTTCGGCAACGTGCACGGGGTCTACAAACCGGGCAACGTAAAGCTCGAACCTAAAATTCTACGCGACGGCCAGGCAAAGGTGAAAGAAATCCACCAGACAGCCGATAACCCGCTCGATCTTGTCTTTCACGGCGGATCCGGATCCTCGAAAGATGAGATCCGGGAGACGATTGAGTACGGCGTCATCAAGATGAACATTGACACCGACACCCAGTACGCCTTTACCCGCCCCATCGTGGATCACATCATGACCCACTACGAGGGCGTGCTGAAGATCGAGGACAACGTGGGCGATAAGAAATCGTACGATCCGCGTTGCTACCTCACGAAGGCCCTTGGGGGTATGAAAAAGCGCGTGATCAGCGCGACGATGGACCTTCGCTGCGCCGGCAATTCCATCCTCAAGTGACATCCGAATTTTCGGCTTGGCTTCGCCGCGATCCCATGTGAGGGTGTTAAGGGGTCGGCGCGATTCAAGAGGTAGGCAGTTATCGACAAGAGGAGCCCCGACACCATGCCGGACACAAAGAACAGCCCACCGAAATCTGAAATCGGAGATATCGTTCAAGAGAAAGAAGATGCCGCCGCGTCAAGTCTGCCGAGTCCTGTAGGCAGTGCCGGACCGGGCGAGGATTCCGAAAGTCACGCAGCGCCGATGCGCGCAGGCAATCAGAACGTGCAGGCCGAGGAGTTCGAAATTCAACCGCCGCCCCGGGAAACGAACCCTCGTCCTACCGAATCGTCAAGTCTCACGACGGTTCGGAAAGGTTGGCTTTCCCGCATATTCGAGGGAAAAGCCCGACGAGAGAACCAGCGTCAAACTCTTCAGACCGGATACCTGGAGATGCTCCAGATGATGCGGTCCATCAGCTCGAATCTTGCCCGCCAATCGGAAATGCACTGCTCGCAGATCGAGGCACTAGAACAGTTTCCGGAAGTATTGAAGGGAATGGAGAGCGTCGGCCGGGCAACCGAACAGCAAACAAAATTGCTGGGTATGGTTCAGCAACAGCTCACCGTCAATGCCGAGCAGGACGAGAAAATGATCGGCAGCCTCAACCGTTTCAATGAGACGCTCGGGGTCATGGACGAAACAAGCCGGAGGTCGTCCCAAATCATCGGGACCCTGGTAGACCACTCCAAGGAATCGGAGCGCGAGCTGCGAAGTATGCTGGAGCGGTCAGAGAAGCGCCTGACCTCGATGATGACCATGATGACATTCGTGGTGCTGGCGGCGGCCTTGTTCGGCGGGTACATCGTATTTCAGAATCGGGCGCTCCGCGCAACCATTACGCCGATCGAGAAAACAATCCCCTCTGTTGATCCCGAAATTACGGCTCCCAGTCCGATTCCCGACGCCGATTCCCTGCCCGGGCACGCTGTGCCTGAACCACCCGCGGAAAATGATGAAGCCGCCGGCAGCGTCAAAAACAGGCAGGTCGGGAGCGATGAAAGCATTGGGGCTTCCAAAGCCTTAAATCTGAATTGGCGCAACGATCCCGATTTTCAATCGCGTGTCCAAAGCGCCGTTGGCGGTCCCCAACCAGGGGACCCGGAGCCGAAGGGATACAAGAGCATATTTCAACGCGTATTCAGTTTCTACCACCGCACGGGCGCAGAGAGCCAGGACCAGGTTCCGGACTCCGAAAGAGATGCCGGCTAAGGCACATCGTCCTCGTGCAGCCGCTTCAGATATTCTTCCGTGGTCGCCGGTGCGCTCAATGTCGACGACGCACCGGTCCAGATGCTGAAGGAGGATCGCCTGCCGCCGCGATAGATAGTTTCGGGTCAACTGGATGAAAAAATTACGCATCAACAACTTGATCTCGTTTACGACGACTTCGTTCCCTTCAATCTTTCGCAAGGCATTCCGCATTCCGGTAAGGGTTGTGGAATTGGAACCTTCCCAAATGGGTTGAAGGCTCGCGCCGTGCGGTGCCACCGCATCACCCATTACCTCGATTCAAAGAAACAACATGCCCAGGCCGACCAGGGACAGCCCCTCGATGCGCGCCTGCCCACCGGCGCAAACAGCCACCAGAGAAACAACCTGCCGCAAGAATGAAATAGGTGTATACACCAATATAGAGTGATATCACCTGCATGGAGAAGGTGGTGCCGATATTCGCGCCGAAAATAACGGGAATGCTTTCCAGCAGGAAAAAAACGCTCGCGTTCACGAAAGCAACCAGCAAAACCGTGGTCGCGCTGCTATGAAGAAGGAAGCCGGATAGAGTACCTGTCCCCAGTCCGTTGAAATTATTCCGACCTACCGTGGATATAATGGCGCGGAGGCCGCTGCCTGCAACACCCCGCAATCCGTCGGTCCATGACCTTCATGCCGAACAGAAAGAGGGCCAGCCCGCCGAGCACCATGCCTATGAAAAAGAAAGGGCTCGAACCCGTTCACGATTCATTCCCTGACTCTGTCTGCGTTGCTCACGGCCTGTACATCCTGATCGATCATCACTTCCCCATCGAAAAGGAATCTGCCGATAAACGCATGTCCCGCGAATACGTGAGGTACCCAGTGGCGGTCATCCGCCCACATCCTTTCGTAGGGCATGCTGTGTACGGAATTCCAGAATGGCTTTGCTTCTTCAGTTTCTGACGGCTCCCCTTCGAAGCCTGTAGCCCGGAAAACTTCACCGTAGATGGAGAAGCCGTCCAGGAACTGGAAGTACAATGTACCACAATTCTCGACATGGACCGGCGTTACGCAGACTTCCTCCTGAACTTCACGAATGGCCGCCGCCCGGGCCGATTCGCCGGGTTCGATTCTACCGCCAGGGGCATTAATTTTACCTTTTCCGAACCCTGTTTTCTTGTGAATCAGAAGAACTTGCTCGTCCTTCATAATAAAAAGCAGCGTTGCGCGCCATTCGGGAATCCACGCGACCCAGTCGATCTCGTCTAGCCGATCATACATCGGGCGCATCGGCTCCCACGGCGGCTGAGGAGGATCGAAAAAACGAAGTCCGGTAGTAGGCCAGTTCCGCGATCGACGCTTGCACGTCGTAATAGGCGTCATGAACGGCCGGACCGCCGGAGACGACTGCTTCCGGAAAGTAAGCACGAAGAACCTCCGGATTCTCTTTGTCGATTTCCTTCCCATCCCCGAAGTCAATCCACTGCAACTTAATCGCCGTTACATCCAGGAGTCGATAGTGGCACCTCCCTATAAAACCGGGCAATAGGCGGCGAAGCAGGTAGTAGTCTGCGTGGACACTACTGCCCGCTACGATCGGCCTTCGGGATACATCGCTACTCGCTGGACCCACATGGTCATCAAGATAGGCGCACAACCGGTCATCGAGACCGGTCATCGGAACCGCGTCGTCGCCGCGGCATTTTTGAATCAGGTCGGGCAGATTTTCCCGGACCCAGGGCGAAACCTCCGTACCCGGTTCGAGCCGGATAAAAAGGTTCAGGTCGAGAGAAGGGTCCGCCAGGCGCTGCAGCGAGGGATCAGTGAGAACAACCGCAATCTGCAAAAGCGAGGCGCGCTCAAACTCGAGAGACGTAAACTCGAGGTCAAGCCAGACGTAGGCTGAAGATGTCGGCCGAAGTTCCATTTGAACAATACGGCCGATGATAAGAGAAAAAGGGTCCCCGGATCAAGCTACGCTAGGAGCAGGAGGAGAGAACAGGAGCACAGAATGCGGAGCACCAATGCCGGGGACCCATCGTGATTATATGTGCAACCGACGCATACCCGTCGAGAGTGAGGGAGAGGAGGTTCCATAGATATGCGATCGGTTGCTGCATAATATTTTGTCTGTCAGCTTAGACGGGGGCCTCCCCCTCAGCGTTCAATGAAATACGCCGAGGCCGAGATTCCGCCTTTTTCGGGAGCACAATCGTCAATTGACCATTTTGCAGGTTGGCTCGGATCGCGTCTGAGCCCGCATCGTCCGGAATCCGGAACGAACGCTGAAAACTGCCTCCGACAAACTCCCGGTGCAGAATCCGAGACCCTTCCGGCACATCGACCTTGTAGGGCGCCTGGACCGATAGGATTCCGCGTTCAACGGTGACATTTACATCATTCTGCCCGACACCGGGAATATTCAGAACGACTCCATAACCTTCCAGCGTCTCGTAGAGATCCGCGGCAGGTCGGAATACCCGCTCCGCCTGGGCGGATTCACAAACTTCATTCTTCGCAACATTCTTTGCTTGTGTAGTCGTCATCGTTTTTTCTCCTTTCATTGGTCTACTTAACTTGCTTCTACCTTGATAACATGGGGTTTTTCTTCTTCGACGCGCGGCAAGGTGATGCTCAAAATACCGTCCCGATAGGCTGCCTTGACGTCATTGTCACGTACCCCAAAAGGCAGTCGCAGGCTCCGCTTTACGGATCCGTACGTGCGCTCACGGTGCAGAAACACATCTTCTTCACCCAAATCCACCGCCTTGAGCTCGGCTTCCAGCGTGAGAACCTTGTCCGCGACGGAGATCTTAATGTCGTCCGGCTTAGCGCCGGGCAACTCCGCGGATACGACAAGCTCGTGCTCGTTTCCGTATACATTCAGCGCAGGCTCAGCCTCTTTTGCTCCACCGCTGTAGAAACGACTCTGTAGCTCTTCCGCGATTCGGCCGAGATCGCCGAACTCCTGATTCAAAACATCAATCATTGGCCAAAACATGCCTGTATCCTCCAATTCACTTCATTGATGGAGCCACTTTATTGCAACTCAATCATATTGTATGCTGTATTGGATAGCATTATGGGTTACACGTTCAAATAAATCCATAATACACTGTTATACATATACTTACAAATCATATAAATTATACGTATAGAGACATTCTATCTCTATATATAACTCTTACATACACAATATGGGTAATTATGTCCCATACATATCGATTCTCAGAACGCAGGCCCTGGTGGACTCATTTGAAGAGACACGGAGCGACCGACAATCTTCGCCGTTTGTCTGCGGGGCCATAATTTCGGACTGATATCTTCCACAATCGTTCTTGTTTGGGACGATTTTATGAACCACGGAGAAGATCCCAAAGCCTTGCGCTCAGGAGTTTCAGGGTGCGAAGCCCCTAAACAGCGAGGCCCTGCCTTCGATCAAACTGGGCTCATTAGGGGCATCGCAGCCTAACGATCCCGCCCCCAAGGAGCGAGAATTTCAACCGGAACTTTGTACGACGATCCTTAAGATCAAAAATCCAAAATCAAAATTTAGTTGCGGCCGAAACGAAGTGAGGGCTGCCTCGTGTATTTCGCCTGTTTCGTGGTTCACCACCGCTCCCCGTTTTTCACATCCACCGCATTGTGAATGCGCGTGCAGCCAAACGGCTCAGGGGAGGACACAGCAAGGTGCGGACAAACGCGTTTCGAAGTCCCGGTGTGCGACACTTTCTCCCCAGGCGCATGTTCCACTCCGCGCGCCGGATTGCCCACTTCGCGCGTTTTCTGACACGTTCATCGTGGCCCTGTAATACTCCTTGCGAAGCACCGGATTGATTGCCGCTCAACGCCGCCGCCAGGTCCCATGCGTCCATCCAGCCCACGTTCATGCCCTGGCCGCCGATCGGACTCATGACGTGGGCCGCATCCCCGATGATCGCGACATGCTCCTTCACGGTTAGGCTCGCGACGCAGGCTTGGACCCCAAAGCCGCTACGCCACCCGAACTGATCGGGATCCAGAACAACGCCGGTGCGACGCCTGATCTCCCGACAGAACCAAATCTCCGAAGGATCGTCTATTCGTTCATCGATCTTCAAAACCCACCGCCGCTTTTGATCAGGGAGCGGAAAAGATTCTACCAAACCATCTCTGCCCAGATAGATGCACGCATCCGTCCCGTAATCAGTCTCATCCGCAACATCTCCCATCACGTAGATGTCGGAATAGGCTTCGCCTTGAAACGAAACCTCCATGTGCCTCCGTACTATGCTCTCCGCGCCGTCACACCCGACCACAACCTTCGCGCGAACTTCTCGCGGCACGTTCGGTCCGGCCGCCTGGATCAGGAACCCTTCCCCGTCGCAGATCAGATCGGCAACATGGGCGCCCCGGACCAGGCAATGAGGATCGAGCGCGCGCAGGGCGTTTTCAAGGAGGGCCTCGGTCTCGGATTGGGGCAGGGACAGAACGAACCGGTAGGGCCCGGGGCAGCAGTGAAAAGGCAGGGTTCCCAGTCGTCGCGAACCGTCGAAAACGTGCCCGCGTTGAATCCGGACGCCGCGATCGAGAAATGCCTGCACGATTCCGCACTGCTCGAAGTACTCGAGACTCGGCGGATGAATCCCGATCGACCGGCTCTCCGGCGTGACTGATGTCTTCCGCTCCAGAACCCGGCAGGAAATCCCTCGGGATCGGAGAAGAACGGCAAGAAAGAGACCCACTGGCCCCCCACCGACAATCGCCACATCAGGGCGCGGTTCCGATTCGGTCGGCGTACTCATTTCTCGCATAATAGAAGAGCACGGAATGGCGGAAGCGGTCGAACTCTCCAGGCCGAAGACACCGTATC
>CAUZEO010000250.1:0-7990 GCA_963578625.1 Kiritimatiellia bacterium | reverse complement strand
CTCACGTGGCCCTTGCGGCGAAAATTTCATTACGTGTGAACAACCAGACGCCCGCCCAGAATGAGGTCGAACAGGATCTGTTGATCCAGAACACGGCTTCGCGACGCCTGACTCTGAGGGCCCTCCGATCTCTGGATGCCGTCTTCTCATCCAGGCCGGAACCCGGAGGCTTCTCGGGAGAACGTGTTGCTTATGTAGGCAACACCCACATGGGCGACGTGGTGGTCCCTCTTCCCTACATTGCCTATTTCCAATCTCAATATCCTTCATGCCGAGTGTTTCTCTATGCGCACAAGGCCTACGAGGACGTTTACAGCTACTTTAACGTGCCGGTGACCACGATTCCGCCCGGGCAGGAAACGGACTCGTTCCGATCCCGAGTGCAGGGGATCAGCAAGGCTCTTAAACCCCTGTCTCTGGATGCGAGCATCAGCGCGGGGTCCGAACGGTACTATGCTGCTCACCTCGCCCAGCGAAAAGCCGGGGTGCCGGTTCGTGTAGGGTGGAATCACAAGGGCCTGGGGTTCCTGTTAACCCATCCGGCCGAATACCAGCCTACCTATCGCAGTCATCAACGAGCCGGCGCATTGCTGGCGGCGCTGTCAGGAGACGACACGTATCTGGACGGGGCAGCCATTTACTCGTGGTGGTATCAGCGGCACCCGCCTGTTCGCCACTCCGTCCCCACCCAACGAATCGGCATCGTGTTTGAAGCCCAGCATGGATTCATCTGGTCGCCCGAACGCTGGGACGGGCTCGTTCGGGGCGTGGCCCAGGACCGGCCGCTCACCACGTTCGTATTGCTCGGCAAAGATGATTCCCTGGTCACTTCGCGCGTCCGCGACGTGCTGTCGAATCTCGGATTGCCTTTCGAAGACCGAATCGGCGGGACCTCTCTTGGTGGGTTGCTCGATACTCTACGGGGTCTGGACGGAATCGTCACCGTCGACACCGGCGTCCGGCACCTCGGAAATCTGCTCGGGATTCCTATGGTCGTCATCCGCCATTCCCAAAGCTCAAACGTGGAGTGGGGACCCTACGGACCCCGGGAGTCCGTGTTGACCCGGCCACAACCTTGCTCGCCCTGCGGGCTGAGACCCTGTAAGTTCGAAACCATCCGATGCATGGAAGCGATTACATCCGAAGAGGCGCTGGAGGCAGTACAAACCACGATTCCGGGGACCTAGAATGAGTTCACTATTGCGAGCGAATTCCGGTTGATGGAGACGCCGAAAGCAGACGAGCTGGTCATCCGGCCCCGGCGCGGGTTCGTGCCTCTGAATGTGGCAGAACTTTGGGGATTTCGCGAAGTCTTCTTTTTCCTGACCTGGCGCGATCTCAAGGTACGATACAAACAAACGCTTCTGGGGATTGCCTGGGCAGCCCTCCAGCCTATTATCATGGTGCTTGTTTTTTCGTTCGTATTCTCACGCATCGGGATGAAATCCGAACACATGCCCTACCCCGTTTTCTGTTGCTCGGATTGATTCCCTGGAATTACTTCGCCTCGGTGCTTGGCCAATCGACGGTCAGCCTGGTGGCGGGATCGGGGCTTATCACGAAAATCTATTTTCCCAGAATGCTTTTCCCCTGAGTCTTTCGCTTTCCGCGCTTATCGACCTTGTCATCGCGTTCGCGGTGCTGGTAGTCCTCATCCTCTGGTACCAGCTTCCCATCGGCCCGGGTATCCTGCTCGTGCCGTTCCTTATTCTGCTCACCGTAATGAACGCGGCCGGGTTCGGCCTGTGGTTCTCTGCGCTGAATGCCCGATTCAGGGATATCCAGTACGCGGTTCACTTTGTGATTCTGATCTGGATGTTCGCCAGCCCGATTTTTTACTCAGCGAGCATGATCGGGGGCTCATTCCGTTGGCTGCTCGTTTTGAATCCAATGGCCGGCGTGATCGAGGCGTTCCGGCCCGCGGTGATCGGTCACGCCCCGATCCCCTGGCCGGAACTCGGGATCTCGGCCACGATGGGTGTCATCGTACTGGTAACCGGCCTTTATTATTTCAGGCGGGTGGAACGATTCCTCGCGGACATCATTTAGTTATGTCGATTGTTTCTGTCAAAGGACTCTCTAAGCGATATCAAATCGGAGAGCACGCCGGATACGGAAGTCTCCGGGATGAAATCGTGAACGCGGTAACCTCGCCGTTTAGATGGTTTCGGCAAGGTGAAAATTCCCGGGCAACATCGACCTGCTTGTGGGCACTTGACGATGTGTCTTTTGACGTTCGCGAGGGCGAAGTCCTGGGCATCATCGGCGGAAACGGCGCGGGCAAATCCACCTTGCTGAAAATTCTATCGCGAATCACCGAACCGACCCGCGGAGAGGTGAGAATCCGGGGGCGCGTCGCAAGCCTCCTCGAGGTGGGCACCGGATTTCATCCCGAGTTGACCGGTCGGGAAAACGTTTTTCTCAATGGATCGCTCCTCGGCATGCGGGCAACGGAGATCCGGGACCGTTTCGACGAAATCGTCTCATTCTCCGAGATCGAAGAGTTCATTGATACGCCGGTGAAACGGTACTCAAGCGGAATGTATGTCCGGCTCGCCTTCGCCGTCGCGGCGCACCTTGAGCCGGAAATCCTCATCGTGGACGAAGTCCTGGCCGTAGGTGACGTCGCCTTTCAGAAAAAATGCCTTGGCAAGATGTCCGACGTCGCGCGCGGCGGCCGCACCGTGCTATTTGTGAGTCACAACATGGCCGCGGTACGGAAACTTTGTTCCCGGGGGGTTCTCCTGGAGGGCGGAAAGTTGACCTACAACGGACCCGCTGACACTGCGGTTGAATCCTATCTTGATGAAGGCGAATTCGGCGAAGGGAACGGACCCGTCCACATCAGGCAAAATCTCTCCGCCGCGCACCAGGCCGGGTTTGCCATCGAATCGATTGCACTCCTGAGCAAGAATGGTGAAGTTCCGCGCGACCTGAAGACTGGAGACTCCATCCTGCTGCGAATTCAGTATGTCGCGGAACGGCGTTTCATGGGAGCCGAGTTCATCGTCAGTTGCAAATCGGAATGGGGCGAAGAAATCTTCAGAACCACCACATCGTACGGAACCGGCGATTCACTAGATCAAGTGGAAGGTCCGGGCACCCTGGAGCTGGAAGTCAACGACCTGCCACTGCTTGGAGGAAACTATTACCTCGCCCTGGCACGAGAAGGCATTTCTTACCACTTCGTACTGGAGCGTGCCATCCACCTGGAGTTCACGCCGACCGATGTCTACGGATCGGGCCAGGCAGAGAGCTCTCGAAACGGTTTCCTGGCGGTATCGCACGCCTAGCGGCACCAGCGATGAAGATCGCTTCTACTCGACGATGGCAATGCTATCCGCGACGAGGACTCCGCCTTCGACCCTGCCCGTAATTTTCGCCTGCTTGGCCGCTTTGCAGAGACCGTTATTGTGGGCGCTGAAATCGACACCTTCCACGAGCAGCGCCTGATCGCCGACCTTGGCGGCGGTCTGGCATCCGGAGGCGCCCTCGCCATTATAAATGCAACCGAAGCACCCGACCTCGACCGTCATCTCTTCCGATGGGGCCATGGCTTTTGACACGGAATCAGTCCCTGCCGTTCCACAACCGGCAATCAAGGAAATCGAGAATAATGCAATAAGAGCTACAAAAAACCTATTCATCCAATACCTCCCTTTGGGGAGTAAAACAACTCCCAATGAATGGAGATCGTAGAGAGTAAGCGCCGGCGAGGCAAATGGAATCGAACGAAAATCGCGGGCAGCGGTCGGCATGCCCAGCCGGAGTCTCGAGGCGCTGCATGCTTGAAAGCCCGCCTCCCCTCGAGTGCTCACGGAAGACTACGGCGTGGCAGCCTACGCTCTACGCTGCGCTTCAAGCGTAGGCTGGTGGGCCCGGTAGGACTCGAACCTACGACCAAGAGATTATGAGTCTCCTGCTCTGACCAACTGAGCTACGGGCCCCAAAAACGTTTAAAAAAAGCGTCTATAGACTACGACCACCCGGCGCTACGTGGCAAGGAGACTTTGAAACTGCTCTTTGGCAGGAGCCTGCTTTCCTATGGCACTCACCTTTATTCAGGCGTATGATTGGCAATTCGATGGAAAACCCAAAACCCCAAGAAGAGATCAACATGAGTAACGAGAACAAACCCGACATGACCTCCGGCACCTTTGCATGGAACGAACTGGCGGCCACGGATCCGGCAAAGTGCGAGAGCTTCTATCACGGCGCTGTTTGGCCGGCAGGCCCAGAAAATGGAAGGTATGGACTACACCGGTCGCCGAAATGATGAAAAAGCCGGAACAGTGCGATCTACCACCATTTTGGCTATCTTACATCAACGTTTCAGATGTAAATGCGATGCGTAAAAAGGCGATCGACAACGGCGCGGAAGCCCTGACGGATGTAGTCGAAAGACCAAGCATGGGATCCTTCGCGGTTATCAAGGATCCGACCAACCCTACATTCGCCCTTTGGCAGGGCGTGTCCTAAATCGGCTTGCCTCCGGCAATGTCCTGAGGAACTCTGTTCTCCTTCAGGGAAAGGACTGCAATTTCAAAGAAAATCACAGAACAATCCCCAGCCCAGGTTCCGATGCGATCGGTGGGCCCGGTGCGGATTATCGGGCCGGTTCTGGATGATGAACTCTTCATCCCGCTGGCGACGTACGAATCGCCATTGTGGCCCTCGGTGGAGCGGGGCGCCCGGGTAACGGCCGCGGCGGGTGGAATTCGAACGGTGATCCACGATGACCGGATGACGCGTTCTGTCCTGTTCGAAGCGCCCGACGCCGAAATCGCATCTGCCGCGATCCACGAAATTCGAACGCGGATGGCCGATTTGGCGGCAGTGGCGGAGGCGGGAAGCCGGTATACCAAGTTTCTCGACATGCACGACCAGGTGGTCGGAAACCTCCTGTTCCTCCGGCTCGAAATGCACACCGGGGATGCATCAGGCCACAACATGGTTACCGCCGGTGCGGACCGGGTCGTGCAATGGGTCTTGGATACCTTTCCCTCTCTACAATATGTTTCAGTTTCCGGGAATTACTGCAGTGACAAGAAACCCACTGCCGTCAACGCCATTCTCGGTCGCGGGAAATCCGTCATTGCGGAAACGCTTATCCCTGAAAAATTGTGTTCGAGATTCCTGAAGACAACCCCCCACAGCGTCGCGGAACTGAATACGAAAAAGAATCTCATCGGGACCATGATTGCGGGCGGAATACGCACGGCAAATGCTCACTACGCGAACATTCTGCTCGGCTTCTACCTGGCCACTGGACAGGATGCGGCGAACATCGTGGAGGGCTCCCAGGGCATCACCTACGCAGCCGTGCGGGACGGCGCTCTTTACTTCTCGTGTACCATCCCAAACATCATCGTCGGTACCGTGGGTGCAGGCAAAAACCTGCCCTTCGTTTCCGAAAATCTGGAGCGTCTCGGGTGCACCGTGGACCGGCCGGCCGGGGACAACGCGCGGAGGCTTGCCGCGATTTGCGGAGCCGCCATCCTGTGCGGTGAACTCTCCTTGCTGGCCGCGCTGACGAACCAGGGCGAACTGATGGGGACCCATACTCGCCTGGAGCGCGGATGAAGGACCCCGTCAATGAACGCAAAATTCAGCATATCCGGATCATCGACTCGGACTACGATGTAGACCGGCGGATGTATCACTTCGACGCCATCCACCTTCGTCACCGGGCGCTGCCGGAGTTGAATCTCTCGAAGGTCGATCCGTCGACCGTTTTTCTGGGAAAAAAGCTCTCCTTTCCGTTGCTGATTTCATCCATGACGGGCGGGGATCACGAACTGGTCCGCACCATCAATCAGAATCTCGCCATTGCCGCGGAAACTGCCGGTGTGGCAATGGGAGTCGGTTCGCAACGGGTGATGTTCGGCAGCCGTGAAGCGCGGCGAAGCTTCGAGATCAGGGACCACGCCCCGACCGCCTTACTGTTTTCCAATATCGGCGCGGTACAGCTGAATTACGGGTTTACGGTCGATATGTGTCGCGAGGCCGTCGGGGTGCTCGATGCCGACGGACTTTATCTCCACCTGAATCCTCTGCAGGAAGCGGTACAACCGGAGGGCGACACGGACTTCAGTGACTTAGCATCGAAAATTATTCAGCTTGCCCGTTCCCTGGAAGTTCCGGTCATTATCAAGGAAGTCGGCGCGGGGATCTCCAGGGAGGATGTGGAGATCTTTCGCGGAAGCCCGGTGCGACATATTGACGTTGCCGGCTCCGGGGGCACATCGTGGAGCCGCATCGAGAACCACCGCAACGAAGGAACCGCGGAAGGACTCGGCATGATCTTTCAGGACTGGGGGATTCCGACCCCAATTGCGCTCCGCGAATTAGCGCCGTTTCGCGACAATTTTACGCTCATTGCATCCGGCGGCATCCGATCCGGTGTCGATATGGCAAAAGCAGTGATCCTCGGAGCATCGCTGTGCGGGCTTGCGTCTCCCTTTTTAAAGCCTGCGACCGAATCGCCGGACGCGGTCCTTGCAGCCATTGAGCGCCTGAGAGCTGAGTTCGTGACGGCGATGTTCCTACTGGGTGTGCGATGTGTCGACGATCTACACGGAAATGAGTCACTTGTGCTGGCCGGAAATGCTTGAGGAAGAACACAATCGGCGCACGCTATGAAAACAACGTCTTCCGCGCCGGGTAAGATCATTCTGTCCGGCGAACATGCCGTGGTGTACGGCAAGCCCGCGCTGATTACCGCGGTGGCGTCCTTTGTACAGTGCGAAGTTACACCAAGTCTCACCGGGGGCTTATCATTCGGATCGGATTCCTTCGCGACATACACCACGACCGCGGAGGAACTGCGATCACGACGCATCAAGGTCCTGGAAGATTGGGAGCGGTTCGGGGCGGGACAAATAGATATCATCGACGTCCTTTCCCGCAACAATGAACTGCTGTCTCTCTGCTGGGCCGAACTGGACGCCGACTATCCCGATCGTATTTCACCGATGTCGGCGGTAAATGTTTCATCGGAGCTTCCCGTCGGCTGCGGAATGGGTTCGTCCGCGGCGGTTTGCGCGGCCGGCCTCTCCGCTCTGGCAGCAGCCTCTGATGTGACCCTTCAAAAGCAGGAGCTTTATCAACTTTGCCTGCGGCTCGAGCGGTTCCAGCATGGCACACCGAGTGGCGCGGATCCATACATTGCCGTCCACGGCGGGTCCGTTCTTTTCGAAAGAGACGGGGGGGCAACTCCGGTCGGCCTCCCCACCGCACCTCTTCACATCGTGCAAACAGGACAGCCGGCGGCGACGACCGGCGAAGCTGTTTCCGAAGTACGCGGGACGCACGGCAACAGCCCGATCTGGGATCAATTCGCGTCGATAACCAAGAGACTATCCGAGTCGATCCGCGCCGGAGATTCGGCTGAAACCATCCGGTCAATCCGGGAGAATCACCAGTTGCTGGTGGAAATCGGTGTCGTTCCGAAGCGGGTGCAGGAGTTTGTAGACGATGTAGAGTCGACCGGCGGCGCCGCCAAGATCAGTGGCGCCGGGACAATCCGCGGCGACGCTGCCGGCGCCGTTCTGGTTTGCACGCAGCACGTGCCTGACGAACTGTGCGACGAGTATGGCTATTTCATGAGTCGGATGAAGGGAGAACCCGATGGCGTCCGTGTCCTCGATCTCGGCTAGCGCTCCCGGCACCTTGATGCTGCTGGGCGAACACGCAGTCCTTCACGGCAGGCGAGCACTCGCGTGCGCGATCGACCGGCGCATCACGGTGACCTTGACTCCCCGCGTGGATCGCGAGCTTCGAATGGAATCGGCACTGGGCTCGCATCGAACCCATCTCGACGCGATCGAGGATGTTCACTCGTTTCGCTTCGTCACCGCCGTATTTCGGGAGCGGGAAATCGAAGTTCGCCACGGATTCGACATTGAAGTCAGGGCAAAATTCCCCTCCACAGTCGGGCTGGGTTCGTCGGCGGCAGTGACCGTGGCATGCGCGAAGGCCCTCGATATGC
>CAUZEO010000249.1:0-7994 GCA_963578625.1 Kiritimatiellia bacterium | reverse complement strand
ATCGGTGGAAACATATCGGCGAGTTGGGTCGTAATGATCCGTTCAATATCCGACTGGTCTACGACTTCCTGCAGCGTGGCGGCGAAGTTTTCCATCACCAGAATCGCCCGCGCACCGGAGTCCTCCAACTGATACTTAAGCTCTCGCGGCGTGTACATGGGATTGACATTGACCACAACGAGTCCCGCGCGTAGCACCCCCAGGACCGCGATTGGATACTGCAAAACGTTCGGCAGCATGATGGCGACCCTGTCGCCGCGGGATAAGCCTGCGACGCTGCGCAAATAGGCGCCGAATTGCAGGCTCAACCGGTCGAGCTCCGCAAAAGTAATAGCGACACCCATATTCGAATAGGCGGTCCGGTCACTGAACCGAGCGCAGTTCACCTCAATGACTTCCTTGAGGGATGGGTGGATCGACGGATCAATCTCAGCCGGAACACCCTCGTCGTATTCAGCTAGCCAGGTTTTGTCCATTTACCTTCCCGTATGCTCCGAAATCGCCCGCTGTGCTTCCCGTTCCGCGGTACGGCGTTTAAGTGTTTCGCGCTTATCCTGTCCCGTCTTGCCTTTGCAGAGCCCCAGCTTCACTTTGACGCGACCACGACGAAGATAGAGTTCGAGCGGAATCAGGGTCATCCCCTTTTCCGACACGAGGCCGATCAGCTGGTTAATTTCCCGGCGGTGAAGGAGCAGTCGCCTGGGGCGGACGGGGTCGTGATTGAACTGGTTGCCGTGGGAGTATGGCTCAATGCGGAGGCTCTGAAGGAGCACTTCACCATTCCGGATTTCCGCAAAACTTTCTCCGAGGCTGGCCTTCGCTGCACGCACCGATTTCACTTCGGTGCCGCACAGTGCAATCCCGCACTCAATATCCTTGAGGACAAGAAAATCCCGTCTCGCCTTTCTGTTAGTAACCAGAACGCGCGAACCGGAAGAGCTGTTTGACGAGGCGGCCGCCATGGGGCCGTCCAAACCTCACAATTGGATGAGGTTATCGGCCTCCGGCTTTACGCTGGGTGCGAAGGCGATTTCGGCCGTGAGTTTGCCTTCCGCGACTTCTGCGAGCGCCACATCCATATTGGACATATCCCGCTCAGGCTTCAGCAGGGGGCGCTGGCCGCCATTAAGCTGGCGGACACGGCGGCTGATCACGTTAATCAGAAGCGGAATATTGTTAATTCGTTCTCTGGCCTGTTGCAGCAAGGTTGTATTCAAAATCAAAGGCCTCCAAGTGGGAATTAGGTGGAAAATGAACGGGGCACTATATGTACCCCGTTCATTTGCGTCAATCGTGTTTATTTCGGGTTGTTTAGTACCCCATGCCGCCCATATCCGGGCCGCCGGGTCCACCACCTCCGCCGGGCATCGGCGGCTTGTCGTCTTCCGGCAGTTCCGTCACCATGCACTCAGTGGTGAGGAGCAGGGAGGCGATGCTGGCCGCATTTTGCAGCGCCGTACGGGTCACTTTCGTGGGGTCGATGATTCCGGCCTTGACCATATCCACGTATTCGCCGTTCGCAACATTGTAACCCCAAGAAGCGCGCTGCTTCTTGACTTCCTGGACCACGATAGATCCTTCGCCGCCGCCATTGGCGACGAGTTGGCGCAACGGGGACTCACAGGACGTATGTACAATCTGGGCTCCAATCGCGGCGTCGCCACTGAGCTCAAGCTTGCCAATCGCGTTCTGGCAACGGATCAGGGCCACTCCGCCACCGGCGACGATCCCTTCTTCCACCGCGGCGCGGGTTGCGTGCAGCGCATCCTCGACCCGGGCTTTTTTCTCCTTCATCTCCGTTTCGGTCGCGGCACCGACATTGATCACCGCGACACCACCGGCCAACTTCGCGAGCCGTTCCTGCAGTTTTTCGCGGTCGTAGTCGGAGGTCGTCTCTTCAATCTGCCGTCGGATCAAATCAATCCGCCCGCGGATATCGCTGGTCTTGCCTCCGCCTTCGACGATCGTCGTTTCATCTTTTGTGATCACAACGCGTTTCGCCGATCCGAGGTCGCTGACCTGGACGTTTTCGAGCTTGATGCCGAGATCTTCCGTGATGAATTTCGCGGCCGTCAACACGCCGATATCTTCCAGCATGGCCTTGCGGCGGTCACCGAATCCCGGGGCCTTCACCGCGCACGCCGAAAGCGTACCGCGCAAGCGGTTCACCACCAGTGTGGCCAACGCTTCGCCCTCTACATCTTCCGCGACGATCAGGAGGGGCCGGCTGGACTTCGCGACATTCTGAAGCATACCCAGCAGGTCCTGCAGGTTCGAAATTTTCTTCTCGAACAGGAGAATGTAGGGATTCTCCATGATGCATTCCATGTTGTCCGGATTCGTCACGAAGTACGGGGACAGGTAGCCCTTGTCGAACTGCATCCCTTCCACGACATCCAGCGTGGTCTCGATGCCCTTGGCTTCTTCCACCGTAATGGTGCCATCCTTGCCGACTTTCTCCATCGCGTTTGCGATCGTATCGCCGATGTCCTCATCGCCGTTGGCGGAAATCGAAGCGACCTGGGAGATCTCATCCCGGTTCTTGATTCCCTTGCTGCCCTTCGCAAGCGCAACCAGAGATGCCTCCACCGCGGCGTCGATGCCGCGCTTCAGATCCATCGGGTTCGCGCCGGCGGTTACGTTCCGGAGGCCCTGGCGGTAGATTGCCTCTGCCAGAACGGTCGCGGTAGTGGTTCCGTCTCCGGCCACATCGCTGGTCTTACTCGCGACTTCGCGGACCATCTGGGCGCCCATGTTCTCGAATGGATTCTCCAATTCGATTTCCTTGGCGACCGTAACACCGTCTTTGGTAACCGTGGGAGAGCCGAACTTTTTGTCCAACACCACATTTCGGCCACGCGGTCCAAGGGTGACCTTCACCGCACGGCTCAGTTTCTCAATCCCGGACAGTAGTAACTGCCGGGCTTCCGCATCGAATTTTAGCTGCTTTGCTGCCATTGTTCTATTTCCTTCTATCTTGGTTCAGAGGTATTCAGAAAATCCCGGGCGCGTCAGTTAACGATGCCCAGAATGTCTTCCTCTCGTGTAATTTGGTATTCTTTCCCATTGAGTTTGATTTCAGTTCCCCCGTACTTGGGCATGAGGACGGTGTCACCCTTCTTGACGTTGAACGGAATCTTCTTTCCATCTTCATCAAGTTTTCCGGTTCCCAGCGCGACGACTTTGCCTTGCTGCGGCTTTTCTTTGGCGCTGTCCGGAATAATAATTCCGCCTTTGACCTGTTCATCTTCGTCCAGCGGCTCAACGAGCACACGGTCAGCGAGTGGTTGGATCTTCATTGCTCTTCTTCTCCTTCTATTTTCCGATTGTGGGTTATTCACCCGGATATAAGGCAGTCGTCAGGCGTCCACACGCCCCGATCCGCTGCCCCTCAAATCTTACACACCTATCACCGACTATTTCTTTTCCTCGTCCACCATCTCGAAGTCGGCATCAATAACGTCGTCGCCTTTCGATGCCGCATCCGCCGGCGCGGCGCTTTCATCGCCGCCGGGAGCGCTTCCGCCGGGCTGTCCGCCTGCTGCCTGCTGGCTCTCGGCCTCGGCTTGCGCCTGTGCATACAGTTCCGTCGACGCTTCCTGCAGCGCCGCGTTCAGCGCTTCCATGGCGGATTTCATCCGCTCGATATCATCGTCCTTGATCGCCCCCTTGAGAGTTTCAATCGCGGATTCAACAGGCTTCTTCTTTTCATCGGAAACCTTGTCCGCGTTTTCGGACAACATTTTTTCCGCGCCGTAGGCCAACGAATCGGCCTGGTTCCGCGTCTCCGCGGACTCCCTGCGCTGCTCGTCGTCCTCGGCATGTTGATCCGCCTCCTGCACCATTTGTTCGATGTCGGCATCCGACAATCCGCTGGATGCGGTGATCGTAATTTTCTGTTCTTTGCCGGTGCCCAGATCTTTTGCACTGACATTAAGAATTCCGTTCGCATCGATATCGAAAGTCACTTCAATCTGGGGCACGCCGCGCTGGGAAGGCGGAATTCCATCAAGCGCAAACCGCCCGATGGTCTTGTTGTCTCCCGACATTTTACGCTCGCCCTGGAGGACATGAATATCCACCTGCGGCTGATTGTTCGCCGCGGTGCTGAAAATTTCGCTCTTGCGCGTGGGAATCGTAGTATTTCGCTCGATCAATGGAGTGGAAATTCCGCCGAGCGTTTCAATTCCGAGGGTAAGCGGGGTCACGTCCAGCAGCAGGACATCCTTTACGTCGCCCTTCAACACACCCCCCTGGATCGCGGCGCCGAAGGCCACGACTTCGTCCGGGTTCACGCCCTTGTGAGGATCCTTGCCCAACGCCTTTTGAACCGCATCCTGGACCTTCGGCATCCGGGTGGAACCGCCGACCAGGATCACCTCGTCCATCTCGGAGTTGGCGATACCCGCGTCCTTCATGGCAGAATGAACAGGCCCCATCGATCGCTCAACCAATCCGTCGACCAACTGTTCGAGTTTGGCCCGCGAAAGGGCGATGTTCATGTGCTTCGGCCCTCCAGAATCGGCAGTAATAAAGGGCAGGTTGATGTCGGTGGACTGCGAAGAGGATAGCTCACACTTCGCTTTCTCCGCCGCTTCCTTGAGGCGTTGTAGGGCCATCGGATCCTGGGAGAGATCTATGCCCTGCTCCTTCTTAAATTCAGCGACCAACCAATTGATAATCTCCTGGTCGAAATCATCTCCGCCGAGGTGGGTGTCGCCGTTGGTCGCCTTGACTTCGAATACACCGTCGCCGATCTCCAGAACAGATATGTCGAATGTGCCGCCGCCGAGATCGTAGACGGAAATCTTTTCGTCGCTTTTCTTATCCAGCCCGTATGCGAGCGAGGCGGCAGTGGGCTCGTTCACGATGCGGAGCACTTCCAGACCGGCGATCTTACCCGCATCTTTCGTGGCCTGCCGTTGACTGTCATTGAAATACGCCGGCACGGTGATGACGGCCTGTGTAATCGTTTCCCCGAGATACGCCTCCGCATCCGCCTTCAACTTCTGCAAAATCATCGCGGAAATTTCGGGAGGACTGTAGATCTGGCCCTCCACCTTCACGTGGGCGTCGCCGTTGGCGGCCTTTATCACATCATACGGAACAAGCCCGATCTCGCGGGTCACTTCCTCAAACCGACGACCCATGAAACGCTTGATCGAGAATATCGTGTTAACGGGATTCGTAACCGCCTGACGCTTCGCTGCCTGACCTACCAGGCGATCACCGGACTTGGTAAACGCTACCACCGAGGGCGTAGTCCGGCCACCTTCCGCATTCGGGATGACTACCGGCTCGCCCCCCTCCATGACCGCCATGCAGGAGTTCGTCGTTCCTAAATCTATGCCTAAAACTTTGGCCATTTGTTACCTCCCTTTGTCGGGAAAATTCGGTCTTCTTCGTTAATTAGATACCGATGTACAAAAACTCGTTCATATGACCCTAGCAATGGGTGTGCCAACGTCACACCTCATCGTATATCATGGCACATAAGCCACTTGTATTAAGTGAGTTAAAATTATTTTCATTCCTGAGACCTGAGGACGGTGACCCTTCGATTTGGGCGCCATAATGTCCCACTATTCCGCGCGCCGCGTCACACTGGGACATAAATGTCACACCATTTCGAATCTGCTTTAGAGCAGATTGCGCTGCCCGTCGGTGGGCTTTACGCCGAACAGCTCATAGCATCGCTCGGTAACGGAACGGCCCTGTGGGGTGCGCTTCAAGTACCCTTCCTGGATCAGGAACGGCTCGTTGACTTCCTCAATCGTTCCTGTTTCCTCCCCGACCGCAACCGCAAGCGAGTTCACGCCGACCGGCCCGCCCGAGAATTTGAACAGGATGGTTTCCAGGATTCGTTTATCCATTTCATCGAGGCCGTTTTGATCAATGTCGAGCATAGTGAGGGCCTGGTCGGCGATTTCCGCGGTAATCTTGTTGTCCGCCTTGACCTGCGCATAATCTCTCACCCAGCGCAGCAGGTTATTGGCAATGCGAGGCGTGCCCCGCGCCCGCCGGCCGATCTCCGCGGACCCGCCCGCATCGATTTCCACATTCAAAATCCGGCAGGAACGGGTAACAATCTCATGGAGCGCCTGGGGCGAATAGTAATCGAGCCGAGCCGTCATCCCGAATCGCGACCGGAACGGCGCCGAAAGCAAGCCGCTTCTGGTGGTGGCGCCCACCAGGGTGAAGCGCGGAATGTCGAGACGGATGGAGCGGGCATTCGCCCCCTGGTCAATGACGATATCAATCACAAAATCTTCCATCGCCGAGTAGAGGTACTCCTCCACCGCCTTCTGCATGCGATGAATTTCATCGATAAACAGCATGTCGCCCCGCTCCAAGTTCGTGAGCAGGCCTGCAAGATCGGCAGGCTTGTCGATGACCGGCCCTGACGTCGACTTGATATTCCCCTCCATGCCGTCGGCAAGAATGTAGGCCAGGGTCGTCTTTCCCAATCCGGGCGGCCCCGATAGCAGGATATGGTCCAGTACGTCCCCCCGGTCCCGGGCAGCCTTTACAAAAAGCTCCAACCGCTCACGAATTTTCTCCTGCCCGATAAAATCGGTGAATCTGCCCGGCCGAAGTGAGAGGTCGAGTTCGGCATCGGGTTGGTTGAGATCCGCGTTGGTAGATTCAGGTTTCAGTGGGGCCTCTGAGCTTCGCTCAGTGTTTTAATACATGAGAAATCGGACAACGATTACGGATGACGAGGAGAAGATCCGAATCGTAATCCGTAATCGTCAACCGCCATTCCCGGGTCTCTCAAACAAGGTTTCGGGTTTCAGGAGGGAATTCGTCCCTCCTGAAACCTGAACACTGAGACCTCTACTCTCAAACAGGCGTTCGTTCTATATTTCTACTGCTTTCTACTACCTATGTACCCTATCCCGCACGCCGGCTCAACTAACAAGAGAGGACCGAACAAGATCTTCGACCGTTTCTTCGGCCCCGGCTTTTGATGCGGCATTTCTGGCGAGTTTCTGGGCGTCGATCTGCTTGTATCCCAGCGCGATCAGGGCGAGAGCGACATCGCGGGTTCGCGAATCCAGGGGATCCATCTCTTCGGCGCCGGCCTCCAGCAGATCAGTCGCTGAGAGCTTGTGCTTCAGCTCGATGACAATCCGCTCCGCCATCTTTTTGCCTACTCCAGAGATAGCACTGAGGCGCTTTGAATCCTCCTCCGCCACGGCGCGCTTGATCTCCCGGGAAGTCAAGCCACTGAGGGCGCTGAGGGCAATTTTCGGACCGATTCCGTTGATGCCAAGAAGCCAGCCGAACATCTCTCTCTCGGACTCCCTTGCGAAACCGAACAACTGCCGGTCGCCTTCCCGGATCAGATCGTAGATCAGCAGTTTGATCGCCGAATTCGGGGCGGGTAGACGTTCATAAGTGGAAATGGGAATCAGAACTTCGTAGCCTATGCCCCCGGCGTCAATGATGACCCGCGTTGGCTGTTTCTCCGCGAGATTCCCGGACAGGTAGGCAATCATGATCAAGGCAGGGTAGCAGGAAGAATTGAGACAAGCAACGGCGGGGGATTGGGTGTTAGGGATTTGGGGGAGGAGTAAATTCAGAATTTACAAATTCTCTTCTATCCACTGCCGGTATGCACTCTCGGGAAAAGCTCCGAGTATTTTATCGATTTGAACCCCGTTCTTGAAGCAGATGACCAGCGGAATGCTGGAAGCAGAGAACCGTCTGACGAGGCCCTCATTCCGATCGACATCCACTTTGCAGATCTTAACCCTGCCCGCATACTCCCCAGCGAGGTTTTCCAGGGACGGAGCGATCATCTTGCAGGGCCCGCACCACGTGGCCCAGAAATCAACCAGGACGAGCGGCTCCGTTGCACGCTCCACCTCAGAGGCAAAAGTATTCTCCGAAACCTGAACCGTTCTTGATTCTTCCGCGGAAGGAGTGCTGTTCGAGGAATCAGTTTGTGCGGTGCACCCGGGCCCGACGACCACCACGGACATCAGCGC
>CAUZEO010000248.1:0-8011 GCA_963578625.1 Kiritimatiellia bacterium | reverse complement strand
GCATAGGGCAAAAAGAGGACCGTGTAGTCGTCCAGCGACCCCTTCCCGTCCAGCACCATTTCTTCCGGCAGATAGTCGTGCGCAACATTGAGCGGACTGAGCAGCTTGTTGTGCAGATCATACATCAGGCTCAATGTATCGCTGTTATTGCTGTCGTGCTTCAGGCTCGCCAGGTTGAAAACGCTGGCACAGGGCTGGATGACGGCCGTTTGGGGGATCTCCTGGCGGCTTTCCAGCAGGGCCTTCTCGATGCTTCGGCACCTTCGAAACATCGCGGGAATCGACGTTGTGCTCCAGCGGTAGATCGTCTGCTGATAATCAACGTTAAATGAATTCCCATTGTAGGCGACCAATATGGCCGTGGGATGGGACGCGGCCCGGAGCCACCAGGCGGAAACGCGCACGTCCCTCAGAAACATCTTGAAGAAGAGCTTGTTGAGGACACGTCTGGCCAGCCGCTCGTCATTCAGGTGCGCTTTTGGCCACATCCCGAAATAGTTCTCAAAGTACCCGGTGATCATCCCAAATGCCCGGTTCATGGTCTCCAGGTAGACCCACATGGGTTCCTCCATACCCGGGCGTGAATGAAAGCTCATCATGTCGCCGGTATTTTCCCTGTACATGAGATAGGTGTTCCCCTCTTTCAGGAAATGCGAGGGGTCGGGCATGACAGGCACGTCCGGCGCGCCCTTCTTCAGTGATAGCCGCATCGAGGCCAAAAGCCGGACGTAGTTCAGCCGATGCCAGCGTTCAAATTCGTACGTGAGTCCGGATACTTCGTCGGCCGGCGCGGTATACTGGCCATAGGGAACTTCAATGGATTCGAACGAGCCGTAATCCGTCCGCCATTTCTTGTTCAGCTTTTCGACGGACCCGTATCGCTCTTTCAGGTAGTCTCGAAAGGCTGATTGGCACGACGGGTTGTAGCCGATGTGGGGGGCCGATCCTTCCCATCCGGTCAGGAAGTAGTCCAGTTCGGCCATGGAGGATAGTTCAGCGGCCATGTTCTTGAGATAGCCGTCTATATACTTCCGGGCATCCGGGTTTTCGATATTGAGCCGTGAATTCTTCCCGATCAGAAGCCTGGCAACCAGAGGCGGCTGCTCGTCCTTTTCCGTCTGCCTGAGAATGTCCGGATCTTTTTCCGCCTTCGCCAGCATCCACTCCGTCATGGGAATCACCATACCGCGATAACTCGGCTCGGTGCAGGAAAAGCTATCGATCTTGCCGCCGCTTTCCCGGAGGATGCGATCGATATATCCGCGCAGTTTCGGAAACTTATATTCGCCGGGTACGTCTGTGATCGGCCACGGAATTGGATGGTCGATGTGAAAGCCGTCAAATGGACCCAGCGGCCACAGAGGTTCGGTATGAGCACCGCTGAAGGCCGTGAACTGATACCTTTGACTGGTGCCGTCGTCGTTCGGGTACAACTGTTCCGGAGAGAGTTCAAGCGGCGCGCTTTTCCATGGCCCCGTCTTCCCGGCTACCGTGGACGCCGAGGTGGAGACGAATTCTTCGATCCGTTCTTCAAGGGTCCCGATCCTGGACGCAATCGCCTCGATCTGCGAATCCAGTCCGGACAAGAGTTCTACGCTTCGATCCGCATCGTACGCCCGCCCGTAGAATTGATAGATCTCATTCACGCCGTTTTGGATGGCGCTGTTTTCCTTCTGCATTTCTCCCATGTCGGCGGCAAATGCCGTGCTCCCGGAATCCCCTGCCGCCAGGTTCGTACCGTAGAACGCTGCGCGTGTGGCGGCGCGCAGCTTCTCTTCGAGGAAGCTCGTCTGAACCAGGAGCCGGTTGATGTCCATGGCAGCCTGGTAGAACTCGGGATGATTCGCCTTTGTCTCTGCATTGAGGTAGCCCTGAGTAGGGAAATATCCGCTGGGAGCCTTCTCGCCACGGTCGGCTTCGTAGGGGAAATAGGACCAGAGATCCGGAGTCCTCTTCGTGCCCTCGCCTCCACGCAGGAAGCGATCGGCCATCTTGATGCCGGAGACCTCCTTTCGTCTCATCAGCGGGTCCGCGTCGGAATTCTCCCAATAGCTCATGTCCGCCTTGATCTCGTGGCGGGAGTAGAATGCGAGCCGGCCGAATCGCTCCCGCTGCGCAAAGCCGCCCATCGTCGCCCACGCGGAATTCTCCAGCTCAACGTAGCGTTCCCGGCCCATGTTGAAATCCCACCGTTCGTTGTCCGCAGGTGTTTCAACACCGAGCGACTCAAAAGGCAGGGCCATTTCTACCGACCAGTAGTTCTCCGCCTTCGCGACCTCCACCGACCATTCGAACGAGATTAATGCGATTTGCCCGCCTTCATTGAACCCGCTGAAGGTATTCGTGACCGTGTCGGTGATGAATTGGAAATAGTCCCGGCCTTCGCCGGTCGGATCGACAAAAACTTCAATACAGTCTCCCATCCAGGGCTGAACCGGCGTCGACACCTTCAGCTTGTCCATGCCCGGCTCGTGGAGTTTCGCAGCAATGTAGAGATGCGTGTCGTCGTAACAGCTCATCACCTCGGTATCGGCGGCGGGCGTCTCGATTTTCCCTTCGTCCATGAGCAGAACGAATCCCTTGGCCGTCTGAACGTGGGCATTGTTCCAGCAAGGATCATCCAGGCGGCCGTCCAGAACCGGCCCGGTTGTCTTTAGACTGAAAAGCGTCAGATGCTTGCGGTACTCCGCGAGTTCATTCGCCGGTGTGGAAACGCTTGCGATCAGCAGAATACTGCAAAACAGGAACCATGTATTCACAGGCACACGTTGAGGTCGCAGGGACCGGGAAACCTCTTGATTTCGTGTGACATCAGGCCGCGCAATAGAAAGTCGGTGATAAACGTAGGCTAGTATCATCATCAGTGTCATCCTCATTGTGGTGTTTCGTACGTGTTTAGCCTCGCCACCACCGTGGCTTGCTCAATGATGCGATGATTTTGCACTAAAGACGGGAAAAAGAAATAGAAAAAGCCCAGGCAGAGCGAGGAGGGAGCGCAGCTCTTTCAGCGCTTTCTTCCGGGCTCCAATTTTGTCTTTTAGGCGCGTAGTGCAGAATCCTATTCCCCACCGAACAAGTTTGGTGGGGTCCAAAACACGCTAAACTCGTACGGAATTACAATGCCACCGTCTGCCATTTTCCCGGCACGCGGCCGCCGCGGCAGGTGTGCAGAACGCGATCCTGGTACAGGGCGATGTGACGGTGGCGAAGGTAGGCTCGATATTCGCCCCTCGGCGCGTCCCAGAACGCCATGTGCTGCGAGTCGTACCCCTCGACGACGGGCTCGGGCACGAGCTTTCGCCATTGGATCCCGTCCGGCGAGGCGAACGCGGACACCCTGCCGGTCATGCCGCTGATGCCTTTGTACCGCTGGTCCGCCGGCACGCCCGGCCGGGTATCCTCGAAAGGGCTGAAATCACCGGCGCAATTGTTGCCGATCTCCGGGGGCAGGATCACGTTGTTGTCGCGCGTGCCCGCCACCTCGAACAGCCCCACGGACGGCCGGGTCCAGGTGATGCCGTCATCACTCTCGGCGTAACAGCCGAATGAGCTGCGGGTGTCCACGTCGACAGAAGGGTTGCCCCGGTACACTCCGGCGATCCATGCCTGCCTGCTTTGTAATAGAGGCGGTAGCGGCCATCGTCGGTCTTCAGGACGGACATTCCGCTGGTCCAGTTGCCCTCCCAGGGCCGGTCAAACACCATGACGACCTCCTGCGGCACGGGATGATGCCGCCGCCGCTCGGCCCCGTGGAGACGATCGATGATTCCCTTATCGATGAAGAGCTCGAGCCGGGAACCGATGTCGAGTGCGCCGTTTGGTAGGTTATTGGAATTTGCCATTGCTCAGCCTTTTTTCGGTGTTGCCGGAATTCCAGGGACTTTTCTAGTGGGGAATGCGATATAATCGACAGGGAGAGAGGATCGAGTAAGCCGTTCGGTTAAGGGTATCCGAGTACGTGTGGCGGTTAAGCGTGCGTTTAAGTGTGGGTTTAAGTGTGCACGTGAGCGAATAGGGTCTTTCTTACACTTCCTCGTACACTTCGTCGCCACCCTTAACAGAAAACCCTTACTCGGATACCCTTAACCGGCTCAGCAGAACTCACAGGTGCGTTCGGGCCAATGATAAATCTCACAGACAACAAAAATTGTTTCGCAGTCTATTGCACTTCGAAATTCGAGTCATCAACTTGTTCTTTGTACAACGACAGCACATGTCCGTCCACAAAAGCCGCGTTGAATCGCTCGTCTTCGTGATAGCGAACACCGAACAAGGGTCGTGCCCAATACCAGCCGGACCAGCGATCCGAGGTTATTCCGTAGTTCCAGGAATCAGTAAATGTGAACGTTTCAGTCGGCTTCGCGACTTCCTCCATTCCAACCATCTGACCCTGCACGTTATTGGGACTCGTGATCATATTGATTCCGTAACTCTGGTGATTTCTGCCGTTGCGCATTCCATCCAACAAGGGGCAATCATAAACGGAACCCGCTCCCCGGGACGGCCCTGTAAGTATATTCTCTCCAAGATAGGGCCCTCCAAAAAAAGGGGTATAGTGAACACCAAGAGTGGGGCCGTCGTAATACCAGAGTGGACCGTCCGCGATGCCGTCATTGTTCCTGTCTCTGTAGTCGTAGTGAGGGGGAAAGACGCCATGATCTCTCAGGTATAAGACCGCGGCCAGTTGGATCTGCCTCAGATTGGAAGCGCACGTGACGGTTCGCGCGGCAGCCAACGCGTTTTTCATCGCAGGCATAAGCAGTGCAGCCAGCACGGCGATGATTGCGATCACTACGAGCAATTCGATGAGGGTAAACGCTTTGCGCTTGTGCGTATTTAACGTGCGATTTTCAGACCCCCACGAGCCCCGGCACGTGACCCGGGATCTTCGACTTGCTCGTGGGTGAATCAGCTCAAACGCGAATGGCACTGAGCTTACGTGACGCACGATAGGGCCTTTGTTGCGAGTTTTGTCGATTTTTCTGCAGGGCTAGAGGATCGAGTAAGGCGTTCGGTTAAGGGTATCCGAGGAAGGGTGGGGGGTAAGTGTGCACCCTATAGGGCGCTGAACATTTCCTACACTTCCTCGTACACTTCCTCGCCACCCTTCCTCGGATACCCTTAACCGGCTCAGCAGAACTCACAGATGTGCCCGGGCCAATGATAAATCTCACAGACAACAAAAATTGTTTCGCAGTCTATTCCACTTCAAAATTCGAATCATCTACATCTTCTTTGTACAACGACTGCGCATGTCCGTCCACAAACGCCGCGCTGAATCGCTCGTCGTCGTGATAGCGAACACCCAAGAGGGGGCGTGCCCAATACCAGCCGTGATTACGGTCCGGACTTATGAGGTAGTTCCAGGAATCAGCAAACGTGATCGTTTTGGTCGGCTTCGCGACGTCCTCCATTCCAACCTGGACACCCTGCACGTTATTGGGACTCGTGCTCCGATTGATTCCGTAACTCTGGTGATTTCTGCTGTCGCCGATCCCTCCTTCCATGAAGGGACAATCATAAACGGAACCCTTTCCCTTGGACGGCCCGGCAAGGATGTTTTCTCCAATATAGGGCCCTGCAAAATATGGGGTGTAGTGAATTTCATCCCTGAGGCCGTCGTATTGCCAGGTTGGACCGTCGAGGACGCCGTCATTGTTCCGGTCCCTGTAGTCGTAGTGAGGGGGAAAGACGCCGTGATCTTTCAGGTACAAGAACGCGGCCAGTTGGATCTGCCTCAGATTGGAAGCGCACGTGACGGTTCGCGCAGCTGCCAACGCGTTTTTCATCGCAGGCATAAGCAGTGCAGCCAGCACGGCGATGATCGCGATCACCACGAGCAATTCGATCAGCGTGAACGCGCCGCGTTCGCTCCATTCAGGCTCTCTTTGTGGTCTGTGTGCGGCCATAGCCACTAAAAAAATGAGTTACTACAGGGTCAAACGCGAATGGCACTGCCATTCGGGACTGACCTCAGGTCTGTTTCGAGCTCAAAAATTTTATGCAAGCAGATTGTGGTGAATCAGAATCTTAAAAGCAATCCTGGATAATGTGGAGTCTATTGCACTTCAAAATTCGAATCTTCTACATCTTCTTTGTACAGCGCCAGCACATGTCCGTCCACGAATGCCGCGTTGAATCGCTCATCCGCGTGATAGCGAATACCGACTAATGGTCTTGCCCAATACCGGCGGAAAGGGTCCGGACTCACAACGTAGCCCCAGGTATCAGCGAATGCGATCACTTTGGTCGGATTCGCGATATCCTCCATTCCAACCTGACGATAGTTGTGATTGGAACCAACGGTTTCATTATATCCATACCCAATGTGAGTACCGTGAGTACCGAAAAAAACTCCTCCGTCCGTCAAGGGACAATCAAAAACGGAACCCTCTCCCCGGGTCGGGGACCCTCCGTAAACTACGTCAAACGCAAGATAGGGCCCTGCGAAATAGCTGAAGGCCATGACACCGTTCGGAATCGAGCCGTCGTAGCACCAAAATGGACCGTCCGCGATGCCATCCCCGTTTTTGTCTCTGTAGTCGTAATGAGGGGGAAATACGCCATGATCTCTCAGGTACAAGAACGCGGCCAATTGGATCTGCTTCAGATTGGAAGCACATGTGATGGTTCGCGCGGCTGTCAACCCGTTATTCAGCGCAGGCACAAGCAGGGCGGCAAGCACGGAGATGATCGCGATCACCACGAGTAGTTCGATGAGCGTAAACGCTCCACGTTTGTAGCTGTTTTGCGTGTTCACTCTCGTCGAGCCTCGAGTGGTAGAGCTGCGGCAAGCCGAAGCACTCCGTATGGAGTGCGACGCCTCGGCGTCGCTTTTCCACTCGAGGCTCGACGAGAGTGCCGCATCGAAAACGGTTCTATGAGGTTTTGCCTTCCTCACCCTCAACACGTGCCCCCGCTTACACTCGCTCACTACCCTGGACTTGCCCGTGGTGCAATCCGCCGCGGCGGATTGCAGGCGGGTCCGAATTAATTCTGAATCCGAATCATGATCCTAATCGCAATCCGAATCAATTTTTTACCATATAGTGGAATGAAAAAAACGCGGGGAGGACGTGAGCCGTCCTCCCCGCGCAGGTAACCATTTTATGCAAGACTTACCCAATCCATGGGCTGTCCTGTGTTTCGCCTTAGCCTCGGCGACGAAGCCTCAGGAAGGCGAGCGAACCCAGGCCGAGCAGGGCCAGCGTCGTTGGCTCGGGGACCCCTGCGGCATCATAGAGGCCTTGAATCTCACTTGCGCTGAGCGCCGTGGCGAAGACCGCCAGTTCGTCGATCCGACCGTTCAGATCATTGCCCCCATAGTTGGCGTCGCCGGCGGCGTGTGAAACGGGGTTTATCGGATTGGCGACCTGAAAATACGCCCCATCTTGGCCGTGCACGGCAAAGGTTGCCCCGCCCAATCCGACGGAGCCTTGGTGTACGCCATCGGCGTATAAGTTGGCGGTGCCGCCGCCAACGGTCGCCGACACGGTCAGCATATGCCAATCGCCGTCAAAATTGTCAGCGGCGGTGACGGAAGCATTGCTACCCAGGATAAACGGTTTAAATGCCGAACTTGTTTCTCCTGTAGCATACGAGAGGCTGTAGTTCCATTCAGCCGGGCAACACCAGCCAGTGCCGCGCTGCGTCGCAACAAACCCCCAAGTGCCGTTGATCTCCTCCTGGGTAACCCACGCGTTGATGGTATACTCGCTCCCATTCAACGTCAGCGCATTTGCCGCATCGATGGCAACATAGGCTCCCCTCTGGCCGCCGGGGTGCCGGAAATCCATTGCGTCGCCAAGCATACCCGCATGACCCGGACCCGCGGTAAAACCGGGTGTACCGCCGCCATGGATGAACCCCGTTAGGTGGTTGGCGTTGGCGGTCGAGTCGTTGAAGTTCCCCTCGCCCTGCCAGTATCCAACAGGATTCAGGGCGTTCACTGCGTCGCTGAAGTCCGTGGCCGAGGCCACCTGCGCCGCACCCGCGATCGCCAGAATCGTCA
>CAUZEO010000247.1:0-8107 GCA_963578625.1 Kiritimatiellia bacterium | reverse complement strand
AAAAGGAGCAACGCCACATCCACTAGAGGAGACAGTTCCACAAATCTGCGATAACGACGGGAACGCGGATGAAACCTGCGACCCACGTACCGCAGGCTCTCGTAAACGGGATCGACGGTCTGCTTCATGGCGTCCTACGCCTCCGACTGCCCTTTGCTGAGAAAGGTCAGAATCTCCCCCGCTGCACGTTCCATGTCGAGCACGAGGGATTCGACGCGGCCCAGCAGGAAATTATATCCCACGTAGGCTGGAATCGCGATGGCGAGACCGGCCGCCGACGTGATCAGGGCCTGCCACAGACCCTGGCTCAAATCTCCGGAGTGTACGAGCGGCGATCCCTGCTCCATCGAAACCAGCGAATTGATCATTCCGATCACAGTGCCCAGCAGGCCGACCAGGGGGCAAATCTGGGCCAGCGTCAGGAGCATATTCAGATTTCGCTCCAGTCGGGGCACTTCATGCAGCCCGGCTTCGTGTACTGCCTGCTCAATACTTTCTCGCGGCTCATCGTAGTGAAGCACCGCGGACCGGACAAGGTAGGCAACCGGCCCCGGGGTTTCCTCGCAGATGCTCACCGCTTCCACGATATTATTCCGTCGAAGAATGTTATAAATGCCCTGAAGAAAATCGCCGGAATTTATCTGTGCCCGATGCAGGTGCAGGAGACGCTCAAAAAATATCAACCCGGTCACGAAACCACACGCGGCCAGAAGCCACATCACCGGGCCGCCGGTCTGAATCAATTCCAACATCGATAGCTACTTCCTGAATTCATACGTCCGGTTTTCCTCACGAATGAGGCTACATCATAAGTTTCCACCTCAGGGCGCACAGCTACTCCCCTTCGTCCTGCTCCAGAATTTTCTGGATCCTCTCTTCCGCCTGATCCGCCCCCACCCCCTTCGCGTTCACTACCTGGCGTAAGAGATTGATGGCTTCACGCGTCTCCCCGCGTTGTTCCAGCATTCGCGCTCCCCGTAACGCGGCCTCTTCGAAATACAGGGATCCCAGCCTGTGACCCGTCGCCCACTCGCTGAGGTATGCATAAACTACTTCCGTATAAGCGTCGAGCGCATCGTCCGGGAGATCCAGGTGCTCTATCACTCGTCCAATTTTGTATTTTGCCTGTAGTTTCATCTCCGGCGGCGCCGCGGGGCTGTCAACCACCGTTCCGAACGAATCCAGCGCCTCCTGGAAGCGGGCAGCCCGGGCGGCGCCGTTCGTTCCGGTTCCCAACGTGCGCTGGCAGTCTCCGATGAGACCCCACGCGTGGTCCACCAGCGGTGAATCGGGCCAATTCTGAATAATTTGCTCGAGTGAAATAATCGCCACCGAGAACCGCCCCATCTCGCGTAGAATCTCCCCTTGGAGAATCCGCACTTTCGGCGTCAGTGCACTATCCGGATACGCGCGGATCAAGGTTTTGCTGTGATCGAGAGCCTGGACGTGATTCGACAGTTTCTCGGCGGAGCGCGCGGCAAGGTAAAGAGCCTGCTCGGCCAACTCGTTCTCGGGAGTGGTTTGAAACAGCGACAGAAACTGGTCTTCGGCTTTCACGTAATCGCCAATGTTCCACTGGTACACACCCAGCCTGAATCGAATGACCGGGGCGAGCGGCGAATCGGGATTTGTCTCGATCAAGTTTTGCCAGATTGTCAGCGCCTCCGTGTCGCGTTGGAGCATGTACAAAGCCTCTCCCCGCATCTGGTGGGCTTCGTCCGTCATCAGACCGGGCTCTGCAAGTTCAACTACGCGACTGAAATCATCGAGCGCAATTTCATACTCGCCCTGCCGAAACCGTACAATGCCACGTCGGTGCATCGCCTCGACGGGGATCTCTTCTTTCCCGCCCGTTTCCAGCAGCTCGCTGTACGCTAATACAGCATCTTCGTACCTTTTCGCCCGCTCAAGCATCAATGCGCGCCGGTAAGCGGCAGTTCCCGCTTCGGGCCCTCCTGCGCTCTCCCGGGCAATGTCTTCCAACAACTCGATCGCCCGGTCGAAATCTTCGGCCTGTGCAAATGACTCCGCCTCCTGGAACCGGGCCTGTCCTCGCTGCGCGTGAGTTTGAAATTCCTCGCGAAAGCGCCGATATATCTCCGCGGCCGCGTTGAACTGTCCCTCCGCAAAATGGGAGTCCGCGGCTTTCATTAACGAGTCGGCACGCATTTCCTGATCCGGATTCAGTTCGTAAACTTTTTCGAAAACACTGGCCGCTTCCGTGAACCGTCCAAGATCCCAAAGGCTCCACGCCTTTCCCCACAGGGCACGCGAATCCAAGCCCTGTCCGGAAAACGCTTCCATGAATACCTGGTATTCCTGCACGGCCTGCCCGTGCTTGTCCTGTTGCTGCAGCATTTCGGCAAATGCAATCTGAATCGCCGCCGCGGCAACGGGATCCGGCTGATTCAAAACGGATTCACGCATGAGCGAAAACCCCTCTTCCTCCCGCCCCAACAATACGAGGATGCGTCCGCGATCCGCCTGTGCCCTCGCGCGCGCGCCGGCATCGCCGGTCAAAAGAATGCCCTGGGCCAGCGCATGGTCCGCGTTTTCGAAATCGCCGGCTTCCCGTTCCATCTCAGCGCATTCGAACCAGGCTTCCGCCCGAAGTTCCACCTGGACCTGAAGATTCGTCGCCAGTGGAAAAAGTGCTGCCCTCGCCCCCCCGACATCGTCCAGGAGCCGGAGCTGCTTGCCGATGAGTAGTGCTCCTTCCAGCGAAGCCACGGCGTCCGGATAGTCGTCGCTCAAGGTTACAAGAGCTTCCAACGCCCGGGCATTGCGGCCGCACTCGATAAAGACTTTCGCTCTTTCCAATGCCACTTCCGCCGCATCTTCGCGGTCAGGAAAGGCAGCAAGAAACTCGGCGAATTTGTCCGCCGCGCCGTCGTGGTCACCTATTTCAATAAGAACGGCAGCGGCCAGTTGCATCACCGCAGGGAGCGAGGCACTTCCTGGTCCGTTTTCCTCTGCTTTCGCCAACAACTCCAACGCGCGATCGGGCTCCCCCAGGGATTGATAGCAGCGCGCTTTCCAGTAGGAGAAATCCGCCTCGATTCCTGCACGCTGAGCCCCTTTTTGATGATCCGCCAATAGCAGAATCGCATCCTCGTACCGCCCCAGCGCGTGAAGGCATTCCGCAAGAAGCACCGACGCCCGCGCCTTTCCCTGTTTCGCGCGCGTTTCGGAAATATATGCTTCGAGATTCTGGCGGGCCACCTCGAACATCCCGTCCTCCAAAGCAGAACGGCCGGCAATAAACGCGCGCTCGTCCGCTTTTCCCCACGGCAAAAAGTCCGCGTGGACCGTTGACGCGAAAGTCAACGCAATGCACCACCCGAAAACGGCCCGGGCCACCACCCTCCTCATCCAAAAACCCACTCGATTCCTCCTGTTCTCAGGGGCCCACGGAGCCTACGGACGAAGTTCCGTGCTTGCGACGGCGCTTTCGGACGCCTCCCTGATCCTCATCGCTGTCTTGCTTCTCGTTTCCCGTCTTCCCATGAATCTGCGCCAACACGTCTACCAGGTACCGCCCAGTGTGAGAACCGGGATTGGCTGCGATCTGCTCAGGTGTGCCTTCCGCCACGATTCCACCACCGGCCTCCCCGCCTTCCGGGCCGAGATCGATCACATGGTCGGCCATCTTGATAACATCCAGATTGTGCTCAATAATCACAACCGTATTCCCGGAATCACGGAGTCGGTTCAGGACCTGAATCAACCGATGAACATCGGCAAAATGCAAGCCGGTCGTTGGTTCGTCGAGGAGGTACATCGTATGGCCTGTTGATTTCTTGCTGAGTTCCGTGGATAGCTTGAGGCGTTGCGCTTCGCCGCCTGACAGGGTGGTCGCCTGCTGCCCCAATCGAAGATATCCCAGCCCCACCTCGGAGAGCGTGCGAACCTTGCGCTCGACTCCCGGGACCGGGCGGAAAAACTCCAGCGCTTCGTCAATCGTCATGTCCAGGACTTCGGCGATGCTCTTGCCCTTGTATTTTATCTGGAGAGTTTCCCGGTTGTACCTTTGCCCTCGGCAGTGTTCACAGGTGACGTAGACGTCAGGTAAAAAGTGCATTTCGATCCGAATAACACCATCCCCGCGGCACGATTCGCACCGCCCGCCCTTGACGTTGAAACTATAGCGGCCGGCGCCATATCCGCGGACTTTCGACGCGGGCAGCCGAGCAAACAGATCCCGGATCAGAGAGAACGCCCCGGTATAGGTGGCGGGGTTGCTTCGTGGCGTTCTTCCGATCGGAGCCTGGTCTATGACGATGGCCTTGTCCACCAATTCGATGCCGACCAACTCCCGGAACTGACCCGGACGGTCCTTCGATGCATAGAAATGGCGAAAGAGCGCGCGACGTAAAATGTCGTCAACGAGCGTACTTTTCCCGCTGCCGGACACACCGGTCACGCAAACCAGCAATCCCAGCGGGAACCGCGCATGAATGTCTTTTAAGTTGTTTTCCGATGCGCCGACGACCTCGAGATATCCGTTCTCCGCCTTCTTTCGTTCCGGCGGCAAGTGAATAGCGACATCCTGCCGCAAGTAGCGCGCGGTCAACGATCGGGGGGACGCCAGAAGATCTTCGACCGAACCCTGCGATACGACGTGGCCCCCGTGGATTCCGGCCCCGGGACCCAGGTCCACGACATAATCCGCTTCGCGAATCGTTTGATCGTCATGCTCCACGACGATGACGGTGTTGCCGAGATCCCTGAGTCCGTGCAGCGTATCGAGCAGACGCCGATTGTCGCGCTGATGCAGACCAATGCTGGGCTCGTCGAGAACGTACAGGACCCCGACAAGGCCGGCGCCGATCTGAGTGGCCAGGCGGATGCGCTGCGCTTCTCCACCGGAGAGCGTACCGCTTTCCCGATCCAGCGTAAGATAGTCCAATCCCACATTCGTCATGAACTGAAGCCGCTGCCCGATTTCCTTCACGACGTCGCGGACAATATGCTCCTCGTGATCCGTCAAATCCAGCCCATCGAAAAAAGAGAGCGCAGCAAGGATGGACATCCGAGTTAGATCGGTGATGGATTTGTCACGGACGGTGCAGGCGAGCGATTCGGGACGCAGTCGGGCACCGGCGCAAGAGGGGCACTTCTGCCGGCTGGTGTACGAACGCAGTCGCTGGCGGGTATACTCGCTTTCGGTCTCCTCGTACCTGCGGGCAAGGTTCGGGATCACACCCTCAAACGGCTTCTCCGTCGTGATCAAGCGGGACCCGCGATAATACTTGAAGGGAACGATCTCATCTCCGGAACCGTGGAGCAGAATTCGCTTAAAGTCCGCGGGCAACTCCTGGTAGGGAATCGCCATGTCGATATCGTAGTGCGCCGCCATAGCCCGGAGCAACTTGTTGTAGTAGATGATCAACAGCCGTCCGCCCCGCTTCCAGGGAGCGACGGCTCCATCTGCGAGGGATTTCGAGACATCCGAAACGATCAGATCCTCGTCGAACTCTTCCTTCGTTCCCAAACCCAGGCAAGTCGTGCAAGCTCCGTACGGACTATTGAAAGAGAAATGCCTGGGCGTCAGGGTATCGAAACTGATCTGGCAGGAAGGGCAGGCGTTCTTCGAGGAGTGCAGGGTTTCAAGCCACTGGTCAGTACCCGTCTGTACCAGCCCCATGAGCATTCCATCCCCCTGCTTCAACGCGGTTTCAACCGAGTCGGCGAGCCGGGACCGAACCTTGTCGTTGATCACCAGTCGATCCACGATCACATCGATCGAGTGCTTTTTCCGCTTGTTCAATGCAGGAACCTGGTCCAGTTCGAGAAGTTCGCCATTGACTCTAACCCGGGAGAATCCATCCTTCCGAACCGACTGCAGGACATCCTCGTGCTCGCCTTTCCGGCTCTGCACCAATGGCGCGAGAATCATGATCCGCGTCAGATCGGGCAGGCCCAGCATCTGCTCCACAATCTCCTCCGCGCTCTGCCGGGCGATGGCGCGACCGCACTGGTAGCAGTGAGTGTGCCCGATATTCGCGAAAAAGAGGCGCAAGTAGTCATGAATTTCCGTGGTGGTCGCTACGATAGAGCGCGGATTCGCGCCCGCGGTGCGCTGCTCGATGGCAATGGCGGGTGAAAGCCCCTCAATGGTATCCACGTCCGGCTTCTGCATCTGCTCCAGAAACTGGCGGGCGTAGACGGACAGGCTCTCGACGTATTTGCGCTGTCCCTCCGCATACAAGGTATCGAATGCAAGAGACGATTTACCTGACCCGCTAAGTCCGGTAATGACGGTGAGCCGATTCCTGGGGATCCGGACGGAGATCCCCTGCAGATTGTGCTCACGCGCTCCCGATACTGAAATCCACTCCTGTGGCATGCTCACACCATGTTAGGAAATTGGACCATTGTGAATCCGGTACAATACCATGCACCGATTCTGAAGCGAAATGTTAATCCGAGGCAATTATTCCCTAAAGCAGGGAGAAAGTGATATAGCGGACCCATGTCCAGTCATGCAGAGACCTTGCTTTCCGCTGCTGAAATCCTGTCGAACGGGGCAGACTCACGGGCCGTTTTATTGGGGTTCGACGGATTCATCGATGAAATCGTTCACGCCGTGAACGTCCGAACCGGTGTGGATACGTTCGAGCGACTTGACACAATGGCATCATTCGGCGACCGGATTCGCGATGCGGCGGGATTGAGCTGCAACATCGAAATTGTTTCCCTGATGACCAAACTTGGCGGCAACGGTCCGATTATGGCCAACGCCATGGCACGCTACCGGCACAAAGTTACCTACGCGGGCGCGCTGGGAAAAGACAGCGTGGCCCCGGTCTTTAAGGATCTTGCCGCCGCCTGCAACCGGGTTATTTTGCTCGCCGAGCCGGCCCAAACGACCGCATTGGAGTTCCTGGATGGGAAGGTCATGCTGGGGAAAACGCAAAATCTGGCGGAAATATCGTGGGATAGACTGCTTGATCAGATCTCAATCGAGGATCTGAATGCGCTGCTCTGCGGGATGGATCTGATCGGATTCGTGAATTGGACGATGCTGCCGTACATGAATAGTCTCTTTGAAGGGTTTCGCGACCTGATTCGTGAGGCGAATTGCCGTCCCCACGTCTTTGTCGATCTGGCCGATCCAGCAAAAAGACCAAGTGAGGATCTGCTGCACGCCCTTCACTTGCTCTCGGGCCTCCAGGCTGCGACCGACGTAATCTTCGGTCTCAACGAGAACGAATCCAATTACTGCGCCGACGTCCTCGGGCTCGGGCCAGGTGACGATCTCAGTGAGCGTTGTCGCCTGATTCGCGATGCCTTGGGGCTTTCAATCGTAATTATTCACCCCACCACGAGCGCGCACGCCGCCGATTCCTCCGGCGCATACGAGGTTTGCGGCCCCCACACATCGCATCCGAAATTGACGACAGGAGCAGGAGACGTGTTCAACGCCGGATTCTGCCACGGGCTCCTCAGCGGATGCGGCGCAGAGCAGGCACTCCATTGCGGAGTCTGCTCCTCCGGGTATTATGTTCGAAATTGCCGGAGTCCCGAAAATGAGGAGCTGATAGAATTCATGCGAGCCTGGGCCGGAAACCAACTCGAAAGTTGAATTTTATCTTCCCGATCCGGAAGAAAGTCCTTTGACACCATTCCGTCCTCAAAATAATATCCGGGTTTCTTGTCTGAAGCACTTACTATTTAGGGGCGGCCGTGAACGAGGATCCTCTGCGAGCATCCATATTGTTGGTTGACGATGAGCCGGAATTACTGGCAGTGAACCAGCTTCTGTTGTCCAGCTTGGGGCACTCGGTGCATACCATCCCCAATGGGCACGACGCGGTCGAGTATCTGAAGACTCATCAAGCGGACCTCGTCATCCTCGATATGGTCATGCCGGGGATGGACGGTGTGGCTACGCTGAAGGCAATAAAGGCGATCAAGCCCGACCAGCGGGTCGTCATCCTCTCCGCGTTTGCGGAAAAAGAGAAAATTGAAGAGGTGAAGGGGATCGGGATCCACGCCTACCTGCAGAAACCTGCGACAATGAAAGTTCTCGCCGAGGTCATCGAGAGCGTCATGGCTCCCTGACAGGCACCAGGCCGGCATACCCCTCTCGGAACGAGGGAAA
>CAUZEO010000246.1:0-8122 GCA_963578625.1 Kiritimatiellia bacterium | reverse complement strand
TCGGGCACAAAATTCAAATCCAGCAAAAGATCCTGCGAAACTTTTGCGTCCCCCTGATCTTCAGGGGCTGGCTGGGTGTCGGTGCTCATCGTGCTCAGGCCTTACGCATTTCCCATGCAAAACGGGCTGCCACGGTAACGCATGACAATTTTTTTTACAACTCATTTACGGACTCCTGACCCGAAGAAGGCCTCACCATACGGATAGTAGTATGAACAACGGGCCGAAAAGCGGCTCAAAACTCTCGCTTACAGAAGGAACGTAAAATGAACTACAAACAGTTTGCTCCTGCAATATTGACTCTCTTCGTATCTGCGCGGACAACCTCCGCTCCCGCCACGGAGGAACATCCGCTTCTACGCTGTGGTGTCGATCTCGACCGCAAGGTTCTTCCCGCCGATACCCCGCAAACCACGGTCATTAAGATTTCACCGGACGCCCCGCCCCCAGACCAAAAGGTGGAACGGCCCCCGGTCAACCTGGGTATCGTGCTGGACCGGTCCGGATCCATGTCCGGCAATAAGAGCTAAAAAGCGCGCGAAGCGGCAGTGGAAGCCCTTCGCCGCCTCAACCGGAACGACATCTTCTCTCTTGTGGTTTATGACCATGAAGTCGATTCTCTTATTCCCGCTCAGAGCGCCAGTCTTACCGAGTGGATGGAAAGCCGTATTCACGGCGTCCAGCCCCGCGAAAACACCGCTCTTTTCGGCAGCGTCAGCCAGGGAGCAGCCGAACTGAAAAAGAATATGCCCAATCCGTACATCCACCGCCTCATTCTTCTCTCCGACGGACTGGCCAACGTGGGCCCCAACTCGCCGGCTGACCCGGCCCGGTTGGGCACCGGGCTCCTGAAGGAAGGCATCTCGGTCACGACGGTAGGCGTCGGCGCCGACTTCAACGAAGACCTGATGACGCAAATGGCCGAGGCCAGCGACGGCAATCACTGCTTCGTGGAATCCAGTGTCGACCTGCCGCGAATATTTGCCAAGGAACTCGGTGATATGTTGAGCGTGGCCGCGCGACAGATCCTCGTCGAGATTACCTGTCCCGCCGGCGTTCGTTCCGTTCGCATTATCGGGCGCGATGGCCAGATCAAGGGCGACACCGTGAAGCTCTACATGAACCCGCTCTATGGCGGACAGGAGAAATACGCGCTGGTGGAAGTTGAGGTGCCCGCCGGCAACGATGGCACAATCATGGAAATCGCATCGGCCAAATGCTCCTACGAAAACGCCTTTTCGCAACGGAAGGAGCAGGCATCCGGATCCACAAAGGCTCGCTTCAGTGGTCGCGACGATGAAGTCAAGGACTCCGCAAACGCGGAAATCCGAAAAGCGGTAATCTCGAACGAGATCGCGGTCTCACAGGACCGGGCGCTGGATCTTTACAACGCCGACGACGCTTACGAGCGCACGAAACATCATACCCACACGCTCGATCTCTCCCCTGCGGCAGGATGCCCCATGCATGAGGCCTAATCTCCCAATGACCCGAAGGCCCATGATCAGCGTAAAGGCGATTTTCCCGATTACCCGGGGGCGCCGATGTACCCTTCTTTTTCCAGATGCAGGAATACCTGCTGGGCGCACTCCTCCGGCGTGGTATCCACGGTATCGAGCATGAGATCCGCATCCTCGGGCACTTCGTATGGATCTGAGATGCCGGTGAATTCCTTGATGATTCCCGCGCGCGCTTTGGCGTACAGCCCCTTGGTATCGCGCTTCTCACATTCCTCCACCGACGTGTTGACGTACACCAGGATATACCCGCCGTACGCGGTGATGGCTGCGCGATTCTCTCTTCGCACCGCATCGTAGGGAGCAATCGGCGCGCAGATCGCAATGCCGCCGTTCTTCGTGTTCTGGGCGGCCACAAATCCGATGCGCCGGACGTTGATGTCGCGGTGTTCCTTGGAAAAGCCCAGCTCGCTCGACAAGTTCTTCCGAACAATGTCGCCGTCCCACAACGTCACGGCGCGGCCGCCCATCTCGAGAAGCTTCGCCATAAGAACGTTTGCAATCGTGCTCTTGCCGGATCCACTCAGACCCGTAAAGAAAACGGTGAATCCCTGCTTGCTGCGCGGCGGATGGGTTCGCCGCAACTCCTGCTCCACTTCCGGAAAAGAGAACCACGACGGGATTTCGCTTCCGCGGGCGAGCCTGTCTCGCAAATCGGTGCCGGAGATGGAGGCGGTCTTCGTGTTCTCGTCCACTTCGTCCACCGGAATGTACTGATCCTTGTCCGGCACATAGACCATCATCCGGAACGGAACCATGGCAATGCCCAGCTCTTCCTCGTGCTGCTTTAAAAGCTCCTGCGCGTCATACGGGCCGTAGAATTCGTTCCCCTTCGAGTCGCTTCCCGGTCCGGCGTGATCGCGACCCACGATCAAGTGTGTGCAGCCGAAGTTCTTCCGAATAATGGCATGCCACACTGCCTCTTTGGGTCCGCCCATCCTCATCGCGAGAGGCAACAGGCTCATCTGCACCGTACTCTTCGGGTAATGCTTCAGAATCGCGTGATAACAACGAACGCGAGTGTAGTGGTCCACGTCGCCTGGTTTCGTCATGCCCACCACCGGGTGAATCAGGAGGTTGGCTTCCAGATCCGCGGCGGCGCGGAACGTCAATTCCTGGTGCGCCCGATGCATGGGGTTCCGGGTTTGAAAGGCCACGACCTTCCGCCAACCCAGTTTTGTGAATTTCGCCCTCACTTCTTCAGGCGTCATGCGAGACTGCACGAAATCGTAATATTTTGGAGGCTGCACCGCCTCGATGGTACCGCCGATGTACCAGGGGTTGGATTGGTTCATCAGGTACGCAACCGCGGGATGCTCCTGGTTCGTCGTCCCGTATACCTTCTCCGCTTCCACGCTGAAGTCCGGCTGCCATTTTTCCGAAACAGTCAGGACTGCCAGCATATTGCCTTCCAGATCGCGGAGCGCCAACCGGTTGCCCGCCTCCAGTTTTCCGGCCATCTCTTCCGTGACATCGAGCGTGATAGGTATGGACCAGAGAGTTCCATCCGTGAGGCGCATCTTGTCGAGAACGCCCTCGTAGTCCGCCTGTGTGAGAAATCCGGTCAGCGGAGAAAACCCGCCGTTCGCGATGAGCTCCAAATCACACACCTGCCGCGGAGTAAGATCCCAGGAAGGCCACTCACGTGACGCTTCCTTCAGTTCGACCGCTCTCTCCTCACTGACGTACAGGTCTACAAGCTCTCCGCCATGAGGTTCAATTAGATTTGTTGCCATTTCTGCCACTGCCCTTCGGGTTGATTCTTACTTCGGTTTGCGAGGATGTCTCAGATAAGCGCCTGCTTAGAGACAAAGGCCGCACAGGCTACATTTCTGGCTGCTGGTGTCAATCCCTTTGGGGTTTTATCCCGTATTTCGTGCCGCTTTAGGGAGCGCAGATTCGATTTGAAAACTACCCCACACCATTGTACCTTTCCGTTAGCTGATTCCGGCCGGTCCGCATTCTCCCCATTGACAATCCCACCAATTCCGACTACATCTATAGGGATAGTGTAGATAGTAGGTTTAAATGATCTCAAATCGTTGTATTTACGCGCTTCTGGCAATGCTGGAGCTGTCGAAAAGGCCGCACGGTGACCCGGTTAAGATCTCCGAGATTGCCCGGGAGCAGCAGATTCCAGTGCGGTTTCTGGAGGCGATTTTGCGAGACTTGAAACAGGGCGGATTCACGACAAGCGTCCGCGGAAAGGATGGCGGATACCTCCTTACGCGCGACCCGGGGCAGATTAGGGCCGGCGATGTAATACAGTATTTCGAAGGGTCCGTGCTGGATGCTGAAAAGACCGCGCTAGGGAATGTGCAAGCGGTAGGAAGGCAGATACTTACTAACCTGATGGGAGACGCCGCCAATGCGCTGGAAAGAACCTGGAACGGTAAGTCCTTTAAAGATTTAGTCGATGAGGAGCAAGAGCTCCGGCAAAAATTTGTGGCGAATTACTCGATTTAGAAAAAAGGTTGCATATAATTCCGGTCCTACATTTTGTGATTTGGAGTTTGAGTCGGATCTTATGAGCTGTGTTGAAGCATTTTCGCTGGAAGTTCCCCCCTCTATTGAAAGGGAGCGGGTGGTTCGTGCCCTCCGAAGTTCTCCGAAGCCGGTGCTGGTGCTGGACACCTGCCAGCGGCTGGAGGTTTTTGCAGAGCAGAGCTTCGATGTCTCTTCCCTACCGGTTTCCCAACGCTGGCGGAACGCGGTCGCGTTTGAGCGGCTTGCGCGGATTTCGGCGGGCCTGGAAAGCAGGATTCTCGGCGAGTTGGAAGTCCTCGGACAGGTTCGAGAAGCCTACAAAGAATTTCGAAACCAGGCTGACGCAGGCCACCTGGCGCTGGACCGCATTTTCCAGGATGCATTGGCACTAGGCCGCAAAGCGCGAAAACAAAGCGGCATCGACGCGCAGATGATTTCGCTGAGTGGGCTGGCTTCCCGGGAAATGCTTCGCCTTTCCGCTCCCGGTTTACCGATGGCGGTCATCGGATCGGGATCGTTGGCCGGAAGCATTGCCCGATACCTGGGAAAACGCGGCACGTCCCCGATCCGGGTTTCCAGCCGGTGTCCGGACAATGCCACCAGCCTTGCCGACAGTGTCGGCGGATTCGGCTCGGGACTGGAAGACCTCCAACACTTGCTCGACGGGGTGGCAGGAATCATCTGCGCCACCGCTGCGCCGCACCCGGTCATTTATCCCCAACATATCGAGCATGCAGTCTTTCCTCTTCACATCATCGATCTCGGCGTGCCGCCGGATTGCTGCGATGAAGTCCGCACTGCCAATCAAATCAAGTACACGGGACTCGAGGATATCGAGGCCCGTGCCGAGGGTAACGTTGAAGAGCGCCGGCGACGTGCGGAATCCGCAGCGGCAATCATTCGAGACGGAGCCCTTGCGTGGTCCCGGAAACAATAAAGCTCGGATACCCCCGGGACGCCGACGGCAATGAAGTTCTCCGCGACGCGCTACCGGTCCTGATCGAGGCTCTCAGTCCCCTGGGAAATCCGGCTCCTTTTCCAGTAGAGGACGTGTTGCGGGCGCTGGGGGAGGGCCAAGTCGACGTTGCTCTCTGGACGAATCCGGCGAGTGCCCCGTGCGCCGCAGTTGATATTCACATCGCTGCCCTCCTTCAGATTGAGGAACCCTTGGACGGGCGAGAGCTCCGAAGGGGGCGAATCGTCGTCGCGGTACCGACCGGGCATTCGGAACTCATCGAGGCTCTGAAATCAGTCGATGCGCGCCGCGGCGCAGGCCTCGTTGCCCTGGTGGGATGCCCCGCCGACGCCTCCATGATTTCATCTCGCGTCACCCGCTATCTTGACCACGCAGACGTCATCCTTCACGACCGCCTGGTGCCACCCGAAATCCTCGGTACCTATTCAGCGAAGCTGGAGGAAGTCGGGAAAACGGGTGGCGAAGAGTCGACAAAGCAAAGCGAAATCAACTGTCGCATGCTGCATCGCGCGGAACGCGGCGAGTTGGTAGTCAGGTTACACGGAGGTGACCCTGGGATTTTCGGGCGCCTTGGGGAAGAACTGGAATTTCTCACGGCATGGGGTATTCGCGTCGATGTGGTGCCTGCCCTCTCCGCCGCGCAGGTTGCCGCGGCTCGTGCGCACGCTCCCCTAACCCACCGCCATCGTGGTCGGAACTTGACATTCATTTCGGGACACGCCGCGCCCGGAAACGAACCCGGGCCCTTCCGGGGACCGGAAACGGGCAACCTTGCGGTCTACATGATAGTGAAACAACGTTCGGTTATCTTGCGCGGGCTTCTGGACGCCGGCTGGCCGGCAAACACACCAATTATCGTGGGCGAAAAAATCGGATACGATGACGAATGTTCTCACCACGCCACCCTCGAAGACCTTGAACAACTCGAATTGCAAAGTCCAAGCGTGCTGCTGGTCGGGCTGCAGGCGCTGAATGCGACACCCGTAACCCTTTTCACTGGAACGAACCCGGAACAGTTTCTGCGACATGGGCCGCTGATACACTGGCCCCTGATTCGCCTCGAGTCTAAACCGCTCGCGGAGCGCGCCGCCTGGACCCGGGATCATCTTCCACCCGCACAAGGAATTCTGTTCTCTTCCCGCTACGCAGTGGGCAGCGTTGTAGAAACCATCATGGAGTGGAGTGATCTTCGCTGCCTGCAAGGAAAGTTTCTTTTGGCAGTGGGTCCCGCCACCGCGGACGAGCTGCGGGCAACCGGACTGCGAGCGGATCTTGCGGCGGAATCGCTCGGCGGCATGCAGGCTCTCGCGGACAAAATTTCGCCCGAATATCGCGGCACGTATTTATACCCCTGCTCCGATGCTGCGCCGGTTGAGAAGCGCGCCGCTCTCCTGAAAGATGTCGGCGTGACCCTGGATCCCTGCGTGTTCTATCAAAACCAACGTGTGGCAGGGAAACCTCTCCCGCGGTTGCGTTTCGATCGAGTTCTGTTCACGAGCGCGAGCACCGTCCGGACGTATTTCGAGAACTACCCGGACGAAACCGGCGCCTCCCGGACGTGGCTCGCGGTAGGCCCGTCCACACTTCGGGCTATTGAAGCTGCGGGGTTGCAGGGTGAACTGCTGGAACAGATAAAACCTCCTCCAGAGTGACCGCGCGCGGTGTCCACGCACATGGCACGGGTATCCGACCCGTGTAGCGGAGCCCCGGACACATAGCCCCAAGCAAATTCCTGCCGTGAAATGTCGAATATCGAATGCTCGATATCGAATGACGAAGGTGCGGTTGTTTCATCAGGAAACCCCTCCGCCTTGGACATTCTACATTGAATATTCGATATTGGAAATTTTCGAAACAGTGCGACAACGCTGCGTCGGGACTTCTCTCCCGGTTTCGACATGGGCGGGCGCCTTGTTATTTTTTTACCTTGGTTCTGGTTGAGTCTCCGCAACACGGGTCGGAGACCCGTGCTCCGCTTCGGTTTCGGATACGCGTGGCTTGCCTGCCCCGTAAATTTTGCTACCATTCGCCCTCTTCCTGATTACATCATGTCTACCGATCTCAAAAATCGTGCCTCGAGTGTGATGCCCGGCGGTGTCAACAGCCCGGTCCGCGCGTTCAATTCGGTGGGCGGGAATCCTATCTTTGCGCGGCGCGGGAATGGGGCGTACCTTGAAACCGAAGACGGCCGCACCCTCCTCGATTTTTGCATGTCCTTCGGTCCCCTGATTCTCGGACATGCCCACCCGGCGGTCGTGGAAGCTGTGCAGAGGGCCGCGGAAGCGGGGACAAGCTACGCAGTGACCACCGCGGCGGAGATCCAACTCGCCGAAACCATCTGCGGGGCCTTTCCAGGTATGGAACGGGTGCGCCTCGTCAGTTCCGGTACCGAAGCTTGCATGACGGCGATTCGCCTCGCTCGCGGCGCAACCGGGCGTGATAAATTTCTAAAATTCAGCGGATGCTATCATGGACACGCGGACAGCCTTCTCGTGAAGGCAGGTAGCGGCGTCGCCGGGATTGCAAGCGCATCCTCGGCCGGGGTGCCGGAATCCTGCGCAGGGCAAACTCTGGTCGCCCGGTACAATCAGGTTGAGGACGTCGAAGCGATGATCCGCGAGCACGGCGACGATCTGGCCGCCGTCATCCTGGAGCCCTTCGCCGGAAATATGGGCCTGGTGGCTCCGCGCGATGGATTCCTGAAATCAACGGCCGAACTCGCGCGTTCCTGCGGCGCACTGGTAATCTTTGATGAAGTCATCACCGGTTTCCGACTGGCATTCGGTGGATACCAGCAGCTCTGCGGCATCCGGCCGGACTTGACGACCCTGGGGAAAATTATTGGGGGCGGAATGCCGATCGGCGCGATTGGTGGGCGTGCGGACCTGATGGAACATCTGGCTCCCAACGGGGAGGTCTATCAAGCGGGGACCCTGAGCGGAAATCCCATTTCCGTGGCCGCGGGCCTCGCCTCGCTACAACGGTTGAAGGACCACGATCCCTATCCTGACCTCGACCGGCAGACCGGCCTATTGATTCAGAATATTCAATCGTCGGCGGCTTCGCTCGGGATCCCGGTGCAAACGCCCCGCGCAGGCAGCATGTTCTCTATATTTTTCTCCGAAAGTCCGGTCCACGATTT
>CAUZEO010000245.1:0-8133 GCA_963578625.1 Kiritimatiellia bacterium | reverse complement strand
GGCATCCCGAGCTTCGCCAATATGTGGTGATCGATCCACTGAAGCCCGACACCTACGCGCAGGCCGAACAGATGCTTGCGACGCCGTGCTGTGTCGGCATAAAGATCCACCCGGAAGAGCATGGCTATCCCATCAAGAAACATGGCCGGCAGATCTTCGAATTTGGCGCGAAACATCAAGCCATTGTTCTGACCCACAGCGGCGAGGAGAACAGCCTGCCCGAAGACTTCGTGCCGTTTGCCGATGACTTCCCGGAAGTGCGCCTCATCCTGGCCCATATCGGTAACACCATCGATGAAGATCCGGGCCACCAGGTCCGTGCGGTGCAGCAGAGCAAACATGGAAACATCTTTGCCGATACCTCCAGCGGCCAGAGCATTGTCAACGGCCTGATCGAATGGGCGGTGGCGGAAATCGGCTCCGAGCGCATCCTCTACGGTACCGACACCCCGCTCTATTTTCCTCCCATGCAACGGGGACGAATCGATCGCGCCGAGATTTCCGATTCGGACAAGCAGAGTATCCTGCGTGACAACGCCATGAAGCTGTTTCAGCTTTCCGAGGCTGAGGTACCGGCAGCAGTGGGATAACGACGCAGTTCGGTCCGCGTAGCGTTGTACGCAGATTAAGATTTTCGATTAAGACTCAAGACGAAGATCGCTCCTCTCCACTCGCTTCTTAATCTCATTCCTTAATCCTCAATCTTAATCTCAGGCTATGGATTCACAAGAGCCGCTCTACGGGATTTACAACGTCGGATAATACGGCCTCGGCCTCTGGTTGGGATGGACGCCTGTGATTTCGTCGCCGCGCCAGGCGAATCGGTAGGTGTCGCCGGCGAGCATCGTCTCGGTTGTTTCGCGCGTGGGCAGTGCGTGATGAAGTACGATCCGACTGCCCTGCCGCAGGAATTGCTTGTCGACGAGCACAAACGAATCAGTGAAGTCAAGGGGGAGGGGACTGCCGTCCACGCTGACTCTGACCGTGTCACGGGGCGCCCACCCGGGCACGCGAATGAAGACGTCCTCGTGATTTCCGGGACGGACGGTGACTTCGGCTTCTTCCCCGCGTCGGCTGTTGATCTGCACGTGATCATCATCGTAATCGAGGTGCAGATAGACGACCAGGCCTCTCTCCTCGCGGGCGGCAATGTGCTGATAGACCGCGCTGAGGGTATGCACGATCTCGGCGGTGCCGCTTGGATTACAGCTTTTCCCCGCATGGGGATAGGAATTCTCACCCCATCCGCCGAATTCGATCTCGTGCATCTCAACGCCCGGGTTGTTCTCCGGCCCATCCTTCTCCGTGATCTGGCCCGGGAAGATGCGAGACCGCAGTAAACGTTCCACGTCGTCGTAGATCTCGGTGTGACCCGTATGAAGTGCCAGCCACAAAGCCAATCGAACGGTGGCCCCGGTGGACTCCGTGTTGACCCGCAGATTTCCCGACTTGTCAAAGAATCTCTGCGTGCCCAGATCGTGCGCTACCCAGCCGGATTCATTCACGATCAGGCCGGGCATGCCAACCTGGAACGTTTTGAGGACCCGGTCGACGTACTGCGACTGTCGCGTCATCAGCCCGAACAGGAGCAATCCGATCAGCATGTATTGATACGACTGACGGTCGGCGGTGTTCCCTTCGTTCGTGACCTCTTCGGGCACCGTACCATCGGGATTCGTGGAGTGTTGCAGATGGTAGCGCGCCAGCTCGTCTGCCAGTTCCAATGCCAACGGATCTCCGGTCGTCTGATGGAACAGGACCAGTGCCTCGATCAATTTCCCGTGGGAGCTCAGCCTGTTCACACGGGCACGAATCGGATCGGTCACGTGACCGTCGGCCATTTCGGGAAAGTGCTTGGCATAGTCAAACGCGAGAAGATCCCATGCGCCGTCCGGTTTCAGACAGCGGCGGATCGTCTCCAGGTAGTGGTGGCCCGCTTCCTCGGCCCAGCGATTGTTCCTTAATCGAACCAGGGCGTTGAACGCCAGGAGGCCCTCCCGCACGGAGTGAAGCTCGAACCGGGGTTCGATCCAATCCAAACCGGGAGGCACGAAAAGCAATCCGTCCGGATTGTCCGAGAGCCAATGCAGATTACGCAGCATGGACCCTTCCATGTGGCCGGGGATGACAAATTCTGTGGCATCCTCAAGGCGCAACAGGGCATCCCACAACCGGGCCAGGTCATGCGTAATGCACCAGCTCCCCGTAGGCAGGTAGTCGCGGTCGGGATTGAGCCAGCCGAGAAGGTTCCGTCCCCCCAGTTCCATGACTTCTTTTGGATTCATTTCAGATCAGCGAAACCTCAGCGAGAAGAGATCGGCGTCCTTCAACACGAATCTCAACCGCACGGGGGTACCGGCCCATGCGCCCAAATCGGAATTCCCCCGCCACAGCACGGGTTGTTCCAGCGAATCGCCGTACATCACCTCCGAGTCGGCCAGGGCGAATCCCGGCAAGGGGATCCCCTGGGCATCCTGCAGCTCGACCTGCACGCTGCCGGCGGCCGAGGTCGAGTAGTTCATCACCAGCTCGGACCCGGAAAACACGAGCGGCCGCGTGAGCATCTCACCCCCGTGCAGGGGTGCATTCACCGATACGAACCCGTCGATGCGAAGGGTGTACCGCCGCAATTGGCTCGGTGGTCCCGACCGATAGAACGCCTCCGTGAGGTACATGGAAAGCTCGTCGGGAGCGCCGTCGATCGGCGAGGCCGTTTCCAGCATTCCGATCAAGACGAAGTTGTCCCAGTACATCCAGTTGTCCTTCATCCGCAATCCGGGCCGGATAAAGGACTCCGGCCACATCGAGAAGTGTCTCCCGTCGCGGCTGCACATCAGCATGGCGTCGGTCATGGCCGTTCCCGCGCGATCGGAGTGCTGGGCAGCACGTTTCCGCCGGAGTTCGAGCTCCGGCAGCGCTTTGGTCGCCACGCTCCATCCGCGGTCGATGTAGCGCAGGGGGAAACCCAGAATCAGATGGGGAGCGCGGTGGTACGGCTGAATGCTGTTCTCGTAGAGTTCGTTGACGCGGCCCGGGGAGTACGTAATGAATTCTGCCTTGGACCAGTTCACGAAATCCTTCGAGGTACTGGTAATGATGTCGCGCCCGTTGTCCAAACCGTCCACGGTCAGCCCGGTTTCGTCATCCGTCTCTATGTTCGGGGTGCCAAGCTCCTGCAGGCCCGCCTGGTACGCGGCGATGCGACGGTGGCGAAGGTAGGCTCGATATTCGCCCCGCGGCGCGTCCCAGAAGGCCATGTGCTGCGAGTCGTACCCCTCGACGACGGGCTCGGGCACGAGCTTTCGCCATTGGATCCCGTCCGGCGAAGCGAACGCGGACACCTTGCCGGTCATGCCGCTGATGCCTTTGTACCGCTGATCCGCCGGCACACCCGGCCGGGTATCTTCGAAGGGGCTGAAATCACCGGCGCAATTGTCGCCGATCTCCGGGGGCAGAATCACGTTGTTGTCGCGCGTGCCTGCCATCTCGAACAGCCCCACGGACGGGCGCGTCCAGGTGATGCCGTCAGGACTCTCGGCGTAACAGCCACAGGAGCGCCCGTCCGGCCCTGCCTTGTAGTAGAGGCGGTAGAGACCGTCGTCGGCCCGAAGGACGGACATCCCGCCCGACATGTTCCCTTCCCAGGGCCGGTCGAAGACCAGGGCGATCTCCTGCGGCGCGGGATGATGGAGGCGGCGTTCCGCGCCGCTAAGACGGTCGATAAGCCAGTCGTCCACGAACAGCTCAAGCCGGGAGCCGATGCTAATGGGTCCGTTGTTCATGTTCGGTATCCAGAATATGTCAGCATGCGCTCTCTACGTATTTCTGAATACCCAAAAGATTCTGCAATCCTCATCGCTCCTCTTAAGCCCTCCTCCTCATCGATGAAGAGGAGAGATGAGGAGGAGGGATTAAGAGGCATTGCCGTCGAGAACTGTGGTCCATTCACAATCGGACCAGGGTCCAGTCGCCCGGCTCGAGGCGTATCGTCAAGATCGTCTTCCGTCCATTGATGTTTGATGGTACAGGGAACCAGCCGGGAACCAGGATATCCATCGGATTCTCGTATTTTCCGGCAACGATAACGGTTGTTTCAATGGGATCCTCGACATTCCGGTTGCATAGACCAAGATACTTCTCACCCTCCGCCCCTTCGCGGACAAGAATCCCCAGATCGGAGTGGGGAGATTGTGCCGTTCGTTCGCACGCGTCTTTCACGATCTCCGTGAGTAATGATGTCAACGACACATCTTGCAGGAGCACGTCCAGCATCCGGTTCAGGCAGACCACCTGTCCCTTCCCGAAGCTTCTTGTTTCGACTGGCCGGGCGATGCGATCCGTGCCATCCACGCTGTAGTCCCAATCCCCCGCGCCAACCTTCTTGTATTTGGGAAACAGAGTTCTATAGATCGAGTCCCCGCTCTCAAGGTCAAGGCCGAACTCATTCTTCAAGGAAAACGGGCCGAATGCGATCAGCGTACCCCCATTCTGGACCCATTCTTTGAGACGACGAGAAAAGGCGTCTGACATATACGGGGCACAGGGCAGAAACAGGGCGGTGTAATTGTCCAGGGAACCGTTGCCATCAAGAACCATTTCCTCGGGAAGATAATCGTGAGGAACGTTTCCCGGGCCAAGCAGTTCGTTGTGAAGATCCAACATTAGGCTCAATGCATCGCTCCAATTACCCTCACGATTCAAACTGGCCAGGTTGAACACGGAGGCGCAGGGCTGGATGATCGCGGTTTTCGGAATCTCCTGCCGGCTCTCCAGGAGGGCCTTCTCAATGGATCGGCCCCTTCTGAACATCACGGGAAGCGAGGTGGCGCTCCAGCGGTAGATCGTCTGATCGTAATTAAGCCCGAATACGTTCCCATTATAAGAAGTCAGATAGGCTGTGGGACTGGTGTGATATCCCAGCCACCAGGCCGAGACCCGCACATCCCTCAGGAACAATTTGAAGAAAAATTTGCGAATATCTCGCTTGGCCAGGCGTTCGTCGCTTAGATGTGCCCTGGATCGCATTCCGTAGTAGTTCTCTAAATATCCCGTGATCTTTCCAAACGCCCTGTTCATGGTATCCAGATAAACCCACATGGGATCTTCGGACTCCGGGTTTGCATGGAACCCCATGATGTCGCAGGTGTTTTCCTTGTACATCAGGTATCCGTTCCCTTCTTTCAGAAACCATGACGGATCAGGCATCACAGGTACGTTCGGTGCGCCTTCCCGCAAAGATTGCCGCATCGTTGCCATGAGTCGAACATAGTCTATCCGTCTCCAACGTTCGAATTCGTAGGTAATTCCGGACACCTTCTCGGCAGGTGATTCATACTGCTCATACGGGATCTCGATCGCCTCGATAGAGGCATGCTCCGTCCGCCACTTCCCGTTCAACGATTCGATAGACCCGTACCGTTCCTTCAAGTACGCATGAAAGGCCGATTGGCTCGAAGGGTTATAGCCGACGTGGTTAGGCGATCCTTCCCATGTTGTCACGAAATAGTCGGTCTCTACCTGCGAAGTGATTTCAGCGGCGAGGTTTTTCAGATATCCCCTGATATATTCAAGAGCGTCCGGGTTATGAATATTAAGTCGCGACCTGATATCAATCACAAATGGTTCGCCAACTACAGGAGCTATCTTATCCTTTTCGGTCTGCAGAATGATATCCCGGTTCTTCTCGGCCTTTTCAAGCATCCACTGCGTCATTGGATAAAGCCGCCCCCGATAGCTGGGTTCGGTCAAGGAAACGCTCTTCAATCTACCAGAGCTTTCCTCCAGCCTTTTCTCAATATATCCGCGCAGTTTTGGAAATTCGTATTCTCCGGGAATGTCTGATTTCGGCCAGGAAACGGGCCAGTCGATGTGAGTGCCATCGAATGGACCCAGCGGCCACAGTTCCGGTTGGGCGCCATGAAACGCAGTGAACTGATACCTGCGGCTGGTACCGCCATCGTTGAGAACTTTTTCGTCGGCAGGGAGATCAAGGGCCACGCTTTCCCATTTCCCTGCTTCTTTGACGACTTCAGAGATCGACTTGGTGAACCAATCCCCAACGTCAGCTTCCAGCCCTTGGATTTTATCTATAATAGAATTTAACCTGATGTCTATGCCGGACAATTGTTCTACACTTCGATTTGCGTCAAAAGCCCGGCCGTAGAATTGAAACAAATCATTTAGTTCAGTATTAATGCCATGACTTTTGTTCTGAAGATCTTCAACGCCCCAACCGACGTCGTTGGCTTGAGAATCTTTTCCGGCAATGTTTCTTTCATAATATTTCACGCGTTTTGCAGACCGCAGTTTTTCGTCAAGAAAGCTCTTCTGGATCAAGAGGGCATTGATATCCATGGACGCTCTGTAAAATTCAGGATGCTCTGCTTTTACTTCCGGATTATGTCCCAGCTTTCCTTCACCATAATAGCCGCCGCTCTCGTGCATCTCGCCGCGGTCGCTTCCATAGCCGGAATAGGACCATAGATCCGGGGTTCCCCTTCTCATCTGCTTTGCGTAGATCTTCAGCTTTTCGGCCGGGATGGGCCTCTTATTGATATGACGCGCCTGTTCACGGGTGTGCGCCCCCTCCATGATCTCGATCTCATCAAAGAACATCAAAGGGCCGCCGGGAAGAAGCGCCAGGCGAACATACCTGCCCCAACCTTTGAGATCGTCGGTAACGAATCGGTGGGTCAGAGGCTTGCTCTGCGGCATCGATTCAGTCAGCATGTTGCAGAGAAGATCGTACTGTTCTGCGTCCTCGCTCACGAATACCCGCACCGCCAGGGGAAACTTCACCCCCGGCAATCCGGTGACGCCGTCAAAGGTGATTTTGCCGATGGGCCGGGCATCCCCCAAGTCGATGTCGACCAGGACCACGGGCATACTTTCAACGTCCCAGCCCGAACCGACATTCCAGCCGACGGTGCCTTTATCGGACGTGACACACCCGTTGTAGAGACCGTCGGTCAGATCGCCGGCGTCACCCATGTCCGTGCATTTGGCATAGTTCGGCTGAGGATCAAAGGTGCATAAATTCCCCCTGGCGAGGTTCTTGCCCTCCGTCGGCTGCATCGGTTGCGCCTTCGCGACACCGGCTGCAACCATCAGGCTCAGGCAGGCAAACACGTTGATTTGATTCCGTATCCTTGTCATTGGTTGCTCCTTTCCTCGAGGGCGATCATTGTCCACTCACCAGGCTCCAGACGAATCATCAATTCAGTCTGATTCCCGACGATCCTGGATGGAACCGGGAACCAACCGGGAACCGTTATATCTTTCGGTCGATCATAGTGTCCTTTTACAAGAACGTTTGTCTCGATCGAATCCTCAACACGATCATTGCACAGGGCCAGGTATTTTTCACCACGGTTCCCATCACGGACAAGTATTCTCAGATCGGAGTTGGGCGACATTGCAGTTTGCTCGCACATCTCGTTCACGATCTTCGTCAGAAGAGATCCTAACGACGGATGTCGCAGGAGCATATCGACCATCCGGTTAAGGCAAACAATCCGCCCTTTTCCAAAGCTCTTTGTGGTAACCGCGGGCTCGGGTTTCTGATCCGTCCCATCCACGCTATAATCCCAATTGCCTTCGCCGATCTTTTTGTACTTCGGAAACAGAGCTGTGAACATTGATTCCCCGCCGACCGGATCAAGGCCGAACTCATTCTTCAGAGAAAACGGACCGATAGCAATCAACGTCCCACCCTTCTCTACCCATCGAGTAAGGCGACGAGAAAACTCTTCCGACATATAGGGGGCGTAGGGAAGAAAGAGGACGGTGTAATCGTCGAGAGAGCCCTTGCCGTCAAGCACCATTTCTTCGGGCAGATAATCGTGGGCTACGTTGCCCGGGCTGAGAAGCCTATTATGCAGATCAAACATCAGCCTCAACGTGTCGCTGTCATTGCTGTCATGATTCATGCTTGCCAGGTTGAACACCGTGGCACAGGGTTGGATGATCGCCGTTTTCGGAATCTCCTGGCCGCTTTCCAGCAGGGTCTTTTCGATGGATCTGCATTTCCTGAACATGACCGGGAGCGATGTGGCGCTCCAGCGGTAGATGCTCTGACCATACTCGAGCCGGAACGAGTTCGCGTTATAGGCGGCCGCATAAGCGATAGGACCT
>CAUZEO010000244.1:0-8138 GCA_963578625.1 Kiritimatiellia bacterium | reverse complement strand
GCGACGGAAATTCGCACGGGACATTCAACTTTCACTTCGGTGATCAGTCGTTGCGCTTCGTCCGAAACGAGAAACTTCAAAAATTCCCAACACGCCTCGGGATTTTTCGTCCTGCTGTTCGCCGCCATGTGGGCGTTTCCGATCGAAGTGTAGTGAACCTTGCCTTTCGGCAATGGGGCCAGGGACCAGTCGAAGGCTGCTTTTTCGAAAATCTTCATCGACCATCGGCCCGAAATGGTCATCGCGACACGGCCGGTCATAAACGATTCTTCCATGTTTTCAAATCGCTTGTCCGCGCCGAGAGGAGAAGGAATCGCGTTGTGCACCAGGGCCAGGTCATACCAGAAGCGAATCGCCTCCATGACCGCCGGATCGTCGATCAGGCACTCGCTCATGTCCTCGCTGAAAAGCCGCGCGTCGTGCTGATTGATGTAGTCCGGAAGGCCTCCGAAAAACCACATCGCTAACGAGGCGTGGAGAGCGTATTGATCCGTTCTGCCATCCCCGTCCTGATCGATTGTCAGCTTCTTGCAGGCCTCCAGCAACCGGTTCCAATCCCACGAATCGTCCGGATAGGAAAGGCCGGCCACGTCGAAAAGTTTTTTGTTATAGTAGAGTACGATCGTGTTGGTCCAGAAGGGCACGCGGTACGTTTTGCCCTTGTACCGGGTGTCGTCCAGCGCCGCGGGGAAAAGATCACTTATTACCGACTGGAATTCGGCGTCGTTTTCGAGAAAGGAGTCCAGTTCAAGCAGGGTATTTCTCTCCGCATATTCCGCGAGCCGGAAAGTGCTGACCATGAAAAGATCGAGGGGATCGCCCCCGGCGAGCATGGTGGTGATCTTTTGTTCATAGTGGCCGGTGGCGAACGCGGGGACGATCTCTATATCCGGATGCGACGCGTGGAATGCGGCCAGCAATTCCTTAATGAAGGCCTGGTTTCGTTGATCGGCCATGTAGCCGAGGCGGAGCCGGGTTTTGCCGGACGGGGCATCCTTGTTTCCGCAACTTGAACCGGATGCGAAGAGCAGGAGGATCAGGAGGAGCTTGCAGGAACGTGTTAAGAACATTGGTACGGGTCTTTCAATGCGGTTTTGGTCAAGTACAGACTTTTCCCAACGTCGAGTAAAGCGCCAATGCGCCCACGCCATCAACCGCTCCCCGCTCTCTTCTCAACCGCTGGAGACGGCGGTCCCCGCCGTGCTTGCCCCACACATGAAACGAAGCGCGCAAGAAGAGTGGTTGGGCCGGCCGGGACGGACCGGCTCCAGACCGGGGGCCGATCAACTGCTGTACAAGTGCCCGGCTACTGCAACACGATCACTCGCGGGGTCCACTTGGGCAATGATCCTATGGTGACCGTGCCGCCGGATACCAGGACCGCCTGGGTTGTCCCGTCAAACGAATGCATCGTTCCCGTCGAGAATGCGCCGAGGCCCAGCGCGCCCAGGTCCAGCGTCACCGTGGCTCCGCTGCCGATGTCCGCATTGCCTAGATTCGATACCACGAGAAGCACGGTGTTGTTGTCCAGGCGACGGAAGAAACTGGCATAGGTGTACGAAGGATGGGAACTGGAAACGAAGGCCTGGTTGTCCCAGTAGCCGAACCAGTCCGCATCGTCCGCGCCGAAGTCTGAATAGACGCCTTTCAACGTCATGACGCGGTCCAACTGGTCCGGCAAGGCGCGGCTGGGCCGGTTGAAGACATCCTGGAGCATGGTGATCGACATCAGTTCTTCTTCGTTCCAAGGATTGGGGGTGGGATCCAAGGTTCGGGTGCGTACGCCCCAGTGGGTTCCGAAGTGGGCCCGGTGGCTCTCGAGGGACGCGTAATTCAAGATGTGTTGCCCTCTTGTTCCGAGTAACGAGAACCACTCTCCGTCAAGAATGCTGGTGGCGAAGGACACGGCCGGCAGGATTAGGCCCATTTGCGTGTGCGCCTCGATAATGCCGCCCTGGTCTTCCGGGAACAGCTCGCTCAGACGTTTCATCAGCGTTCGCGTGGGGAAAATCGGATACGTGCCGCGCAGCGACCCCGCGATGTAGCCGCATCCATGGAGCTGGTTCTGACAGAGGGCCCCGAGAGTCGTGGCGTCGAGATAGACGCCATCCACCCCGTACATGTCCCGCACCAGCTCCACGCCGTCCAGCAGGAGATCGGTGTACCGGCTGCGGTTGCACACATCGAACGACTCCTGCGGCGGTGTGCCCCCGGACGCTTCGCGTTTGTAGCCGGGTATCGACTGCGGAGTCCGGAAACATTCCGCACTGTAGAGGTCATATTCGGGCGCGATGTCGGCGTAGAGAAAGCCGAAATAGGGAATCGTTTTCAAGCCGAACGCGTGAATCTGGTCCACCAGCTCGCCGTATGAATCGTCGGCGGGATCCTCACATGGACAGTAGAACGAGCCGGTCGACAGCTCGAGCGTCATGCTGTTCCAGTAGGTCGACGAGGTGAGCATGTACGAGAAGTTTACCTCCCGGCCTTTTTGCATGAAGAAGGATTCCGAGTCCTGGGTCATTTCGTAGATCCAGGCCATCACGGAGCCTTCTTTGATCAGGTCGAAGGAGCTGGCTGTGCCAAAATCGACGAAATCTCCGCCCGCTGGACTGGTCGCCCGGAAGCGCAGCCCGCCGCCATACCGGCCGGTGGTCCAGTCGCCGGTCGTTTTTGCCGTGCCGAACGCCCCGTTTTCCGAGCCGACCGAGTCGAGAACCGTTGTCCCGCTCTCCTCGAACGCGTATCCGTGCACCAGGCCGCCTGGGCCGGCCGGAATGGCTGCGCTCATGGCTTGCATCACTTCCGGCGCGCTGAGGAATCGGTCGTAGACGCGCACCTCGTCCATGATGCCGTCGAACTGCCGGCTCTGGTTGACGTTCATGTCTCCACCGATCACAAAGGGACGATCCGGCTGCGAAACCAGCCCCACGAAGTCATTGATCTGGTCCGCCGCCACCCCGTCGATGTAGAGCACGGCCTGTCGGGTGTCCGCGTCCCAACTGGCGGCGACGTGTTTCCAGACCCCGGCAGGAATGGTTCCGGACGACTGGAGTTTTTTGGCCGACAACAGCTCCTGGCGGCAGCACCACGCTTCCGGGTAGTTCTGAATCGCCGCCCAGTTTTCCCCCGACGAGATCACCTTTACGTCCTGGTTCACCAGGTCCTGCAGTCGCAACGACCCGTACCCCTCGTTCCCGTACCAGTCGACATTTCCGACGATGCTGCGCTGGTGCCAGTCAGCCGGCAGCGGTTTCACCGGCGTTGCCTGAAGGCCCATGGAAATCGTGACGGGCGCGTTGAGCAGGTAGGGTTGGTCCCAGATGCGCAACTGGAGCACGGTTTCCTGTGCGCCGGGAATCACTTGCACGGCATTCGCATTGCCCTGCGGCCGCCATCGGGCGTCGGTTTCGGAGAACCACATGAGTCCGCGCTCTTCATTGCCCAGCCAGCAGATCGGGTGGAACGGCCCGCTGAATGAAGCAGCCGCCCCGGCGGTCCGTTCACCGTAAAACGGGACGTAGTACAGATACATCAACGAGGCCTCCGCCGAATCGAACGGGATTTCCATGTACAGGTGATTCAGGGTCACGACACCTGCGACCGGCGAGACCGTCAGCTCTATCCGCATCATGCCATCGAATTCAGTGATCGCAATCCCATCGATGCGCACGTTGCTGCCTTCAACACTGCGGCGGATGGTTGCAGCCACGCCCGAGGCCGTGGAGCGTTCCGCGTCGTTGTGCGCACCGACGGGCGTCCAGACGACCGGCTGACTCGAAACGCTTGCGTTCAGCCGGATCGGTCCCGCCAGCAACGGGGTACCCAGCGATTCCACCTCGTCGGGAACCGGCAGCGAGTTCCAGCCGTAAGACCTCCCCCACACATTGACGGTATCACCGGTAACGGTGACCGGAGACCATGGCGAGAGGACCTGGTCGGCGCCCATCTCGAAATCGTCCACGGCGATCCAGCCATCCGAGGCCGAATCGTTCCCGTCTACCACTTCGATATAGCAGTCCGTACCTACCTGGTCCCAGAGCTCCCACCAGACGCGCGTCCACCGGGTGGTTTGTGGGCACAGACGTTCAAAGAGGACAGCCTGATCGCCTGCCCGGACCAACCGCACCGCGTTATTGCCGATCGGACTTCCGCCGGACCCGTCCCAGCCCGCCACGTAGAACGTCATCCTGTCCGATGTGGGAATGGTAAAGACAGCTGACTTGAGCGATCCCGTCGCGGTGCCGGTGTCCGAAGACGCGTAGTATTCGTGTGCCCAGAGATGATAGTCTCCCTTCCACGGCAGCAAACCCTGGTTGTCTTGCGTTGCAATGAAGGCGTCTTCCGTGTCTGTCCATCCGTTGAGTGTGCCTTCCCGGAAGTCGTGGTTGAATGCGCCGGGAATGGCTTCGGGCGGTTGCAGCGATAAGCGATAGTATTTTTCGTTCCATTGAGCGTCCGAATCAACGACCTGCACCGGATTGCTCGATCCGGTAACGCTCAACCCGCTATAGGTCCAGGACTCGTCCCAGATATTGCTCGCCCAATCCACATTGTAGGCCACACCGGGTTCCCCGGTGAGCACCAGCGAGACGTCGCTTCCGGCATCGATTGAAACGAAGCCTCCCGACGGCGGTGGTGGTGAGGTATCCGCACCGGTCATGCCGGCCTGCACCCCGGCTTCGTCGAGGAAGTTGTCGTACACCCGAACTTCATCCATTACGCCGTCGAAAACCCGGTCACCGTTCTGGTTGGTGGATCCAAGGAAGAGCGAATCCCGGCCCAACGAAGGGCCCGCTATACCCCAGCTGGCTGCAATCGTTCCGTCCACGTACAGCACCACCTGGGTCAGGTCCCAGGCCAGCGCAATGTGATGCCATTCGCCGAGTGGTGGCGAAGCGGTGGTCAGCAACGCCAGGTTGCTGGAACCGGATGTGTCCTTGAATTCTACCCAAAGAAAGTTCAGATGATTGTGCTGCATGAGGAACGTAAACGGCCCCCCCCCCAGCGTCATGAACCAGTTGGACCCCGCATTGGCGTCCCGCTTTACCCAGGCCATGACAGTGCCTGCATCGTTGAGGCCGAGAAGCGCCGCGCTGGTCAGGGTGGCAAAACTGCTTTGGATCCCGGAGAACTTCAATCCGCCCGACGGCGTGGGACCCGATGGCGCCCCGCTCACCCAGACGCCGCTGTTCAGTGTGCCGCTGATTCCGCCGACCGGATCGGACAGATCTCCGTCCAGGGGGAGGTAATGGACGAGTGCCGCACGGGCGGAGAGAGTGCATGATGCCAGCGCGGTGGCCACCAACCAAACAGGGAAACAGTTTAACATCTTCACTACCTTACACCTGAAAAGCGGGATTTCGGGGACTAAAAGGGAGGACGGTAGTACTCTACGTGAAATCACCCTCGATTTCAATTGATAAAGAAAGGTTCTCGACAAGTTTCACTCGCAGCAAACAGATCCGGGCTAGAAGGTCAACCTACGATGTCAGCTTCGCAGAACATCGTAGAGGTACTGCAATTCGTCTTCTGCGCTGTGCTCGGCGGGCAACGTTTGCTCGATCTCCTTCTGAACCAACTCACGGGACCGAGACCGCAAGCGATGAACGGTTACCTTGGCGTCGCTTTCGCTCACGCCTGGCGCCGTAGCCAACTCACTGTAAGTGCTGACGTCTCCCTCGAAGGAGAGCCAGGGCCCATTCGCGTCGGTTCGTGGTGAAGTAGCAGGATTAGCGAGCATTGTTCGTGCCTTTCCTACGCCGCGACTATAAAGCATGAACAATCCGGGTCAGGATCGAGACGTGTCTCACGTAGGACACCCATTCCGCACAAGCCATGTCACACGTGGGACATGGTGCCGGGCTCGAGTTGCGTACCGACAAGATCTGAATTCTTTGAAATACTTACGTCTTGAAACCGTAAAACCTACCATTTCAATCCTGGGCATTCTGGCGGTTACGCTTTGGGTCTCTCCTGCCTGGCAATTCCTCAAAATTGCGGGCTGCCGATGTCACCGGCCTGAATCCCTTTAGCGAATTCACGTTCGGCACACCCGTCGGCTGGGTCTTATATGAGACGAACAATGTCATTCCCGATGCCGGCAATTTTACCGGGATCCTGGAGCCTAACGGCACCGATTTTTTCAATACCGTGGCCCCGGAAGGAGTCAAGGTCTGCATCCTATTCTATAGTGGCCGCGAAGGTGAGGGCGAGTACGGCTACGAACAGACGATCACCGAAACTCTTCAGAGCAACACCGTCTATTCCTTGAGAGTGGAAGTCGGTAATATCGCGTCCGGCACCGCATAGAACGGCGCCTTTTTCAATTTGGACGAATGCCCGGGCTACCGCGCGGAACTGCTGGCAGGCGGAGTCATGATTGCTCAAGACACGAATTCCCTGGATCGCTGAAGTAGAGTTCGCCACTTCCATCGTATCAATCGGTGTGGGTACTACGCATCCTCAACTTGGGCTAAATATCGGGATTCGCCCCATTAATATGAACGTGATTCCCGCGGGATTCACCCAGGGGACGTCGCCGGATCTGGAAGTCGATTTCGACGACATCGCGCGGTCCGCAACCGCCATTGTCGAACCGTCCAACTTTCTGGTCGTCCCCACCGGACTGGACCAGGCCATGATTTCCCGGGAACCGGACAATGCAGGCTGGATACTCCAGCAAAGCGACGGCCTCTCGTCCGCGAATTGGACCGATTCGCCGAGCGGGTCAACGAATCCGGTCATTGTGCCGGTTACGGACCAGGTGGGTTTCTCTCGATTGATCCAACCATGAATCATTGGCAAACATCGTAGAGACCCACGCCGAATACCATGTGCTGCATCATCTGGGCGCTGCCCTTCCACCAGCCCGATCCGTTGCCCATAAATTCAGCCCAGCCCGCCGTAAGCGAGGGATCGTCGTAGGCGAATTTAACGATGTCACAAAGCCCGATCGAAGGATCCAGCTCATGCGCCATCAGCAGAAGCGCGGCGGTATGGGGACGGGTGGGATTGTACATGAAAAAGTTGCCGTCCGAATCCTGCGCCGCCGTTCCTGCCAGAACCTGCGTTCGGTCCGTCGACAATGTGTAGCGCATGGTGGCAGCCCAGTTTCCGTTCGCCACCAGGGATATTCCGTCCGCCTGCTTTTGCAGTCCGTACTCGTAAAGTTTCAAGGGAGTCTCGATCAACGCACGACGCAGATTGCCCGCCGCGTCGCCATAGTTGCGGTAGTACCGGTGAAGGAAATTGTACATCAGCGCGTTCTGCATGAACTGCGGCGGCGTCCAGCAGGTGGTGCCCGAAGGGACGTCGCCCGTACACATCACGCCGGCACCTAGATTGTCTTGCGCAAGCTCGGTGACGACCTCTACCAGTTTGGCATGGCCCGCGTTGCCAGTGGTGCCCGACACAAACTCAGCACAGTTTGCCAACATCTCGAAGTGCTGAATAATCTGTCGAGTGATGTCGACCTGGCTCACCCACTGTTCGCGCGCGCCTTGATTCGCCTGAGGAATGTCGTATCGGTTGATGATTGTATTCCCCGCTTGCTCGAATCGATCGCGCACCATGGGGTGGGGCCGGACCGCGTAGCCGAGTTGAAAACCCATGCAGTAGGTGTAATCGTCCGATCCGAATGCGCTGCGGTGCCACTGACCCTCCCCGGTTCCCCCGGAGTTCACCGCCAACCCGGCGCGGTTCCCGTGATCCTGATCGCCGATATTCAAGTAGGCGGTGAAGAGTTGCAGCCACATCTGCGGCAGCGCGAAGTCCCAGACCCACTTTGGATCCCCGGTGCGAAAAAACTCCCATAGCTCGACGCCGGCTGGACTCCAGTAATTCATGGATCCGCTGTTGTCATTGGGGGTGGCGTTGTCGATAAGCCACAAATCGGACTGAACATCGGGCCAGAGCTGGGACCCGAATGTCTTAGCGCGGTCCCACTGCTCACCGGAGAGCACGGTTTCGTCGTGGAGTTGATTCAGCGTGTTCACATAAGCGGTCTTAATCGCGGACGCGGCCGTCGTGCCGAGGCTGGGGAACAACATGGAACCATTGACATGGTCCAACGGCGCGCGCGCCAGCAGGCCCCGCTCCAAGCTCAAGCGGCCTGTCTCCCGCATGTCCGCAATCGGCGC
>CAUZEO010000243.1:0-8147 GCA_963578625.1 Kiritimatiellia bacterium | reverse complement strand
CGAAGGCAGTACACGCGGCGAATCCAGGCGTCAGCCTTGGCCTGATGTCCAGCGGTCACCACTACCATGGCATTGAGGGGAGGAAGTGGACGGCGTTTGCCGATGCCCTGGCCGATGGCCGGCCGTTATTCAGTCGACCGCCTTTGGGAATCTACACGGAGACGGTTTTGCACGAGTTGTATTACAACCCCGACTCGATCAAGGGGGCGCGCCATGTTCTCCCGGATGGGGCTAACGAACAGGCGGAAGTGGACAACGCGTTCTTCTCGCTCTACACGTGCGGCGCGGCCATGACGTTCTTGAAAATCGCAACGTCTTTCGCGTACGGATGCCATGGTGTCACCATGAACCTGTTCGACCACAACGGGACGCCGATGGAGAAGGACCTTGCATTCGGTCGCCTCCTTGCTGAAAACAAACCCTTCTACGACGGTCTGACTGAAGCCTGCGGTCAGCCAGGTACATACCGGGGCGTTCAACTCCTGCACCACTCGAAGACGAGCTCGGTGACGCACCTGGCTCCCGGCGCTTCCTATCGGGACCTGGATCCACACCAGCATGAGTGTATGGAGCAACTTGAAGCGCTCGGCATTCCAACGACCTATGACGAGGAGAGTGTCGTCTCCGCTTCCGGTCAGGTGATCCGGGCGCTATCGAAGAAGCAGATACGCAAACTTCTGGCAGGCGGGTTACTTCTGGACGGCGTCGCGGCTCGCGCCCTGACGGATCGCGGCTTTGGTGAAGCCATTGGTTTGAAAAAGGTCGCCGATCCCCGGTCTCTATTCGAAATCGGGCCCTACAACGCCGAAGAGTTTTTTCACCCTGATTACGGCGGGGCCGACCATACCTATCTCGTCTCTCTGTTCGGCCCGAATTCGGGCCCGCCATTCTGCGAGCTGAAACCGGCGAAGGACGCGACCGTCATCAGCCGCTTTGTCGATCCCGATATCGGAAGGGGTCCGGCTTCCATGATCGCATATCAGAATGCGCTTGGCGGACGCATCGTGGTCCAGGGCTTCGATCTTGGGCAGGCGTATGGCGACAACTATTGCCGCCCCGAGCGTGTACAGCAAATGCAGGGCGTGATCCGGTGGCTGTCCCAGGGGAAGATCCCGGTGCTGGTCCGCGGGGATGGCGCGTGGCCTCTTGGTCTTCGGAAGGACTACGGGGACCGGACGGTCCTTGGTTTCTTCAACTTGTCGCTGGATCCCTGGCCGGCAGTCGAGTTCGAGATTCAGGAAGAGCGAGACCCGTCGTCGATTCGGAAACTAGGCATGGATGGGGCCTGGAGCGAGTGCGAGGGTCTCGAGGTGACTCGGGAAGGGGAGCGGCTTTTGCTCCGGTACGCGCGGCCCGTCCCACATGGTGAACCATTGTTTCTCCGGCTGGTGTGGTAGAAGCATTTCGAATTGATCGGGATTCCGCTCGGCGACGCACAAGGTCGCGGAGAAAAATCAACCAGAGCATCTAGACCGAACCAAAGAAATTGAACCACGAAATACACAAAACCGCGGTACCGCAAGAAGATAAGGGCGTGGATTGCTGGTCACTTTGTGTCTTTCCGTGGAAGAGAAATTGGCGCAAACAACAACAATTCCGGAGGATCGATTTAGCTCATGAGTATGCTCGCGAGTAGGCTTGCACCAACCCGCGAGCCTCATCGCCATGCCGTGTGACTCGATAATGAGAGGCTCGAAATCGACCAAAAGACCTCTTCAGTCATTGCCATTCAAGCCTGACTTTTCGGCGAGGGCGGATTGAAGTTCGAATAGACCCGTTCCGAATCCAGGCCTGCGCCGGCTTCCGCGACATCGCGGTCCGCGATCCTTTTTATCGGCGTGTACTCGGGGTGTCTTGATTCACCGAAGGGGCTGTTGTGTTTCGTGTTGTAACAGCAGATGAGCACCCACCTCCCGTCCTGCGATTCGTTGGCAGCTGAACGATGAAGGGTATTGCTGTGGAAAAAGAGACCGGAACCGGGTTCCATTTCGCAGTAGACAAGCTCGAATTGTTTGTCCGCCTGCTCCACCCGCTCCGGATCACACCCGATCTGGTTTCCGACTTTCATTGGCCTGATCCGGCCTAGTTTGTGAGATCCCTTTAGAACCTGCAGGCACCCATTTTCGCGGGACGCGCGGTTCACCGCTACCATGCAGCTTGCCATGTCGGGAAAGAGGCATCCGGCTTCGTACCAGTACCCGTAATCCTGGTGCCACACCCAGGCGCCCCCAACCTCGGGTTCCTTAATCATCATCTTGGAATGCCAGTGATAGACTTCGTCGTCGAGAACGCGTTCCATGGTATTGACAATGCGGTCGCAACGGGCGATTCGGCCGAAAATATCGTCCCCGGGATGGTTCCAAACCGTGAGCTTGCTGACTTTTCCTGAATCATCCTCGCGTTCGAGGGCATGGTCTTCCAGCACGTTTCCCGCGGTCGATGCCTGGATGACGAGGTCCATTTCCTCGGCGGAGAAAAGGTCGGGTACATAGAGATACCCGTCGTGGTGAAACTGGTCGACCTGGTCCTGGGTAATAGAAAAGTATGCCATGTCAATGTACTCGGTTGGTGGTAAGGATCCGTTCGCTGTCACATATACAGTACAGCCTGGCATTCATCGAGGCCATGCTGAATTTCTACTGTTGCGCGGTTTCAATTGCACCGATACGCTTCCGGCCCATATTGGGAGAAATTACTCATGATCGAGATCAAAGCTCCGATTACTCAAATCGCCCTGGATTACCCGACGATCGAGGAGGCGATCGAAATTGCCCACATTGCGGTGGAAGCCGGATTCGACTGGCTGGAGGTAGGGACCCCTCTGATTACCGTTCAGGGGATCGCGCCGATCGGTCAGCTGGTCCAGGCCTTTCCGGACCGGGTGGTCCTTGCCGACTACAAAACCATGGACTCCGGCTTCAAGAATGTTCAGCGCACCAAGGACCAGGGCGGGCACCTGATGACGGTGTGCGGAAACGCCTCGGATGCGACCGTGTTGTCGGCGATCAACGAAGGCAAAAAGCTGGGTATCGGCGTCGTCGTGGATACCATTGGCTCAATGAACCATGCGGAACGCGCCCGCCAATGCCACGCATGGGGCGCGGATCTGATCTATATTCATTATAGTGCCGACGAACGGCGAGCGGACGACACGCAGGACGCGACCCAGTGGCTCGAGTCCGTGATGGCTGCGGTGCCGGGTCCGGTGGGACTCACCTGCTTCACCGTGGAGAATGGAGTGAAAGCGGCTCAAATGGGCGCGGAGTACTTTGTGACGGGATATCCGCCCCTGCTTGGCGACAACCCGTTGGCGGTGCTGACGGAGTTTGTTCAGGCGGTGAAGAACAATTACCGCCCTCGATAAACTGTCTCGAACGAAACGCCCCCCGAGCTCCGCTCGGTGGAGCGAATGATTGTGCACTAGGTAGGCTCGGCGGGTGCCCACTCGGCGTTCCCAGGAAAGAACCGGATTGCCCGCCTGCCCAGAGGCACGCAGAATGGATCGGATTTGAATAACTCTGACTCGATCGAGTTTCTCACTCCGACCCTTCCGGATGAGGAGTACCAGGCGCGCCTCCTGGCGCTGAATCGGCAATCTTTTTCGTCGACCGACTTTGCATTTGATGACGTAACCACGCACGTGTTCCAGCCGCCGGAGCAGTATGCCCAGGTGGATCATTTCTTTTTCCATGACGGCGCGAACTGGCATTTTTCTATAATGCGTTCGATGTGTCGCGGGAGGAAGCGTACTCGGAGGCCGTGCCGAACGCTGTCGCTCCGATGCGGTCCTTTCATGATCGTCCCCGAGAATGAGGTGATCATGGCGCGGCCTTCAGCCAGTGCTATCCGGACCTGACAAGAATGCCACTTCTAATATAAGCTCTTGTGGATGGTAGCTGGCGAGCCACCTGAATGACGAAATACCCAAGGACGGAAAAAGCGCGAATGACGAAATCCGAAACTGACTCTACTCATATTCAAAGCTTTCCACTTGTTTTTAGTCCTTGGAAATTCGGATTTCATTGGGCATTGGGTATTTCGTTATTCGTCATTTTATTCAGCGTGGTTGGTGCATTTGACGCATTGGGGCAATCACGGGGGCGTGTAATTCGGATCAATCCGAATGTGGCGTATAACCTGTCTTCACGGGATGACATTGCTCAGCTAAAGAATTTGGCAGCGGGAGTAGGCTGGGAGTTCGAGCCGAACGAGGAGACGTCCAAGCGCCTGAAAGCTATCGGGATCAAACGGATTCGCTGTATCAATGTAGATGTCGGAGGCGCAACGTTCGACGCTAAAGGCGTCTGTCATCTGGGCGATGGCAGGGTCGTGCGTCTACTCAACGCGAATCTGGACACCTGCCGCGTAATCGGCGCGTCGCCACACGTCATCTTCGCCGTGACCTTGCCCGAAGTGCTGAAGCTCAAACCCGAGCACGCGGATACCGAGGATAAAGAGCTTCTCGGTTTAGTCCGTTCCGGCACGTATGGGCCGACCGACTGGTCCAAATTCCGTGCCTATATCAAGGCGATGCTCAAGCACGTGATGATCGATCATGGATTTCCTGACGCGGCATTCGAGGTGGGCAACGAACCGGAGGGTGGAGCGCTTCTTCCCCGGCCCCCGCGTCCGGCGATGGGAAGCCGCGCCATGTACGAAGCGTATCTGAAACTCTATAGCAACGTCGCCGCCGCCACCGAAGAGTTTGAAGCGGAGCACCCGGATACAGATGTCACTCTCGGCGGGCCGGCGGGCGTCTGGGCCTATTCGTTCAAATTCGGCGACTTTAACTGGACTGAGCGCTTCCTGCGGGATGTGAACGAGCAACAGATCAAACTCGACTTTGTCGGGATTCATTTTTACGGCAATATTTCGCCGCTGACGCCGAACGGCAACCGCGGTGTGTACCCCAGCTACACCGAGATGTTTGCAATGACGCGGCAATGGCGCGACAAGTATACGGTCGGCGTCCCCATTTACATGACGGAATGGGGCGCATCCTATCACACCAGCCTGGACGCGCCCTCTGTTCTTTACAACGGGGGTCACGTCGGCGCCTCGTTTGCTGCCGCGTTCCTCAATCGCATGCTTATCGACGGGGTGGACAAGGCGCTCTACCTGGTCTCAACCGATCTGCGAGAAGAGGTGGACGGCACGTGGACATCGATCTGGGGTTGGCCCAGTTTGTTTACGAATCCCATCGCCGGTCCGATGGTTCCCAAAGCTCCTTACCATGTCTTCCAAATGGTTCATCGCCTGGCGCCGATCCGTATAGAAGCAACCCATGCGGGCGGGACAGTTGACGCCATCGCCTCCAGAGATTCGGACGGCCGGATCACGATCCTCGTTTGGAACCACAGCAGCACGATTCCGGAGTTCGGATTGGGCGTTGAAACGGGTCAACGCGAGGCGATCACTTGCCAGATCGTGAAGGCTGACGGATTTTTCAATAACACCAAGGTTCATCTGCAGCGCTCCCTGGTTAGTGAAACCGTCAGTAACGCTCGTTATCTATTCGAACAGGGTGGGGAACTGGACGCACGAGCCGAGCTGCAGCAAGTCGATCAGGGCGTTTTCAGTGTTGTCGACGACATGCTGAGCGTCGGCTTCGCACAGCCTCCCTCCTCGGTGAGCTTCATCGAGCTGTCGCCCCTCGAATCTGACTGAAGATTTTCTCCAGATCATGGCATAGAGAGTGCTAAACGCAGGGCCTAGGAGCGATCCACCATGGACTCCCAGACGCTGATCAAACGAATTGCCGCAGTGTTGCTCTGCATGGGCTTCGTGGTTTTGCCGTGGAGCGTATGGGCGGACCTCGTGGTGGGTAGCACGCGCCAGGATGTGATTGAATCCGAGGGAGAGCCGGGCTCCGAGTTCAAACACGAGGGCCGGACGCGTCAAGATGAGCAACAAGGCGCCCGGAGGGCGCAGCGACAGGGCTGGAGGCACGCGCGCATGATTTTGCACTACTACTGCCCAAAAAAACGCCCCCACCGAGCTCGGCTCGGTGGAGCGAGTGATTGTGCACTACGCCGAGCTCCACTCGGAATCCGTGCCATTGTGCGACGTCGTATGTTTCATAGGGTTCCAAGATCCGGAGATTCCATCCAATCGCCGAATCGGCGGCGTGCTTGCCGCAGGGGCGTTTTGCTGGAGTTGGTACAAAGAACTCGCCCACAAAATTTGTGAAGAACCAAAAACATTTCATCCCAAAGAAGGTGACCCCAATCCCCTTTTTCTTCTCCGGTGGACATTCGGAGTTGAGCATTCGACATTGGGAGTTTCCGCTCTAAACCCGCGATTCTCTACCAGTACTTCATCGCATCTTCGAACATGGCTGCGAGGTCTTCTCTCTGCGCTGGTTTTGGCGACAGCTTCGTAACCCGGTGCTGGGGGAGGGTGCCCTCGACGAGGGCCGGGATATCGTCACTTGTGTAGCCAACTTCAGAAAGGCCGTTGGGTACCTTGAGGCGTTGCATGAATTCGATGATTCGGCTCGCGAGAAGATCGCCCGCATCGTGATCTTTCGCGCTGGAGATATCCGCTCCCAATGCTTCCGCTGCTTTCAGGTGTCTTTGCGGCGCCGCGTCCGCCGTGAATCGAAACACGGCCGGGGCATTCAGGATTACCGACGTGCCGTGAGGTACGAGAGGATGACTTTCTGGGTATCCCGGCGGGACGTACGTCCTTACCATGCTGGAAACGGGGTAGGACATTCCGTGGGGCAGATGCACGCCTGCATTGCCGAATCCCATGCCGGCATAGGATGCAGCCAGCATCATGTTTCCGCGGGCCTCATCGTCGGAGGGATCCTCCACTGCGCGTGGCAGATATTCGTCGACCATTCGCAGTGCCTGTAGCGCCCAGATGTCGCTGATCGGATTCGACCCCTGGTAGGCGGGACGAAGAATGGGTTGTTCCGGGTAGGGCCGGCTGGTGAAGGGAATGGCCGTGTAGGATTCGATCGCATGGCTGAGCACGTCCAGGCCGGTGGATGCCGCGATTTCGACGGGGAGAGTCCTGGTGTTATTCGGATCCACGATTCCAAGGGTCGGTTTCAATTGCCGGTGCGCAATGCCGGTTTTGGCGTGCATGGATGCAAGATCGAAAATTGCGACGCCGGTGGTTTCGCTGCCGGTGCCCGATGTCGTAGGCACCGCGATTAAGGGTTTCAGCGGACCGGGAACCGGCAGGCCTTTTCCAATCGGCGCGTTCACGTAGTCCAGGAAATCATCCGGCGGATAGGTGGCGTAAAGATTCGCGGCTTTTGCCGTGTCCATGGTAGAACCACCGCCAATGGCCACAAATCCGTCAAACGACCCGCGCTGCGCGAACTCAATCGCCTCTTTGAAAGAGGCGTCCTTGGGTTCAATTTGTACCCGGTCGAAAAGATCGTACTCGATTCCTGTTTCCCCGATCGATTCGAGTGCCGTAACCACCGGGGGCAGGTTTTGCAGAATGGGATCGGTAAGGATCATGATCCGTTGTACCCCAAGCTCCACGAGATCCAGCCCAATCTCGCGAGTCACGCCGGCGCCGAAACGGATATTTGAGGCCGACATCTGAAACGCGAATTCTTTTCTCTCCATCATTATTTCTATAGAGTGAATCAACATGCAAGGATGCTACAAGATGAAATTTCCCTCCCTGGAGTTTCAAGCAGAGCGCCGGGCCGAGCTTTATGCGGTGCATCGGGATGCGCACCGCGAGAGTTTTTCGGAGGACGGCGCGTGGATCGGACGATTTAAGCGTGACGGCGTGACGCATTCACGGGAGTGGCTGTGGCATGCGATTCCATTCCTGGCCGGTGATGCGCAGGATATCCAATTCGGGAACACGTTGATCGCCGCGACGCCGAACCAGGCCAATCACTTTAACACCATTACCGCCGCACAGATTCTACTTCACTATGAGGAACAGATTGATGACGCGGCTCGCCGCCATCTCCACCTGCTGATCAAGGACGGATTTGCGGAGTCGATCGATTTCTCTCTGGGCGTGTATGGCGTGAATAACTTCAGTGCCATGCGCGCGTTTTACTTTGTTGCCTGCGCCGAATTGTTGGAAATGTACGAGGTTCCCTACCGCCACAAGTCGATTCCCGAGGTGTACAACCGGTTCCGAATCCGGCAATTCGGGCGAAACAT
>CAUZEO010000242.1:0-8154 GCA_963578625.1 Kiritimatiellia bacterium | reverse complement strand
GCCAGGGTCCGGTGAGGGGACGGCCGTTTCCGATGGGGAGCGATACACTGCTGCCCAGCAGGGACGCCTTGATGTGGGCGGGCATGTCGTCGGGCCCTTCAAGAGTGTGGACATAATAGGGTTCATTCTCGGGCGCGATGTGATTGAACGCGGACTCCATGTCAACTCGAACATCCGGATCCGCGTTCTCGTTGAGCGTCAACGAGGCGGAAGTGTGCAGAATGAAAACGTGCATGAGGCCGACCCGGATCCGCCCCATCTCCGGCACTTGGGAGAAAACTTCGCGGGTTACGAGATGAAAGCCCCTTGGTCGTGGCGGTAGCGAAAACTCTTTCTGCACCCAGATCGTGCTCATACCGGATCGTCCCTTCGGGCGGCTTCCATCAGGGCCGTGGTGTGTGAAGCGGCCGCGGAGGCGAGTCCACTGAAGTTGTATCCGCCTTCCAACACGGAGATCAAGCGTCCCTCGGAATGCCGCCGGGCGATCTCTGCGCATACGTTGGTCAGGTCCGCGAAATCGTCGTCGGAAAGGTGAAAATCCCCGAGAGGATCTCCTTGCCGAGAATCGAATCCTGCCGAAATCAACACGATATCTGGTTCGAATTCGTCCGCCGCCCCCAGCAACCTGTTCTCGAAGGCGCCAAGGATCTCGCTTCGTCCGGCCCCAGCCGGGAATGGGCAGTTCAGGGTCAGGCCATCTCCGTCCCCGTTGCCACGTTCCGAGTCAGCGCCAGTGCCGGGGTACCAGGGATACTGGTGGGTACTGAAAAACAGTACATCTGCATCGTCGTAGAAGGTGTCCTGCGTTCCATTTCCGTGATGAACATCCCAGTCCACGACCAGCGCCTTCCGGAGCCCGTGGATTTCCTGCGCATGACGAACTGCGAGGGCCACATTGTTGAAAATGCAAAAACCCATGCCGGTTGTAGGGCCGGCGTGGTGCCCGGGTGGTCTTACGACGCAGAACGCGTTGGCGATCTCATCACCATTGACTACCGCGTCCACCGCGTTGAGAACGCCCCCCACCCCACGCCGCGCGACTTGTAGACTGGCTCGGCTCAAATTCGTGTCCCCCGTGCGGAGAATTGGAGCACCCAGTTCTATATCCTCTTCCACGATAGACAAATACATTTCAGGGTGACAACGGAGCAACTCGCGTCGCGTCGCGTCCCTCGAAGGAATCGGCGCCAGCCCGGCGCGCAGGCCGTCCGACTCCAGGCGCCCTAAAACAGCGTCGAAGCGCCCCGGCTGCTCGGGGTGCATCGGCCCGGGGTCGTGCTCAACGCAGCCCCGGTCTGCAAGAAGTCCTGTCTTCATCTACCTCTCCTGCGGCAATAGGCATGGGATCTGCTTTTCGCGCGTTGGGGACCGGAATTCGTATCGAAAATTGAAGATACAAACTAGCCGCAATCCATCTCCGGTGACATAATAAAAGTTGAAGAGATTGAGATGATTACATTTGCCCAAAATACGTGTCTACCGGCGTTTCAGACCATCTATCTGCCCGGCCAGATTATACACCATCGGCGGTACAAATATCGCGGGTTGATTGTGCATGTGGACCCGATTTGCAATGCCGGTGAGGAATGGTACGAGACGAATCTGACCCAGCCTGACCGGGATCAACCCTGGTACTATATTCTGGTCGATCAGCGGATCCACTGCACCTATGTCGCGGAAGAAAATCTGGAGCTGGCGTCGCCGGAAGCGGCCATACAACACCCCGACGTCGAGACCTATTTCGGCGAATTCGACGACACATCCTACGCCCGGAACGAAGTTCCCTGGCGGCCCGAAGAGTAAGGCGCCGATTCCCGTGGCGCGGGTATCCGACCCGTACTACCCAATACGAAGATCTTTCTTCGCTTCGACATTCGATATTGAGCATTCGATATTCGGTATTTTTCCCACAAACCGCTTGAGCTCCGTGGACCACGGGATACCCGTATATCCACGATGCTTGGGCTCCGGCTGTTGGCTTCGCTACACGGATCGGACACCCGTGCTACGTGCCAGTTCGACTGCCAGCCGGCAGCCATCGAGATATTCCTGGATGTCTACGTGCTCTTCCACCGTGTGTGGGGAGTGCTGACCGGCTCCGAAAGTGATGGTTGGGATCCCTTTTCTGTTTAGCGCATTCGCGTCCAACCCTCCGTTCACGTCCCTGCAGGTAGGCTTCATGCCGATTTTTTTCGCAACCTGAATCGCGTATTTGACTACCGGATCCTGTCGATCGAGGGCGAACGCGTCATAATCCTTGTGCGCTTTGAATTTCACGCGGCCCGCCTTGCTTGCCGAATTCTTGACTGAAGCGGCGGCATGCTCAAATGCGTCCCGATAGACCTTGAGGATCGCTTCCAGGAACTCGGGGTCATGACTTCTGCATTCGCCTGTCACCCGCACCTTGTCGGTTACCTGGTTACTGGCTTCTCCGCCTTCAATCATCCCCACGTTGGAGGTGCCCCGGTTCCTGCCTTTTTGGACTTTCCCGAAATAACCGCGATGACCAATGTCGCGGATGGCTCTTGCCGCGATGAGAATCGCGGAAATGCCGTCCTCCGGATGAACTCCGGCATGCGATGATATCCCCTGGATGTCCGCCGTCCACCGATACGCTCCCAGCGCGGCGGTGATGTAATCGGCGGGAGGACCGGAGTCAATGTTGAATCCCATTTTCGGATTTCCCAGATCGCTTTTTCGTACGGCCTTTGACCCGTGCAGCCCAATTTCCTCCGCGACCGCAAAAAGAAGCGTAATGGGCGGATGAGGAATGTCCCCGGACAGAAGCGTCTCCGCCAAGGTGACCAGGCAGGCTACCGCGGTTCGATTATCAGCGCCTAGCCCGGTATTGTCCGCCGAAACGATCCGGTTTCCGCGTCGAACCGGCACGGCGCCACGACAAAGCGGAACGGTATCCAAGTGCCCGATGAATAGAAGTCGCGGTCCCGGCGCCGTGCCCGGAAGTTGAACGATCAGATTCCCCACTTCCAACTCGCCCTCAACTCTCAACCGGGCGTCGTCGTATGAGATCCAACCCGCCTTGCACCCGGCATCCCGAAGTTTCCGTGAGACCGCGCGTGCCACCTTCCGCTCCTGTCGGCTCAATCCGGGGACACGCAACAAATCCATAAGGTGGTTCAGGGCCCGCGCCTCGTCAATTACGTCATTGCGTTTCGATGTCATGAAAAATAGACTCCGTTCCTGAATGGTTTTGCAAGTCCTCCCACCGGCCCAACCCGTGGTGTAAGAGATACTCGTCCCAGCCGACTTAGCGAGGTGAAAGATATGAAAACCTGGATCTTTTGTGGAGTCATTATTTTCGCCATGTCACTTTCCGCTCAAGCCGCGAGCCGGGGCATCACCGGTCAGCCGGCGCCGGCATGGAACGTGGAGGAATGGTTCAATGTCGGATCGGACGCCACGCGTCTGGACATCGGCGATTTTGAGGGAAAGATCGTCTATCTCTATTGCTTTCAATCATGGTGCCCTGGTTGCCACGCCTCCGGATTTCCCTCGTTGCGGGCCGTTCACGAGGCATTTAAGGACGACGAAGAGGTGGCATTCGTAGCGATCCAGACCGTGTTTGAAGGATTTCACGCCAACACGCTGGACCGCGCAAAGGAGATCGCGAAGGAGTACGAATTAACCATGCCCATCGGCCATTCCGGTTCGAAAATCGAGCGGCCGGCCCTGATGACGGCATATCGGACCGGGGGAACCCCCTGGACCATCGTGATCGACCGTGACGGTGTCGTCCGGTTTAACGATTTTCACCTGAAGCCGGAACAAGCGATCACCATGATCAATGCACTTAAGAAGAAAGCAGCAACGAAGGCGTCGGAGTAGTCCAGCCCGGTTCTGGCTGGGCCAGAGGTCGCACCGAACACTGAATCCTGTGTACTCTCAAACAAGAAAAACGTCCAATCTTCAATGCTCAATTTCGAATGTCCAAGGAACTTCGATCTTCGACATTTTCTGACAATCGGTCCCCTTAAACCTCTTTTCTGCATAGAACTCAGTTCACTGAGAAATCCGCGGCCGAAGGCCCTACCCTACTTGTCATGCAACAGCACAAACCGCGAACGTTCACCGAACTCGAGGATCTGCGAAGCGTACTGAACCGCGGAAACTCTCTTGATCATTGCGTATTGCAGGGACTCGATCTTAGAGGAATCCGTCTCGACCCGGAGCACGCCTCGGTCGCCGGGTCGGTCTTTCTCGGTTGCTCGTTCTCCGACGAGCAGACGCCCCACCTGCTGCAGGGCCGCGGCGCACGGGTATTCCCGGCCTTCCCCGATCGCCCCTACAATCCATATCGCTCCGCATTGTATACCTGGCGGGAGCTGATGGAAGGGTACAACGAAGAGGAGGACCACAGCCTGGATTCGAAAGTTTACAATCATGCGCTGGCCGCCCGTAGCGGCGGGCACGACATCATGGAGGACCTGTCGCAGCGGCTCCACGACCATGCAATCGACGACGCATTGCAGGACCTGCTCCACACCTCGCCGGAGAGGAACGTGGTGGCTATTATGGGGGGCCACGGAACGGCAAGATCGGATCCGTTTTTCCGCAAGGTGACGAAAATTGCGCGCGCGCTAACGCGCACCGGCTACTTCGTTGCCTCCGGTGGCGGCCCCGGCATCATGGAAGCGGCCAACCTGGGCGCCTACCTCGCGCCCGCGGATGACGACGCACTGGATCACGCCATCGGAATCCTGTCCCAAAGCGACACCTACCGGGATTCGGGATACGTAGAAAAAGCACGCGAGGTCCTCAGTTCCTTCCCCTCAGACGCGGAAAGCCTCGCCATCCCAACCTGGTTCTATGGCCACGAGCCGAGCAATCTTTTCGCCAGCCACATCGCAAAGTACTTTTCCAACAGCATTCGCGAGGACGGCCTCCTGGCAATCGCACGGCACGGCGTAATCTACGCTCCAGGATCGGCGGGAACGATGCAGGAGATCTTCATGGATGCGTGCCAGAATCATTATGGTACGTTCGGCTTCGTCAGCCCCATGGTCTTTCTCGGGCAGGAACGATGGTCGGAGCGCACCGGCCTCTATGACCTGATCAAGAAAGAAGCCGCCGGCCGAAAGTACAGCGGGATGCTGACGCTGACCGATGATGAAGAGGTAGTCGTGGAATTCATCCGCGGCCACCCGCCCATGGCGAAGAGCGAAGATTGAAGAGTACAGGTTTCAGTGCGGGCTTCGGCCGCGGTTTTCGTTTGTCGGGGTTCGGGGCCGGAGTTTTCACAGGTGACTGAGTTGTACTCAGAAACAAGAGGGGCCTCCGGCTGAGCCAGTTTTTTGAAACTGTGAGAGCTAAAATTGGTGTCAGGCTTCAGGATGGAACTCGCTACCCGCCAGCACTTTCTGATCCTGAAACCTTGTTTGAGAGTACCGGCCGGGATGAGTCGAACATGGGTGGCGGTTCGATTTGACTCGCGAGCAGGCTCACGAGTTGGCTTTCCCTAATTCGCGAGCCCACTCGCGAGCCTAATCGACGGAAGTCGTGTGAGACAAACCTCGCGACAAAGTCTAGGACGAAAGGGGACTCTCAAACCTGAAAAATCAGATGGCGCGACGCCATCTGAGGCCAGACTGAACTCCGAACACGCCCTCAATACGCCTGTGCCGAGACAATAACATACCGGACCCACTTGCCGTCCTCGGACACCCCTCCCCCGACTACGGTCGTGTCGCCATTTCGGATGGAGAGTTCGGTGGTGAATTCAATGGTTGCGGAAGGGATCGGCGCTTTAGCGGTCGAGGCTGCACCGGCGTTAGCTCCCATCGACGCCATGAGGAGAATTGGGAATTACTAATTTCATCTTCGTAGCCTACATCGATTTCCTTTGCTTCAGTCTTTCTGCCCGACTTCCTGAAGCATCCGGGCCAGATCGCGGTGACCGCGCTGCACGGCAAATGCGGCGGCATCGTCTCCATCAACATCCAAAGTCCGGGGATTGGCGCCGTGCTCCAGGAGTTGGACTACGACACCTTGGTGACCCTCCGCAGCTGCGAACATCAGAGCCGTCCACTTTTCGCCCGAGTCGACGGCATTCACATCGGAACCCTTCGCTAGCAGCAATCCGACGGCATCGGTACTGTCGAAGGTAGATGCAAACATGAGCGCGGTACGTCCCGTGCCGTCACGCAGTTCGACTTTCGCCCCGCCATCCAACAGCAACTTCACGATCTCAGCGTGGCCGTTGAATGCGCTGAGCATCAATGCGGTCTGACCCCTCTCGTCCACCCAGTTCACGGGGGTTCCATTTTTGATCGCGGCCCGCACCTCTTCCAACTTTCCGTCGTGGGCGGCAGCGAGAAACTCGGGGCCGGGCAGCGGTTCGGGCGCTACGGCGGGAGTGAGGGCAGGATCGGAGACCGTACGGTCAGTCGGCACGGCATTTTCGGGCCGGCCGCAACCGAACGTTAGAATGACCGTGATCGCCGTAACCGCGATGACAGGATGGAGTGCAGTATAAGGATTCACAATTCGGGGTTCCTCTTCGAAGCACTTTTCAGAATGCGACGGGAATCAAATCGACAGATCAAGAACAATGAGCGCGAGCAGGGCGGGCAAATAGATAATCGATGCCCGGAGAAGTTTGCGCGCGTCGGCGATGGTCCGGGTCCGCGCGACCACCATGCCGTACCAAAGGAACATGAATCCGATCGCCAGCGCGCCCAAAAGATAGAGTGTGCCGGTGAGGCCCATTGCGGTGGGAACCAGGGAGAGGGAGAGCAGGGCGATGCAGAACCAGACCACCTGGCGGAACATTCGGTCGCCGGCCGGTTCGATCACCGGGAGCATCTTCAGACCAGCCTTCGCATAGTCATCCTTGTACATCCATGCGATGGCGTAAAAATGCGGGTGTTGCCAGGCAAAGAGGATGAGAAACAGGATCCAGGCGCCGGGCTCGATCACGCCCGCGGCGGCCGCCCACCCGTTGAGCGGAGGCATGGCGCCGGGAATCGCCCCGATTGGGGTGTTGATCCAGCTCACTTTTTTCAGAGGCGTGTATACCACGACGTAAAGAAACGCGGTCAGCAAAACAAGGAATCCGCAGAGGAGTCCGATCTGAGTGGCGAGAAAGACAACGCCGCCGAGCACCAGGAGCACCCCTACCGCCAGCGCCCCTGCCGGTTCGATTCGGCCGGAAGGCAGCGCACGCGCCCGGGTCCGGTCCATGAGAGCATCCGAATCACGCTCCAAGTAATTATTGAGCACTGCGGAACCCGCCGCGGCAGCGCCGGTACCGATCAGCGTGAAGAGAAGAAGGATCCAGGAAAACGATTCGCCGGCGCCCAGTACGTAGCCAAGGGTCGTCGTAACCAGCACCATATTTACAATACGGAGTTTGGCGGTTTCCTTATACGCGCTGAAGACCTCTCTGGCGCCTCTATACATCGTTACCTTTTACCATGCGGGAGTGGAGCCCGTAGAGATCTTTTTGCAAACATCCTGTTTTCGGCCCTTGAGGCTTTCGTGACACAGCGCCACGGCAAAGCCCAGCAGGAGGCATGCGGTGACCTGGTGCATGACCGCAAGCCCCACCGGCACTTTCAGCAGGAGAGTCATGATGCCCAGCAAAAACTGTAAAAGGGTGAGCCCGCACACGCCGTACAGCGCCACGGCCACTGAACCGGACATCCGATTGAAGAGCCCGACCGGAATCAGGGCAAACGCACTCGCAAAAAGTGCCAATCCCAACCCCCGGTGGATGAATTGGACCATGGCGGGATTGCTCACGAAGTTCTCCCACCAGGATTCGAACGCAAACAGGTTCGGGTGCACCCAGTAGTCACCCATTTTGGGGAACGTGTTGTACTGATAGCCTGCGTCCAGACCGGCCATGAACGCGCCGTAAACGATCTGACCGCACAGGAGGACGAGAAAGATCAGGGATGCGGCGACCATCGAACGCCCACACTTCGCCTCTTCTCCGCTGCGCAGATCCAGAAGTATCCAGACCAGATAGGCGAACAGGGCAAACGCGAGGGCCAGGTGAGCGGCAAGGCGGAAGTGGCTGACGTACGGCTTATCCACCAATCCGCTCCGAACCATGTACCAACCCAGCAATCCCTGGCCGGCGCCCAGGAGGAATGCGAGGAGCAGCTTGACCGCAAGTCGTCCTCTGATCCG
>CAUZEO010000241.1:0-8165 GCA_963578625.1 Kiritimatiellia bacterium | reverse complement strand
CCCCGTAGGTTTCCTTGAAGAACTCGCGGTAGGGCTCGAGGGTGTCGAGCCAATTGTCGGGCTCGGCAAACCGCACCGCAATGCGGTACGAATCCGAACCGCCCGGTTCCAGGAGGGTTCGTCCCCGGGGCTCCATATAGCCCTGTCGCCGCGCGTACAGATCGACTTCGATCCGGAGATGCCCCAGGAGCTCCTGCATATGCTCGTAATTGGAATACCGGAATCCTACCCAGTGTTTACTCTCCGGCAGCGAGTAGATCAGGCTCACGCCGACTGCGAAGCTCTTGTTGAACAGGACCGCTACGGGGGAGTAATTGTTCGGGTAGGTTGAAGCCTTGTTGAATCGGTAAGCCACTGTCTTCGTGGCCGGCTCGCTGTTCGTTTTCCCCAATTCAAATTCTTCCAGGCACCCCAGGTCCCTCGCATCCAGGTAGGTGAGGTACCTCCCCATGAAGATGCCGTGCAGGTTGAAGGCGGGTCGCCGCTGCGGGCTGTCGGTGGGATTTCGGACTTCGAATGCGACATCGAATCCGCCCGGAACCTTTTCCAGTTTGTAGTCCAATTCACACTTGTTCCGGGTAAACAAGCCGCGATTCAGCGCCTTGACAAGCGGCTGCGCGATACCCGGCGCCGTTACTTCGACGCATTCGCCTTGCAGTGCCTTCTTAATGGTAACGTCTACATCCAGGTAGTTCGGTGGGGCGCCGTTGACAGCCATTGGTGACAGGGACAACCCAACCACTGCGAAGACCGGGGCAATTCGATGATGAATCATGATATACCTCCCTTGGGTTCAATCTTGTTGCACTTTTTGTCCTAAACGTTGTCCGGGGATTTGTCGATCCGAAGATGGCCTGGTCCCATCGAGTCTGTGTAGCGGAACTTGCCAAGAGTTCCGGGTGCAGAGAATCAAGCTCTCATCATTCGTTCTCCTGAATCCTGCTTGTGCGTCGCCGATCGGAATTCTCGGCGACTTCCGCTACTTTCCCTGTTTTTTGCTGTTTTTTCTGTTTTTTCTGTCATCTCTTGATTCTTCCTTTCTAAGCTATTACTATAATGGATGTTCCTGTCCTGTGTCGGCATCGTAGATTCAGCGGATGCACCGTCGCCATTCTGAAAGGGAGAAGTAGATGTTAAAAGCAAAGCGCCTGATATTTGCGCCGGGTGTGGCTGGCTGCCTTCTGGCAGTGTCCTTACCGGCCCTCGGACAAACGACCGTCATTGAGACATTCGAGAACTATGGTGCCTCGAGCGGCTCAGTCCTTGATCCCTCGACAGTGGGTGGTAGCGGCTGGTCCCGGGACGGAGTCGGGGCGTCGGACTGGGACGTCGCCTGCTGCTCCGGGGTTGGTCTTTTTGGCATTCTCATAGACTTCTCGTTTGACAGCTCCCCCACGTTTCTGGCGCAGCGCCGGTCCGGCGGTACCCTTCCTGCAGCCTCAGACGAAAACACCGATTTCGCAATCCCGACGATCGTCGAGGGATATGTCAGCTTTGACGTGAATCCCGCGGCAACCGGCGGTGACGACTTCCGGTTCGCGTTGCACGACTCGGGGTCCGGCAGCAATGCGATGGTGATCGTCCATACCGAAAGTGGGTGGCCGGTCATCAACTCGGGGGACTTCAGAGTGTTAGACGGAAAAGGAGGGGTTCTGGCCGAGGGCACCAACCCGAATGACCCTGATACCGACAACCCGGGCCCGATCGATCGCTGGTTTAAAATCCTGGCAGTTTTCCACGGCGACGGAACCTACGATGTCACTGTGTTCGACATCGGTCCAGTGACCAAAAAAGTAAACAATGTGCCCACTGTTCGCCCTTACGGCGATCCTGCGCGGGGCATCTCCTTGAGGCTTTCCGGGGCAATCATGGGGGTGCCGAGTGTCGACACGTTCCGCCTGCTCCCCGGTTCTACGAACGGGGGAGGGTCCAGCACACCGACCGTGATCGACAACATTATTGCGAGTGATTCGGCCGGATCATCGCTTGAGCTGATCGAATTGAAGAACGGCGATGAGATCAGTTTTCCCACGCAAGCCGGCAGGGTGTACCAGGCGCAATTTTCCGATGATGCGCCCACCGGAGCCTGGTCCAACGTAGGACCGCTCTTACTTGGGGACGGCACGACGCAAGCAGCCGTAGCCTCACTTACCGGGGCGCTCGCGGGCCGAGAGTATAGAGTGTTGGAATTTTAGATTTCGAATTTTTGATTGGAACGGAAAGGACTGCTTACAATGAGAATACCAAATTTCTTCCATAAACGGGGCCGCCAATCAGAGCGATTACCGCTCCTGATATCTGAACCTCTCGAGTTGCTTATTCCTGAAATGAAAAATGAAAATTCGAAAATCAAAAATATTTTGAAAGCGGTTGCCGTCCTCTCGATCCTATGCCTTCCGGGGATCACGGGCGCGAATGGCCAAACAAACATCATTATTGACTTCGAGGGCTTTACGGTCGGCAGCGGAGCCTACGTTGATCCGACGACGGTACCCGGCAGCGGCTGGACACGGGATGGAACTGGCGCGTCGGATTGGGACGTCCATTGCTGCAGCGGGTCCCTGGATTATAATAACCCGGGATTGGAAGAAGACACTTTTGACGGGTCATCGAATTTTCTGGTGCTGAGACGGTCCAATCCGAACGCACCCGCCCGTTCGGATGAAAATACCGAGTTCACCTTTCCCGCTCTGGTCGATGGTTCGCTTCGATTCCAAGTCAACCCTCAGAACGGTTCCGCCGATCCATTCAGGCTTGAGTTGCGAGACTCGGTGTCCGGAAGAACCGCAGTGCAGATCGTTTATACCGAGAGCCGATGGTCTGCGCCCGGGGGGGGATTCAAGGTGAATTCCGCGGACTTTCGGGTTTTCGACTTTCCGGGAAATCTCATCCTGTCGGAAATTCAACTTGACGGGTATACCAATTCATTCGACCGCTGGTACGAAATTTTCTTTACCATGCATGCGGGCGGGACGTTCGATCTGGAAATTACAGACATCGGCCCCACGACGCCAAACTCCGTAACCGGTTCCGTTGGTGCGAGGGGCGTTCTCGGGAGCGTTACCAACCTCGACGCAGGGGTCCTGGGGATTGATACATTCCGCATTGCACGGAACTCCGGCTTGGGAGGGGGGGGGAAGCCTTCAATGCTGGACAATATTACGATTACTCGCTCCGCGGGTTCGGTCGTGGCGAGCGCGGAACTCGGTACGGGCTTTGAGATACCATACCCCACCTTGGCACTCACCCAGGATCCGATGTCAATCTATCAACCGCAAGTCACCGCAGACCTTGCATTGGGAATCTGGACAGCCCACGGTCCCCCGATCCTCGGCGACGGCTCCACAAAATCAGCGCTCCTTCCCACCTTGGGGTCGGCAAGCAGCGCGTACCGGATCGTGGTGTATTAGACCCCACCGAACTTGTTCGGTGGGGAACAGGCTTTCGCACTACAGAGAACACAAAATGCGCGAGAGTCCGAGTGGAGCGAAAGTGGCGCGGAGCTCAATCCCTGCTTCTTTTCGGGTTCCTTGGTGTTCCAGCAGGTCTTAGTGCAGAATCATTCGCACCACCGAGCAAGCTCGGTGGTAGTGCTTTACCCCGGACCACCCGTAAGGAACAGCCCGTCTCCCGGATGCCGTTCCCTCTGACCGGCGACCATCATCCCGGGCCGTCCGTGACTCTGGCCTTCGATCTGCCGGTTCTCGGGATTTCGGTACCCGACGCGCACCAGGCGGCGATCTTTCTCCGTGGTGTTGATGTAGGAACCGTGGATCTCGTAAATGTTGAAGCAGACGACATCCCCGCGCTTGGCGGGAACGGCCACTGTGTCAGCCAGTTTGTACTGATCCGTGGGCAGATGCGGGGTGCATTCTTCACCCGCCGCGGTTTTCACTACATGGTCTAACCGGCCCTGCGTGAAGGATCCATCCAGGAAGCGGATCTCTCCGTTGTCGTGGCAGGTGTCATCCAGGTGAACAAGGACATCGACATAGCGGTTGTCCGAATGCTTGTAAAAAGGGTCGTCCTGGTGCATGGGGAAAGGATGGCCGGTCTGCGGGGGTTTTACGTGCATCGTCGAGTGGTGCAGTTCGACATTGGGTCCAAGGAGGTCCACCATTGCCCCGACCAGCCTGGGATGAGTCATCGCCTGCATCCACGCACCCGAATAAAACCACAGGTCGTGCATGGCAATCAGCTTGGACTTCTTTTCCGTCTCCTCGTCCATGTAGGCCTTGCGCCAGTCGCCGGTCCAGGCCGCGTCATCCTGGGCCCATTCGGCCATCAGCCGGTTCATTTCATCCGACAAGGCATCCGTTTCCTCCGCGGTGAACACCTCGGGGATGTGGAGATATCCGTGCTCCCAGAAAAAGTCGACCCGGGCATCGGTCAATGTGTGACGAGACGAAGTCTGTTGCGTAATTGCCATGAGATTCTTCTGAAAACCCGATTTCGGAGGTAGACTTGAGCATTATCGAGCGCTGGAATTAGAATGTCCAAAGAAAAAACCTCTATTCGACATTAAAGCGCATCCCGCAGAGCATAGTAGTCGTCCACCTCCGGGAGACGTAGAGGCTGCACGGGATGGAGGATGGGAAACGATTCGCGCCATGAGCTCGGGAACACGGTTCCGTCCGTTTTCTTTTCTTCATCTTTTCAGCCTCCCCACCTCCCGGAGGTAGATGGTTGCTTTGCCAGGGATGATTCCCCAAAAACCCGAAATCGGACATCCGAAATCTGAAATTTTTCTCATCCAAATGCGGCGGCATACAACCTCGACTTGTCATTGAGGTTGCCGTAGAACGCGCGGACTTCCGGATCCGGATGGTCGCGCCAGAGGCGGGCGGGGATGGTCGTGTGGTGGCTGAGGGGAGGGCCGGATTGAAACCCGTAGTAGGTCTGCACCGTCTTGCGCTCTTTCATAGTCGGACGCACTGTCGCGGTGTGCATGACAGATAGGTTGAACAAGGCCACGGTGCCGGCAGGACCGTAAATATCCACGCTGCCTGAGCGCGCGAGTTGTTCCTCCGGGTTCAGTAAGATATCCTCGTCGATCGATTCCGGCGAGATGGAAAAACAGTGCGTTCCTTCATCCACGTCCGTCAAGTAGACCATGATGTGGACCCATCCCATACGAAGAGGATGATCCATCTTATGCGGCCGGTCCCGATGCCAGGATTGCATTATTTCACCCTCGTACGCCGGCATGTGGCGGATACACACCTCGGAGAGGCTGGTGGGGGCGCCCATCAGCTCATCGACATAAGCCATCAAGCGCGGGTGCCGGATGAGCCGGTCGATCTCCGGACTGGATATCAGCGAATCGCAATTCAGCCATTGGTGGCAACCCAATCCGGCGTCACGCCAGAAAAATGACCTGTCAGCTCGATCCTGATCGTAAAGATCGCGAAAGAATTCCACTTCTTCAGTGGTCAACGCATCATCAAGTTGGAGATAACCGTTCTTCTTAAAGAAATCCAGTTCCGTTCCCGTCACTTCATTCACCTCCGTAATTGCTGTCCGAAGCGTTTTCTTAGATCTTGTTCGACTTTTTGTCTCCAAAAATCTGGCCGTAGCCAGCTGCAACCCTTGTTTGATAGTACCCAGCAAATCCCCTTCGTCGCGAGCTTTGGCGCGAACTTCGTCGATCCTGATTTCGACAAAGCTCGCGACAAAGTTCACGACGAAGGGGACTCTCATACCTGAAAAATCAGATGGTCCGGTGCCATTTGAGGCCGCATTGAAACCTGATTGCGGCCTACGTCGTGGTATCCACCCGGAACCCCGGCATCCCATTAGTGGGAAACCGCTGAAAACCCAATCCCCGGGGAGGAATCGTGGCGTGCGCGTACTCGAAATCTCGTATTAATTCATTGCAAATGCCCCGTTTGGATCCTAAAGTATAATATGCCTTCAATTCACGGTTTTGAGATAAATCCGGTCAAAAAGCGCGACGGTGTCACTTTAATTGAGCTTTTGGCTCGCCCGCCACAATGCGCAAAGCGCTTTGGGCAGAGTTCGACAGCTTTTACGCTGATAGAACTGCTGGTGGTGATTGCGATTATTGCCATCCTGGCCGCCCTGCTGATGCCGTCGTTGAAGGAGGCGCGGGACCGTGCGTTGGCGATCCACTGTGCCAGCAATCTACGCCAGGTTGTGTTGGGCATGGCGGCGTGGGCTGTCGACCACGACAACGCCGTGATGCCGGGTGCCCAGGAGGGAGTGTTCAACTCGCAGTGGCCAACTTATCTGCACGCGACCTCCGAGGGGATTGACGCCGGGGAACGGCACTCCATCATGTGGCAGCTTCGCGACAACCGACCCAAGAGCATGTTCTACTGTCCGAAGTGGGTTGCTCTGGACAATCAGGATCCAGGTCGGAATCCCGGGGGTGGGGGATGGACTGGATTCATGGGATCGTGGTATCCCACTTCCTATTCCGTGAACCAGAATCTCATGGTGCATGAAAACCCCTATGGGCTTAACGGCATTGTTATGAAGGACAGGGTAAGCCAGATAGACATTTCCAGGCCGGTCAACACACTGCAGGTTTTCGACGGGGCCCCGGATTCCGTTTATGCGATGGTTAATGGAGGTACGAGCTTCAGAAACTTTACCGGCATCATGGCGCCGTTTACCGTTGCCTTCCCGGTCCACGGAAAATCTCTGAACATGGCGTTTGCCGATGGGCACGTAATTCCTGTGAATTACGATGATCTCATGCAGGCAGTGGCCAATCGGGACATGAACTTCGGCATCGCCTGGGAAGACGACCCGTCGTTGACGTTGCACCCTTTACCCTTGGCGAATAACGGTCCGACGTTTTAGAGACGGAAAGTCGCCGTCCACACTTGCCCCGGATGCCCGAGGAAAGAAGGCGGATTCCTTTCGCTTTTTCAATCCCGGAAGTATCTGATATAGGTTCACTTGGAATGAGGTACCGATTCACCAGGCTCTTTTCCCCGCCAACGTTCATTGCTGTCTGCGCCGCTTTTCTCTTCTTCGTACCCTGCACATTCTCCGCCGGCGAGACTCGATGGCAAATCGCCGTCCTGACCGACCGCGTGGTCTATCTGCCCGACAGCCCGGGTCAGGCAGAAGTAACAATCACCGCTCCGGATGATTGGCCGGCCGACCTCACACTCAGGAGCACTCTCGAGTACGGCTTGAACGAAGGGCAGGACTTGCCGGACTTGCCCATCACCCAATCCGCGGGCCGCACGGTATCGATCCCTTTCCTTGCCCCGTCTGACGCCTGGGGTTGCGCCATGAACGTGCAACTCGTCAGGGGAGACGAGATGCTTGCCGCCGCCCGGGATGTCTTCGCCGTCGGAACGAATGCATATCGCCTCGGCCAACAAGCCAACCACGGGGGCGCTCTCGCCGGCCACCGCGTCCGCGAGTTCAAGGGCAAGGACTCCTATTACACATCCCAGTGGCGCTCCATGAAAGGGACCTGGCTCGAGATCTTCGGCCATCTGCCGAGCGAGGTCGTGGGACTGACCACTGAATGGGATGAGTGGATTTCCATGCAGGGCCGATACCGCGCCTCAAAGGCCACCATCCGCGCCTACATCGAGTCCGCCCACGATCTCGGCATGAAGGTGATGATGTACAACAATGCCACCCCGTCCGGTTGGGTGGGCACGCGCTGGGCGCGCAAACACCCGGAATGGCTCTCCTATACTTACATGGGGAATTTGCGCGCGGACATGAACGTGGAGGACATCGAAAAACAAAAGCAGTGGCATAAAACGCTTCAGCCGCATACGACTACATATTTCCATCCCCTCTACCTGAATTTCAACAACCAGGGAATGATCGAATTCGCCTGCGACCAGATGCTTGGCGCCTGTGAGATGTTCGGTTACGACGGGGTTCGCTTCGACGGACACTGGATCATCGGCGATGTCTGGAGCGGCATCGGATACGCGATGGATGGCCGCCGGCCCAACCGCGGAAAGAGCGTCGACGCGGTCAGCACCCGGATTCTGGATGACATGAAAAACTACACCTGGGCCGGGAAGCCCGACTTCAATTTCGGCTATAACTATGGCCCGCATTACGAATCGGGCGGTGCCCGCAATCCCCGCTCCTACCGAAAAGCCTGCGCCAACGACGGCATGATCCTCTGGGAAGGCTCCACCTTTGACGACGCCTACTCC
>CAUZEO010000240.1:0-8239 GCA_963578625.1 Kiritimatiellia bacterium | reverse complement strand
AGATTGGGCTCTCACGCCCTCCACCCGAACCTAATCGAGCTGCGACTACGAGTACGATGAGGAGCAGGGAAGGAGAGTGAGAAACTCGTTGCGGTACGACGTTTGAATGCTGAGATGCTGTTTCCCCGCTTCTTGCGGGGCAGGCGTCTATTTTCTGGGCCGAAAATTTAATGGGGCCTTTGTCGGGCTTGTGCGTCGCCGAGCAAAAGTCTAGGCGACTTCCGCTACATGGAATCGCTCAATAGGACTCACGGGACGTAGACATTCCCTCGATACCCCCGCGAGGGACTCGTAGCGCCTCCCGCATCAATGCACAGGGTTGAGCCATCGCTTCCGGCGGGCGCTTCGTTGGCGGTGGTCCAGCCGCCCGCCCCCGACATCCCGTCACGGAACTCCAGGACGTACCCACGGTTCACCGATGTGTCCCGCAGGGTGACTCCGATGTCCAATTGATCCTTCGCGATCGACTCGATACCGAAGAACGAAGCGTCGTCGGTCGGATCGGTGCCCGCGATGTGCTCTTCGAGGTTCGATCGTCGGTCAAGATCGGAGTCACCATTCGCATCCGCGATCGTTGAATCGCCGAAGTGTCTCTTTTCAAAATCGTTAGGCAGGCCGTCGAGGTCGAAATCCAGCATCGCATTCTGCGCAATCACCGAGTCGTTCCACGTATTGACGCTTGTGGGGATTGGATTCAGATTATATAATGTGGCGCCGCTGCCGGACGGGGCCGGCAGTAGCGGACCCGCATAGAATTGATCTCCTGCCTGTGGATTGACGTTTTCGTAAATAATTCCATAGATAAATCCAGGCTGGCGGTTGCCACTGTAAGCGTAGTAACCGAAGAACGCATAGTCCTCGAACTGCCCGCCGTTGTTGCGAACCGTGTTCAGGGCAAGCACCACATCATTCTCTCCGGGGACTCCGCCCGGTAAAATGGGATCGCGAAGATTGTCGGGAGAGTAAATCAATTGCACCGAGGCTTCAGCGCCGAGGTTCGGCAGAACCGGATTGCCAAGGTCATCGATAAAACCAGCCGTTCCAGCCCATGAAATATTCATGGCGTCGGCCGAGGCAACGGTCCGGTTCCACGTATTGCCGTCCACCAGGTTGCTGTTCATTTCATAGAGGGCGGGATTGGAAGATTCGTTCTCCGTGGTCGCCTGCAACGCTCCCGCGTAGTACTGGTCCGCGGATTGCGGATTCCCGCTTTCGTAAATCACCCCATAGACAAACCCGGGTTGGTAGGCACCCGAAACGCGGTAGGGCCCGAAGAAACCATACTCCTCGCGGAATCCGCCGCTGTTCTGAGTGAAGGAAGAAAACAGAGTGGTGTCATTGCCGTCGGGCACGCCGCCGGAAAGAATTTGGTCCGCCACCGCATCAGGCGAGTAGATCAACTGGATCAGCGCCTGGGAGCCCCCGTTGGGCAGGATCGGATATCCCTGTCCGTCTACGAAACCGAACGAAGCGCTCCATTGATAATGCATGAACAACTGCGACACCGCCCCGTTCCACGCATCCCCCAATAAGAAATCGATGTTCATCTCGTAGGTGGTTGGAGCCGGAATCGCTGCAGGGATCTCCACCGTGGCCTGCATCGGCCCGGCATAGTACCGCGCGCCCAATAGCGGATTGGTGTTCTCATAGGCGACGGCGTAAATGAATCCGGGCAGATAAGGTCCTTGGTAATGAATCCAATCGAACAAGCCGTATTCCTCCCACAGCCCACCGTTATTGCGCACGATTGTCGCATCGATCACAAAGTCATCGTTGGCCATCTGGGCGCCGGATAATATGCGGTCAGCCACGCCATCCGGTGAATAGACGAGTTGCACCAGGGCTTCGTCACCCACGTTCGGCAGAATCGGATTTTCCTGGTCATCGATAAATCCGGCGCCTCCCCTCCAATCGATCAGCATCAACGGCTGCGTCTCGACGGTTCCGTTCCAGGTGTTTCCGTTGATGGGATCCCCGTTCGTGTCGTAAAAAATCTGGTTTGGAGAAGCCTGAGTGCCGGACTCGGTAGGCACCATCGGCCCGGCATAGAACCGCTGCCCGTTCTGTGGATCGGCACCCTCGTAAACGATCCCGTAGATGAATCCGGGCTGGAAAGGGCCGAGAAAAAACTTGCGGGCGAAAAAAGCGTACTCCTCAAACAATGCGCCATTATTACGAACGATCCTGGCGTCCAGCACAACGTCGTTATCGTCGGGTATCCCGCCGGGGAGGATCATATCGCCCACGCCATCCGGTGAAAAAATGAGCTGCACCAGGGCTTCGTCTCCTACGTTCGGTAGGATCGGAACCTGATTTTCGTCCAGAAACCCCCAGCTCGCGATGTGTCGAACGAGGAGTTGAGGGTCCGGCGGCATGATGGTTTCGGTCCAGGTATTGCCGGACTCCGGGCCGACATTCATATCGAATATTCCCGTGAGGGTATCCGCATCCGTTGCGGCCAGGCCCGGCCCCCGGTAGTATCGATCCCCGCCAACTGGAGAGGTTGACGAAAAAATGACGATGTATATTGTTCCATCCTGGAATGGTGCCTGGAACTGCTTCTGGAAAGTTCCAAACTCCTCCAGCGCGGCGCCATTGTTCCGTACCACGAAGCTATCGAGGACGATATCATCACCGTTGGTTCCGCCACCCGGAAGAATCTCGCCGTCGATCTGGTGGTCCGGCGCCAGGTAGAGCTGCGCAAGAACTTCGTCGCCCAGGTTCGGCAGGATGCCGGACGAAGGCGCTGGAAAAAACAACCCGGTGGAGGCTCCCCAGGTAAAGTCGAAGTCCGGCTCCTGAGCAGGAGGTCCGGCCCTGGCGGGAAAAGCGTCCTCGAGTTCCACAAAATCCCAGTAGAGGATTCTGCCCGGGGATGTGGACTCGTCACTCAATACGATCTTCACCGGGCTTGAGGTCGGCACGAAGTTAAATGCGATTCGGGCATAATCAATCGTCTGTGCGTGGGTGATCTCCTCGGCCTCGATGAAGGCGCCGTTCGACTCGGTTACCGTGACCTTGGCCCGGGTGTTGTTCACATTCGCCAGGACCCAGGCCGAAACGGTGTAAGTCAGGTCGGTGTCCACGTTGATTTGATAGGATGCCTCGCTGTGGGTGCTCCCGCGCACCATCTTCAACCCATGGGATCCATGAGACACGTAGGACGGGCCCTGTCCCATATTGCGTATAGGGTCGGCGGAATGATCTGACCGAACCCCCTCGCTCCCGTAATCGAATCGCGTCAGGATCCCCCCGGACCCCGGGGCTAAAACCCAGCCCGAAGTGCTCGAATCAAAGCCTGAATTTGAGATGAGTTGCGTGGTTTGTCCATCCCCGAGATAGCTGGTGTTGCCCTGGACGTAGTAATGATCGCAAAGCCGCGCGCAATAGTCGGGTGTGAGCTCCGTTTCCGTCCGATAGTATACCCAGAACATCAGTCCGGGCATGGTCGAGGCGTCGCTGTCATTCCTGATGCGATGGATTTGCTCGTCGAGCATGCCCCAATATCCCACGTCCCATCTGTCATCTGCGACAAAGCCGTGTTGAGCGATGTATAAACCGAATACGCTCTTGCTCAGTATGCCGGGCACGGCGGCCTTGAGTTTGTCCGCATACGAGACGGACCGGTAGGAGAGATTGCCCTCGCGCATGTACTTCTCGAGCATCAGCATGTCGGTGTAGTCATTGACCGCGTTCAGTAGATTCACGTAGTTCTCGCTGTTTTGGGCGTACTGCCAGACTGCCGCGACGAAAATCAGCTTGTCCGGATACAGCGAGCGTAGTTGTTGGAGCGCCGCGATAACCCGGCCGGACTGTGCCGTCCCATCGGTAGCGGCGGAATGCAACTCATCGATTGCAATCGCATCGTATCCGCCCGCCAACTGCCCGCCCAGCGTGTTATCGAAAGGGGCCCGCCAGGCCGCGACAAGATCGGCGGTCGTGGCCGAGGAGAGATTGTTAACATGGGCGGCGTAGATTTTCCCCTGGGCTCGAAGTTCGTTAATGAAGACCGCATCGTTACTCGTTCCCTCGATCACATTGAAAGGTGGAATGAAATCTCTGAACGCATCCGTCACCCCGGCGCCACCGTGATGTCCGTATATGCATAAAAACGGGTTTGGAACCGCCGGAGGATCAGCTTGCGCGGGACGGACCGGGAAAATGCAGGAGGAAAGGGTAAAGACAACGATCGCAAGTCGATTCACGAAAAGGTTGGTTCGCGTCCGATGCATGGTACGAGCGGTGTTCCTTCGCTTGCTGACCCGATAAACTGGCGTACCCGCAGGGATTCGAACCCCGAACCTTCTGATCCGTAGTCAGATGCTCTATCCAATTGAGCTACGGGTACATTGCGCTACTATTTATTAGTATAGATGCACGGTTCAGGGCAAGCGGATTTTGATTTTTTCCAAAGATAGTGGGAAATTTGCTATATAGTATTTAGCCCTGCCTAATCCTTACAAAATTTTGCAGTCCGTCGCGTCGAGCTCCTTTAACATTTCACTAAGAATATTGAACCGTGCACCCTGAGTTTAGTTTCGCTTCCAAACCCGAGCTGTACAGGGGAAAGGTCATGAAGCAGCGAATGGGTAGAGCTTGCCCCATCATCCTGAAAAGCACGAGATATGAATTTGGAGACGGCGGCTTGTCTCGCCGAAGCAAGCGAAGCGCGAAAGCCAGACGGGCCACGGCCGGCTCTTCGAGTCGCGCACCGGCGCGCCCCCTTCAATCGCAAGTTCGTTCGAGCCAATGACAGCCATACCGACTTTTAAATTTTCCCCAGCATCAATGCAACGCACACGTTTCCCAGTGCTTCCAGCTGATCGATCGGCATGGACTCTTCCTTGCTGTGAATGTCGCGATAGGCAACCGACAGCACTAGTGTCGGCAGCCCTTTAGCGTTCAGTTCGTTGGCATCGCTGCCGCCACAGGATACGGTGCAGCTTGGTTTGAGACCGGCGGCACGGACGGCCGACCTGGCGCGCTCGACGATCGGGTCCGTTTCATCGAAACGAAACCCGCATATGCGGATAGTCACAGTGTGCGAGATGGATCCGCCGAGCTCCCGCGCGGCCTGTTCGCAGATCGTGAGAATGTGGTCGATAGCCTGCCGGTGCTTCGCCTCGTCCAGGCTGCGCACCTCGAAACTGATCTCCGCCTCCGACGCAACGACATTTGGAGCCTCCCCGCCCGTGATCTTGCCAACGTTGGCGGTTGTATCTTCGTCCAGCCGTCCCCAGGGCAGCGCCGCGACGGCCCGGGCCGCCATGACCAGGGCGCTGCGGCCGTTCTCCGGTTCGATGCCGGCATGGGCTCCCCGACCGTGAAACGTCACCGTGATGTGCTGGGCCCACGGTGATGCGAGGATAATCTGTCCCACCGGGCCGCCGGAATCGGGCACGAATCCGATTTTAGATTTCAGACGAGTCACATCGAATGCTTTCGAGCCGATGTGTCCCACTTCTTCTCCGACAGTCAGCAGCACTTCGACCGGTGGATGTGCGATACCGTTCTCCGCGATCGCCTCAATCCCTTCAAGAATCGCCGCCACGGCCGCCTTGTCGTCTGCGCCTAGCACGCGCTCGAACCGTCCGACCACACTGCGCCATTGCGGACCACCGGCTCCAATTCATGCGTCGGCAGGATGGTATCGACATGGGCGCTCAGCATCACGGAGTCGTCTTCTGCGCGCCCCCCGGTGCCCGGCCAGTATCCCAGCAGGTTTCCGATCTCGTCCGCCGTCACTTCGACGCCGGCGTCGGCCAACCGGGAGCGGAGCACCTGCATCACCTCCTCTTCCTTCGGATGAAAACTGTTGATGCGGCAGAGGATCAGAAACGTTTCAAGCAGGCGGTCGGATCGAATCATCATCGTGAACTACATCGATCCATGCCGGATGGTCAACCTCGCCAACGCAGTTAATGGCGAAGTCTTCCGTGGAAGTTTCTGATGGGTTTGTATTGCTGGGGTCGAGAATGCCGCTGAATTAAGCTGTCGCTCCGATAGGGTCCTCTCACGACCCATCCATTCTCAATACGACGGGGACCCCCGTCTCCAAATTGATATCTTCATGCTTTTCACGAGGTTGTGGCATTTCTGGAGCGGTCCCCGCCGTTCCCGATAATGAATTGGTCATGATGAGGCCTTATGTCAGAAGCGACATTCGTGCCCGATCCCGGAAGTTTCGCCCGCAGCCCTGGTCAGTCTTCTCTACCTCCTCATCATGGGAGCGCCGGCATCCTGGCTACCCGTTTAAATGGGTCCTCTCCGCCATTGCGGTGGCGCTCATGCAGTTGTAAGGTTAACTTGGTGAGTAGCAAACTGAACCAAGCCATTAAAGGAGACCTCACGTGAGGGATCATCGCACCGGAGAATCGCACTCGTTCCTGTTCTGGACTTGTTTCGTGTCGCTGGTTGCGACTTCGTTCGGGTTCATCAGCCGGGCTTTCATGCTGGATGACTGGGGGAAGGAGTTCGGGTTGGAGCCGGTCCAGGTCGGCGAGATCTTCGGGGCGGGGCTGTGGCCCTTCGCCATCAGCATTGTGCTCATCAGCCTGTTCATCGACCGGATCGGCTACAAGGCGGGAATGTGGTTCGCCTTGGTTTGCCACCTTGTCTCGGGGGTGATGACAATCTTGGCCACTGGATATCATTCACTCTATTGGGCGGCGTTCGTGGGAGCCCTCGGCAACGGGGCCATCGAGGCGGTGATCAATCCGGTTATTGCCACCATAAAATCGAAGAGCAAAACAAAGTGGCTCAATATCCTGCATGCCGGGTGGCCGGCCGGGCTGGCGCTGGCGGGGGTGCTGACCATCGCGTTGAATGCGATGGGGATGCATTGGAAGATCAAGGTCGCGTTGATCTTCATCCCGGTCGTGGTCTACGGGATCATGTTTTTGAAGTGCAGGTTTCCCGTCAATGAGCGGGTGGCCGCGGGGGTCTCGTACCGGGATATGCTGGCGGAGGCGGGCGGCCTCGGGCTGTTCATCGTGTTCGTGATGATGTTCGTGGAACTGGGCCGGGTTTTGACCGGATTCTTTATGACCGAAGCAATCACGTTTCCTGATCCGCGGGCATACCTGTTCGTGGGACTGGCCGCGGTGGTCGGATTCGGGACGGGGATTCGCGTGAAAGCGGTGATCGGGCGCCCGCTCTACATCCTGTTCCTCTTGGTCATGTTGTTGCTGGCCACCACCGAGTTGGGGACCGACGGCTGGATCAAGGACCTGATGGCGCCGGCCATGGAATTGATCGGACTCAGCGCCGGGTGGATCCTGGTCTACACCGCGACGATCATGACCGTTCTGCGCTTCCTGGTGGGGCCGATTATGAAAGTGACCCGGCTCAGCCCGCTGGGCGTCCTGGCGGTCAGTTGCGTGATGGTGATTGCCGGGATCCTCTGGCTGTCGAGCATCTCCACCAGCGCTGCACTCGCCATCCTGATCGCATCGACGATCTACGGAGCGGGCCAGTGCTTTTTCTGGCCCACAACCCTGGGAGTGATCGCGGAACAATTTCCCAAAGGCGGAGCACTGACCCTGAATGCGATCGCCGGCGTGGGAATGCTGGGAGTGGGGATTCTGGGCGGGCCCTGGCTCGGGTACGTGCAGAATTCTACGATCGAGTCAGCTCTAGTTAACGAAAGTGTGGCGTTGGAGCAGCAAGTTCTGGGAGAGGAACGATCCAGTTTGTTCGGCCCGTACCGCGCGATAGACCAGGAGAAGCTTGACGCGCTGGGAGAGGCGGGGGAAGGCCTCGTAGAGGAAGTCAGAACCGAGGCCAAAGCGACGGCACTGCGCAAGGTCGTGATTCTCCCGACCCTGATGCTGGTTTTCTATCTTGCTTTGATGGTTTGGAACCGGCGGAGGGGCGGGTATCAGCCGGTGCAACTGGACCATGGATAGCTTCCGCAGGAGCAGCAATAAAAGATGGACTTCAGGTGCTCTCGCCCTATTATCATAGGCTATGCTGTAGCCTTACAGTCAGTTCGTCGGCTTTTATAGTCAACGGTATCTTGCCATAAAAATGGAGGGAATGAGCTATGTCCGGTACGTATTCTGGAGGGTGCGATCATGTTCACACCAGTTCAAATAGTGATCCTATCGATAACCACACATGTCACTGTTCCGTCTGTAAAGGTGTAACGGGACAAGACTCCACCCATGTGGTGTTTTTTAATCATAGTGACCTGAAAGTCGACAATCTCGATGGTCTGAACCGTCAGCCCTTCAACGGG
>CAUZEO010000239.1:0-8249 GCA_963578625.1 Kiritimatiellia bacterium | reverse complement strand
GCGCCTGGGTGAGTTTGTCGCGGTCGGCCTGGGTCCTGGGCTCGATGGCCATGGAGATGACAGGTTCGGGAAACATGATGCTCTCCAGAACGACGGGATGGTTCTCCACGCACAGGGTGTCACCCGATGTACAGTGTTTGGGGCCGACAATGGCTCCGATTTCTCCCGTATAGATGGCATCCACGTCTTCGCGGTGGTTTGCATGAAGCATGAGAAGACGGCTAATGCGTTCGCGCTTTGCCACGCGCGGATTGAAAACATTCTGACCCTTTTTCAGGACACCCGAATAAACACGCGCAAATGCCAGTTTTCCCACGTAGGGGTCAGTGGAAATTTTGAATGCCAGTGCGCTGAGGGCTTCGCCGTCGTCGGCTTCGCGGGTGAGTTCTTCGTTTGTTTTGGGGTGGTGACCGGTGATGGAGGAAACGTCGAGGGGAGAGGGAAGGAAATGGACGACTGCGTCGAGGAGGGGTTGCACGCCTTTATTGCGCAGTGCTGAACCACAGAGGACGGGGACCATATTCCCGCGTACCGTGCAGCGCCGGATGCCCTCTGCCAGCGCGACTGCCGAAACGTCCGGCGACTCCATATATGCTTCGAGCGTCTGCTCGTCCAGATCCGCAACCGCTTCCACCAACACGGCGCGGGTAGCCTCTACGGCAACCGCCGAAGCATCGGGAATCGCGCACTCTTCAACCTCGGCGCCGAGGGAATCACTCGAAAACCGAAATGCCTTCCGGCCCACAAGATCAATAACGCCGGAAAATTCGTCCTCATATCCGATCGGAAGCTGCACCGGTACCGCGTTCGCCCCCAGGCGTTCGCGTAAGTCCTGAACGACGCGTTCGAAATCCGCCCCCTTGCGATCCATCTTATTGACGAATGCCAGGCAGGGAACCCTGTACTTCGAGGCTTGGCGCCATACCGTTTCGGATTGCGGTTGCACACCGGCGACTCCGCAGAACACACCGACTGCGCCGTCCAAAACCCGGAGGGAGCGCTCGACCTCGACGGTGAAGTCCACGTGGCCGGGAGTGTCGATGATGTTGACCTGGTGATCGAGCCAGAAACAGGTTGTGGCCGCGCTGGTGATGGTAATACCGCGCTCCTGCTCCTGGGCCATCCAATCCATTGTGGCCGTCCCTTCGTGCACTTCGCCCATCTTGTGCACACGGCCGGAATAAAAAAGGATTCTCTCCGTGGTCGTCGTTTTGCCCGCGTCGATGTGGGCAATGATGCCGATATTACGAATTTTGGACAGAGAACGACCGCGCCCCGATGCTTCGTTTTTCGAAGCAGAGGCCTTCTGCGCATTGTTCTTCTGCTGTGCCGCCACGATTACCATTCAGGATCCCAATCACGTTTTACCAGCGATAGTGTGCGAAGGCGCGGTTGGCTTGCGCCATTTTGTGGGTTTCGTCACGCTTTTTGACCGACGAACCGGTTTCCCGGTACGCGTCAAGCAACTCCGCCGCAAGCGCACGATTCATCGGCATTCCTTTTCTGCCGCGTGCATGTCCCACGATCCACCGAAGTGCCAGTGAAAGCTGCCTTGCGCCGCTAACTTCCATGGGTACCTGGTAGGTCGCACCACCAACGCGTCGCGACTTGACTTCAAGCCGCGGCTTCACGTTGTCGATCGCCTTCGTTAAAACTTCAAGAGGATCGTCCGTTTCTTCTTTCTCTCGAATACTGTCCAGCGCGTCATAAACGATTCGCTGCGATGTCGCCTTTTTGCCGCGCTCCATGATCACGTTGACCAGGCGCGTCAATATTTCACTGTCGTACACCGCGTCGTTAATGACCGGCCGACGTTCTGCCCTGTGCCGCCGTGCCATGATTATCCTTTCTTCGGCCGCTTCGTGCCGTATTTCGAACGTCCGCGATTTCTGCCATCTACGCCCAGACAATCCAGGGCGCCCCGGACGACGTGATACCGGACACCAGGCAAATCTTTCACTCGGCCGCCCCGCACCAGTACCATGCTGTGCTCTTGCAAATTGTGGCCTTCACCCCCGATATATGCGGTGATTTCCTGTCCATTCGTCAGTCTCACGCGGGCAACTTTGCGGAGCGCGGAATTCGGCTTCTTGGGCGTCTGCGTCTTGACCTGCAGGCATACGCCCCGTCGCTGTGGGCATACCGCCAGCGCCGGCGCTTTGCTCTTGGCCCGCGCCTTTCTCCGCCCTTTTCTCGCCAGTTGGTTGGTTGTCGGCATTTTGTGATTTTTCCTGTTACGAAGTAAAAAGAGCGTGGAACTTACCAGAGTCTCCCGCCCTGTGCAAGATTCACCTACAGTAGTTTTGTGGTTTCCTGAGGTTGCGGGTCCAAAACCGCTTCCAGAACCTCTTCCACCGGTATCGGCTCCGCCAACGGGACCAACTTCAAATTCCGGTACATCGGGAATCCGGTTCCCGCCGGGATCAGGTGACCCATAATTACGTTTTCCTTGAATCCGCGCAGGTAATCGACGCGTCCCAGGGTAGCTGCGTCCGTGAGCACCCGGGTCGTGTCCTGGAAGGACGCCGCCGAGATGAAACTCTCCGTCTCCAGCGAAGCCTTGGTGATCCCGAGGAGCACCGGGGACGCCTCAGCCGGCCGTTTGCCTTCCTGCATCGATTGCTGATTCACGTCGATGAACCCCTGCCGCTCCACCTGCTCCCCCCAGAGGAAGTCGGTGTCGCCCGGATCCGTGATCCGCACCTTGCGGAGCATCTGGCGTACGATGATTTCGATGTGCTTGTCGTTAATTTCCACACCCTGCAACCGGTATACCTCCTGCACTTCGTTCACGAGATATTCCTGCAACTCCTGCGGACCACACACTTCAAGAATTTCCTGGGGAACGACCGGGCCTTCGGTAAGCTGCTGCCCTTTGCGGACCATATCGTTCTGGTACACGACAACGTGCTTCGCCATCGGAATCAGGTGCTCTTCTTCCTCGCCGGTTACCGTGTCGCGCACGATCAGCTTGCGCCGCCCGCGCATGGTTCCCGCGAATTCCACCGTCCCGTCGATCTTCGCGATTTCCGCGGCGTCCTTGGGGCGGCGCGCTTCGAACAGCTCCGCTACCCGCGGCAAACCGCCGGTAATGTCCTTGGTGCGAACCACTTTCCGCGGCGTTTTCGCAATCATCGCGCCGGCGTTGATTTCATCCTTCTCACTCACCGTCACGTGCGCTCCCGCCGGAATGGGGTAGTAGCTCAGCACATCCTTGGTTGCATTGTCCCTCACCACGATCTGCGGATGCAGGTCCTGCTTGTGTTCCAGCACCACGGTGCCTTCCATCCCGGTCGCCTCGTCGACTTCACGCTTCACGGTGACGCCTTCGATGAAATCATGGAACTCGATGTAGCCTTCGCCTTCCGCGAGAATGGGGACGTTATACGGATCCCACTTCACGAAGCTCTGGGCCCGCTTCACCCGGCCGCCGTCCTCGACGGATACCACGGCCCCGATGACCGGCGTGTGACGCTCCAGCTCACGGCCTTCGTCGTCATAAATCGAAAGGACGCCGTTTTTGTTGAGCACGACATTGCTTCCGTCCTGCGCTTTCACTGTGCGCAGCTCATGGTACCGGACGATTCCGTTATTTTTGGAAATGATCTGCGGCTGCTTAAACACCGAACTCGCCGTTCCGCCAATGTGGAACGTGCGCATCGTAAGCTGCGTTCCGGGTTCACCAATCGATTGGGCGGCGATGATTCCGGTCGCTTCACCCAGCGCAATAGGCCGCCCGTTGGCGAGGTTTCGCCCGTAGCACCGCGCGCAGGTCCCGTGTCGTGATTCGCAGGTCAACACACTGCGAATCCTCACGGACTCGATCGAAATCTGAGACAAGATCTCGCCCGCCTCTTCATCGATTTCCTGGCCCGCGGCGACGATGATATCGCGGGTACGCGGATCTGAAATATCGTCGAGCGCTGTCCGGCCCAGAACACGCGTTGCGAGCGAAACTAGCTCCTCGTCCCCTTCGTAGATGGCGGCAACTTCGATTCCGTTCAGCGTGTTGCAATCCTGTTCCACCACGATCATGTCCTGAGCCACATCGACAAGTTTCCTCGTCAGGTACCCGGAATCCGCGGTCTTCAGCGCGGTATCTGCCAGTCCTTTTCGGGCGCCGTGCGTGCTGATGAAGTACTCCAGCACACTGAGCCCCTCACGGAAATTGGAGAGAATCGGCCGCTCGATAATTTCACCGGACGGTTTCGCCATCAGGCCGCGCATGCCGGCGAGCTGCCGGATCTGCTGCCGGCTTCCCCGGGCACCCGAGTCCACCATGATGAAAATCGGATTGATATCCTCCCGATCGCCGTTGAATTCGAGAGCCCGGTACATCTCGCTGGAGGTTTCTTCGGTGGCGTGCGTCCAGCGGTCGATGATCTTGTTGTATCGCTCGCCATCGGTAATCACGCCCTTACGGTACTGCTTCTCGACTTCGCCGATATCGTTGCGCGCTTCGGCGATGATTTCGTTCTTCTTCTCGGGAATGATCATGTCCACCATGCCGATGGAGATACCGGCCAGCGTCGCGTGCTCGAATCCAAGCTCTTTCAGCCGATCGAGAACCTTCACCGTCTCATCCTGCCCGGAAATCTGGTAGCACTCCCAGATCAATTGCTCGAGTCGTTTCTTGGCCAGCGTCGCGTTAATAAAACCGAGTTCTTCGGGCCATATTTCATTAAAAAACACCCGCCCCACGGTCGTAGTGATCACCCGGGCGGCCTTGTCGCCAAACTTGGTGTCCCGCTGGTAGTCCGGATTCTTCAATCGGATCCGGTGGTGGATTTTCAGCACGTTCTCTTCGTAGGCGGTGTGCACCTCGCCGGCGTGCGCCATGATCGGCAAGTGCTCGACTTCACCTTCGGCCTTGGGCTTGCGCTGCTCGATCCGATCCCGCTGCGAATCACTGGTGATGTAGTAGCATCCCAGCGCGATGTCCTGGGTCGGCGTGGTCACCGGCCGTCCGCTGGACGGCGAAAAGATGTTGTTGGGAGCCAGCATCAACAACCTCGACTCCAATTGCGCTTCCACGGACAGCGGCACGTGCACCGCCATCTGGTCACCGTCGAAGTCGGCGTTGTAGGCAGTGCAGACCAGGGGATGAACGCGAATCGCCTCGCCTTCGATCAGAACCGGCTCGAAAGACTGGATGCTCAACCGATGAAGGGTCGGCGCGCGGTTCAGCATCACCGTGTGCCCACGCGTCACCTCTTCGAGAATGTCCCAGACCTCGTCGGCTTCTCGCTCGATCATTTTCTTCGCGCTCCGGACCGTATGCACGATTCCGAGTTCCTTGAGTCGGCGAATAATGAATGGTTCGAACAGAACAAGGGCCATCTTCTTCGGCAGGCCACACTGATGCAACTGCAACTCGGGCCCGATGACAATGACTGAGCGGCCGGAGTAATCGACCCGCTTTCCGAGAAGGTTCTGACGGAACCGGCCCTGCTTGCCTCGCAACATGTCGCTGAGAGATTTGAGGGGGCGGTTTCCAGCGCCCGTCACGGGGCGGCCGTGACGTCCGTTATCGTAGAGTGCATCCACGGCCTCTTGAAGCATGCGCTTTTCATTGCGAATAATGACATCCGGAGTCTTGAGAAGTAGCAGGTTTTTCAACCGGTTGTTCCGATTGATCACCCGGCGATAAAGGTCGTTCAAGTCAGATGTAGCAAAGCGTCCGCCCTCGAGCGGAACCAGCGGCCGCAAGTCCGGCGGGATGACGGGAAGAATTTCGAGGATCATCCACTCCGGGCGTGTGCCGTTGCCCCGGAATCCCTCCAAAACCTTGATCCGCTTGCTGAGCTTCTTGCGGGTCTGCTTGCTCCGCGTGGCGCCCAGTTCCTCGTCGAGCTGCGCAATGGTCTCATCCAGGTCGATTTTCTGCATGAGTTCCCGGACCCCTTCGGCCCCCATCTTCGCTTCAAACTCGTCCTTGTACTTATCCTGGGCCTCGCGGTACTCCATTTCATTGAGCAACTGGCGCTCCTGGAGTGGCGTGTCGCCGGGGTCAACGACGACGTAGTCCTCGTAGTACAGCACCCGCTCGAGATTTCGCGCGGTGATGTCGAGGACCAGCCCCATCCTGCTGGGCGTACATTTGAAAAACCAGATGTGCGACACGGGCACCGACAGCTCGATGTGGCCCATTCGGTCGCGGCGAACCCTGGAAAGCGTCACTTCGACGCCGCAGCGATCGCAAATCACGCCTTTGTGCTTGATCCGCTTGTATTTGCCACAACTACATTCCCAGTCCTTCGTCGGTCCGAAAATTCGCTCGCAGAACAGACCGCCCTTTTCGGGCTTGAACGTTCGGTAGTTAATCGTCTCCGGGTTCTTCACTTCCCCGAAACTCCAGGATCGAATGGTCTCGGGGGACGCAAGCGCAATGCTGGCCCAGTCGAAACCGGTTCCTAGTGGAGTCCCTCCGGCAAGGATCTGCTCGGCTTGTTGTTTATCCATTCAGTGTCTCCTCTATCAGACCACGAAAGTCTCGAAAATTATCCCTTGATACGATTCACGCGGATGTCGAGCGCCAGGCTCTGCATCTCTTTCATCAGGACGTTGAACGATTCCGGCATTCCTGCCTCCAGCACGTTCTCGCCCTTGACGATGGATTCGTAAATCCTCGTTCGCCCCTGGACATCGTCACTCTTAACCGTCAGCAATTCCTGCAAGGCAAACGCACATCCGTACGCCTCAAGCGCCCACACTTCCATTTCCCCGAATCGCTGCCCTCCGTACTGTGCCTTGCCGCCCAGCGGTTGCTGAGTGACGAGCGAGTACGGCCCCACGGCACGGGCATGAATCTTGTCGCTCACCAGATGGTGGAGCTTCAACATGTAGATGTAGCCAACCACAACATCCTGGTCGAATTTCTCGCCAGTTCGCCCATCGTAGAGAACCGTTTTCCCATCGACGCGCTTCTTCTTTCCCTCCGGATCGGTAAGCACTTTGACATCCTGTAGCATGTCCATAATTGCCTTTTCGGATATGCCGTCGAAAACCGGCGTAGCGGCATGCATTCCGAGGTGATGGCAAGCCATCCCCAAGTGGGTTTCGAGCACTTGTCCGACGTTCATTCGCGACGGCACACCTAAGGGATTCAACACAATCTCCACCGGCGTTCCGTCCTGCAGGAACGGCATGTCTTCCTCGGGAACGACCTTGGCAATGACACCCTTGTTTCCGTGACGGCCAGCCATCTTGTCGCCCACGGAGAGTTTCTTCTTGCTGGCCACGTAGACTTTGACCTGCTTGATGATGCCGGGGTCGACTTCGTCGCCACTTTCCAGGCGGTCCAGCGCGCGCTCGTGCTCTGACTCGAGATCCGCGAACTTGCTGTTGAACTCGCTCAGGATGCTCTGGATCTTTATCTGGATCGGGCTCGGATCGATTTCGATGTGATCGTAGTTGGCCGCCAATTTCCGCAGCAGGGTCTTGGTGATCTTCCGGTTCGCCGGAATGATGATTTCCCCGGTTTCGATATTCACGACATCGAGCGGAATTTTTTCGCCGAGAAGAATATTGCTCAATGCTTCAGTCAGATCCTCGGTCAACTGGTCTTGCTTGCCCTTGGTCTCCTCCTGGATCTGCTTGACCTGTTTCTTCCGGCCTCCCGGCGCCACGCGGGCCCGCGTAACTTCCTTGCGGGCAGACACTTTCACATCCATAACGATTCCGCTGGTTCCGCTGGGAACCCGTTGCGATGTGTCCCTCACATCGGCCGCCTTCTCCCCGAAAATCGCGCGGAGCAGCCGTTCTTCCGGGGCCAGTTCCGTCTCGCTCTTCGGAGTGATTTTGCCAACGAGGATATCGCCCGGTTTCACTTCCGCACCAACCCGGATCACGCCGTCGTGGGAGAGATGCTTCAGCGCCTCTTCCCCGACGTTCGGAATGTCACGGGTGATTTCTTCCGGGCCCAGCTTCGTATCCCGGGCACCGCATTCGAATTCCTCGATGTGGATGCTGGTATAGACGTCCTCTTTCACCAGCCGCTCGCTGATGAGGATCGCGTCCTCAAAGTTGTAACCACACCAGGGCATGAAGGCCACCAGCACGTTCCGGCCGAGGGACAGTTCTCCGGCGGAGGTAGAGGGCCCGTCGGCAAGGATTTCTCCCGCCGCGACCTTCTGGTCCCGAACCACGATGGGCTTTTGATTGAAGCAGGTTCCCGAATTCGACCGCATGAACTTGCGAAGTTCGTAGACCTGGTAGGTGTCTGCGGCAGACTTCTTGGAGGGGACGCT
>CAUZEO010000238.1:0-8266 GCA_963578625.1 Kiritimatiellia bacterium | reverse complement strand
ATTTAATCCCCATGAATAGCACCGAAACAACGACATCTAAAACGAAGCAGAAGTTGTTAGAGTCTGCGGGACAAGTCTTTGCAGAAAATGGTTTTAGCCGATCCACGATCAGGGAGATCTGTGACCGGGCGGGAACAAACGTCGCTTCTGTCAATTATTATTTTCGAGACAAGGAGGAATTATACCGCGCGGTATTCGATTATGCGCACAAGCGGGTCGGGGAGCACATTCTGCACGCGGTGGGGATTATCGCTGATTCACCCCCTGAGGAAAAATTGCGAACTTTTGTTCGTGCCCACCTCCACAGCCTGCTGGGCACGGATGGGCCGCCGAACTGGTTTTCTACGCTGGTTTCACGGGAGATGATCGAGCCAACGCATCTTCAGCGGGAAATGGTTGAGCGTGAAATCCGACCGCGTTCCGACATGTTGATCGGCATCATCCGGGAAATGCTTGGACCGGGCGCGACGGAGGAGCAACTCCGTCACTGCTCCCTGAGCGTCGTGAGCCAGTCCGTGTTTCACAAACTCGCCGCGCCCGTTATCCGGACTCTGCACCCTGAGCAGACATACACTTCTGACGATCTCGACCGCCTGGCGGTCCACATCGCGGAGTTTTCCCTGGCGGGAATTCATTCCCTCCGAACGCAACTGGAACGGGATCAACCGTGAATGTAGTCGCATCCATCCACCGCGCCGGAGTTCTTTCGACGATCGTTCTCCCACTGATTCTGGCCGATGGCTGCGCAGTATATCGCGGTAAGGCGCCGGACGAGCCGACGGTGGAGATTCCGGGATCGTTTACTCACCATCCGGAAGGAGACATTCCAATCGATCGCTGGTGGACCGAATTTGACCAGCCCCAGCTTTCCATCGTTGTCGATCGGGTGATCACGAACAATTTTACGCTGCAACAGGCGTGGGCACGTCTGCTCCAGGCGGATGCACTGGTGCAGTTTGATGGCGCCGGTCTGTATCCGCAGGTTAATTTCGAAGGCGGCGGTTCGAATACGAAGGTGAGCGGCAGCACACCCGGCGCCCAGACGGTCCGCAGCGGCTCTTTCGACCAATACGTCGTCGGCGCAGGTTTGACCTACGAGATTGATCTTTGGAAGCGGGTTGCTTCACAGCGGCAATCCGCCTCCCGAACTCGCGACGCTTCCCGTGAGGATGTGGAGGCCGCGGCGCTAAGTCTCGCCGGCCAGACCGCGAGTCTTTGGTTCACGCTGCAGGAACAGCAGTCCTTGCGGCGCTTATTGAGCAGACAAATTCAAACGAGCGAGACGGTACTCGAATTGCTTGAACTCCGGTTCCAGGTCAGCCAGGCGACGGTGCTGGACGTGTATCAGCAGCGACAGCAGCTTGCGGGGACGCAAGCGCAGGTGCCCACGGTGGACGCGACGATGCGAACGACGTGGCATCGAATCCAGGTGTTGCAAGGGATCACCCCGGGTGGACCGCCGGTGGGATTGGCGACCAATGAGCTGGCGGACCTTCCGGCCTTTCCCGACATCGGTTCTCCCGCATCCCTGATTCTCCGTCGTCCTGATCTGCGCTCGGCCCTGCTTCGCATGCAGGCGGCGGACTATGAAGTGGCGGCCGCGGTGGCGGACCGCTACCCGCGCCTGCGGGTGTCGCTGTCTTATCAATTCAGCGCGGAGGACTTCGGCGATGTTCTGGATAACGAAACCCGTTCCATTGCGGGGAATCTGTTGTTGCCGCTAGTGGACGGCGGCCGGCGCCGGGCCGTCGTGGACCGGCGAGAGGCAGTCGTCGCAGAGTTGCTTGCTGCGTTCAACGAGTCGTTTTTGACCGCGGTGCGGGAAGTGGAAGACGCCCTGGTGAATGAACGGTTCAGTGCCGAGAGGGTCGACCGGTTGCTCGCGGAGCAGGAGGCGGCGCGAACGAATCTCGACGAGGCCGGCTCTCGCTACCGAAACGGCTTGAATGACTACCTCCCCGTAATCACCGCACTGCAATCTCTTCAGAATGTGGAGCGCGAGGTGATTTCTGCGAAAGCGAATCTTTTAAAGAACCGTGTCAACCTGTACGGGGCCCTGGGGGGAGTGTGGACACGCGACCTGGTTCGGCCCGACCTAACCGTGAAAGAGACCGACGACCGGAGTAAGGGTTCATGAAAAAACGATTCGGCGGCTCGACGGCAAAGACGCTGGGGATTCTGTGCCTTAGCGGAGGGATTCTGTTTGGGGCGGTCCTTGTTTCCACGGTGTTGCTTAAAATGCGCAGAGACGTCGCGAAGAGCGACACCGCATTGCCGGCGCCGTTGGTCAAAATCGTGGAGCTGAAAGCCGAGACGTATCAGTCGGTCGTGAAAGGGTTTGGAACCGTGCAACCGCACCGCTATCTGCGGGTCCTTCCCCAGGTGCCGGGCGCCATCGTCGACCAGAACGAGCACCTGGTGGTAGGAGGGCGAATCCGTGAAGGAGAGCTGCTCGTCCAGATTGATCAAAGAGACTACGAGGCGGCGCGGGCCGGCGCGGAGTCTGACTTCGCCCGAGCCGCCTTTGAACTTCGATTGGAGGAGGGTCAGCAGGTTGTCGCAAAGCGGGAGTGGGAGCTTCTTGGCCCGGGAAATACATCGGAAGTGAACGAGGATCTTGCGCTTCGGGTGCCACAACTCGAGAGGCGCCGCGCAGAGATGGAAGGCGCCAGGAGCCGTGTGATGAAGGCGGAGGCGGACTTGGAGCGTACGACGATCAAGAGCCCGTTTGACGCGGTCGTACTCAGCGAATCAGCCGAAATCGGTCAACTCGTATCCTCGCAAACGCCGATCGCCGAACTTGTGGCCGTTGACGAGTATCGCGTTCAGGTCACGCTGCCGATGGAGCGTCTCGCGCGTATCCGTATTCCGCGGAACCCCGGAGAGGAGGGCTCGCGCGCAACCGTTATCCTGGACACTGGAAACGGCACTTCAGTGAAACGAGTGGGCCACATCGTTCAGTTACTCCCGGATCTCGATCCCCATGGCCGTCTTGCTAGAATCCACGTGTCGATTCACAACCCGTTGAGACTGGAAGGCGATGAGGGTTCCCTTCCTCTCTTGATCGGTAGCTATGTGCGGGTGGAGATCGACGGCGGCCAGATCGACGATGCGTTTATTCTCCCGCGTATCGCGCTGCGCGATAACGCGCGGGTCTGGGTGGTCGACGAAAACGATCAATTGCAATGGAAGGAGATTGAGATTCTGGACCGCTCGGAAGATCACGTGATCGTTCGGGACGGATTGATGGGAGGCGCGCGAGTCGTTGTCAGTCCCCTTTCGGTAGCCGTCCCTGGAATGAACGTGCGCGTTTGGGACGAATCTGCACCGCCTCTGGTCGAGGAAGCGTCGGCCACCTCGGCGGCGAAGATGAAGGAATGAACACCGACCGAACAGACTTCCGCGTTCTACGGGGACCGGTGGAGTGGATGGCGGACAACCGGGTCGCGGCGAATCTCCTGATGATGGTGCTGATTATCGGCGGACTTGTCGTGAGTCTGCGCATCAAGCAGGAAGTCTTTCCGCGGGTGCAGGTGGATGCCGTCACCATTTCGGTTGCCTATCCGGGGGCCAGCCCATCGGAAATCGAGCAAGGAATTCTTCTTTCTATCGAGGAAGAGGTCGCAGGTATCGACGGGGTGAAGAAGGTGACCAGCACAGCGGTGGAAGGAAGTGGCAGCGTGACCGCGGAGCTTCTGGGCGGAGCGAACCCCAACAAGCTTCTTCAGGATGTAAAAAACACGGTGGACCGCGTCTCGTCGTTCCCCGAGGAAGCCGAGCGCCCCGTCGTAAATCTCATCGTGGCGCGTAGCAAGACGGTCTCCCTTCTCGTGTATGGGGAGATGGATCGCATGGTCCTCTATTCCGTCGGCGAGCGGATTCGGGATGAGATGATTCACGATCCGGAGATTACCCTGGTGGAGTTTACCGGGGTCCCGCCGCTGGAGATCGGCGTGGAGGTTCCCATGCACAAGCTCCGGGAACTCAACCTTACGCTCACCGAAGTGTCCGGACTGATACGCCGGTCCGCTCTCGAATTGCCGGCCGGCGGTGTCAAGACCGCCCAAGGGGAGGTGCTGCTGCGTACCCAGGAACGTCGTGACTACGCCCAGGAGTTTGCAGACATTCCGGTGGTCTCCCGGAATGACGGCTCGGTGGTGAACCTCGGTGAAATCGCCACCCTGATCGATGGGTTTGAAGACACGGGACAGGAAGCGTTGTACAACGGACTGCCGGCGGTGCGGCTGGATGTATTCCGCGTTGGCGACCAGACGCCGATCACCGTCGCGAAAGCCGTCCACGCCCACGTGGATACATGGACCTCGCGATTACCTCAGGGGATCCAACTTGCAGTGTGGGAAGACGATTCGGTCTTCTTTCGGCAGCGTATGAACCTGTTGCTACGCAATGCGGCCCTGGGACTGGTCCTGGTTCTGCTGCTGTTGGGACTATTCCTGGACCCTCGGCTTGCGTTCTGGGTGACGATTGGACTGCCGGTTTCGGTCCTGGGTGCGTTTTTGCTGATTCCTGCATTCGGCGCATCCATCAATATGATTTCACTGTTCGCGTTTATTGTGACAATCGGAATCATCGTTGACGACGCAATCATGGTAGGGGAAAGCGTCTATCACGAGAAGCAGCAGGGGCTAAGCTGGTCCCGGGCGGCCGCGCATGGGGCCCGGATTATGACCATGCCGGTCCACTTTGCGGTGTTGACGAACGTTGTTGCCTTTCTTCCCCTGTTTTTCGTGCCGGGACCAGCCGGAAGGTACTTCATGCAAATTCCCGCGGTGGTCGTGCCCGTTCTTCTGATCTCACTTGTTGAATCTCTGTTCGTGCTGCCGGCGCACCTGGCTCATGGGCATAGCGAAACCGGGTTCTGGCGAGTCCTGGGCATGCCCCAACGTTGGTTCGGCCGGCGTCTCGATTCCCTGATTCAAAATCGGTTTCGTCCATTTCTGAAATTCAGCCTTCAGAATCGCTACATCACCATCGCCATCGCGGCCGCGGTTCTTATTGTTGCCGTAGGTGTGATCGCGGGGGGGCACATTAAGTTTTCGTTCCTTCCGAAAATCGATTCGGACATCGTAACGGTGCAGGCAAACCTACCCTATGGCGCGCCGATCGAAGATACGCGCGTCGTACAGGCGAAGCTGATCGAGGCTGCCCGTGCCAGCCTCGAGGAACACGGTGGGCGTCAAATTGCGCAGGGGATCTACACTCAGATCGGCACACCGCTCGCGTCCCAGGGGCCGGGCGGAGGACCCTCCCTGAGCAGGGGATCGCACCTCGTGGCGGTTCAGATTTTCCTGGTGCCGGCGGACCAGCGCGAAGTAAGCGGCGTTGAGCTCAGCAAGAGCTGGCGGGAACATGTCGGAGACATACCGGGCCTGGAGAATATCACGTTCACGGGTTCCATCGGCGCGTCGGGCGAGAACCCGATTGACATCCAACTATCTCACGCGAATCGGCAGATCCTTGAATCGGCCGCGCAAGACTTGTCAGATTCTCTCCGCAACTACACCGGTGTGGCCGATTTGAATGACGGGGTATCGGCGGGCAAGCCGCAGAAAAGTTTCACCCTGCGGCCGGAAGCGAGAAGTATGGGGCTGACGGCCTTCGATCTTGCGACCCAGGTGCGCGCCGCGTTTTACGGATCGGAAGCGCTGAGACAACAGCGCGGCCGCAACGAAGTAAAGGTGCTGGTGCGCTTGCCGGAGGTGGAGCGTCGACAGCTTTATACAGTGGAGGAGCTGATTCTCAGGGCTCCGGACCGGTCCGAGATTGCTCTGACCCAGGCGGCGGATTGGACCGACGGCCGGGCCTATACCGAAATCCGCCGAAACGGCGGCCGACGAATTATCTCCGTTACCGGCGACGTGGATGAGTCCGTTGCCAACGCGAACGAAATCCTTGCCGACGTGCGGGCCTCGTTGTTGCCGGGCCTTGTGGAGAAGTTTCCCGGGCTCTCTTATTCCTTCGAAGGGGAGCAGCGATCGCAGCGGGAGTCTATGAACGCCCTGTTTGTGGGCTTCTGCGTCGCGTTGCTTGCCATCTTTGCCATGTTAGCCCTGCCGTTCCGAAGCTATGCTCAACCGTTTGTGGTGATGCTGGCCATCCCGTTCGGGATCGTCGGCGCGTTGATTGGACATCTGCTGCTCGGGTACGGATTGAGCATCATCTCCATGTTCGGGATTATTGCTCTCGCCGGTGTTGTCGTAAACGATTCGCTAGTGCTGATCGTCGAAGCGAACAAGAATACCGGCGAGCGGAACCTGAAACCGTTCGAAGCGGTTCAGGAGGCCGGGATCCGGAGATTTCGCCCCATCGTTCTGACCTCTCTCACCACCTTTTTCGGTCTGGCGCCTATGATTTTTGAAACGTCGATGCAGGCGAGGTTTATCGTGCCGATGGCCATATCGCTCGGCTTCGGCGTATTGTTCTCCACAATCATCATTCTCGTTCTGGTTCCCAGCGCTTACATGGCGATCGAAGACGCAAAGAAGCTGCTGCACAGGCGCAAGCACCCGTAGCAACGGGTATCCGACCCGTGTAGCGGAGCCCAACCGGTTTGCGCGGAAAATATCGAATATCGAAGTTCGTATTCCGTAGCACGGGCATTCTGCCCGTGGCCATGACTGCGACAAAGTTTTTGAACGGGCTCCCATTCGCCGATGATGTCGCACTCTTCGATTCGCCCGACACAGCCAGCATAACCGCCCTGATTGACTTCATGCAATACGGAGCGGCGGGTGGCTGCGCGGAGGGCCTCGCGGTGGCCAAAGGCATTTGGTCGGCCGGTGCGTTTGCCTCGGGATTGGTGCCTTTCGAATTCACGGGGACCGGGTTGGAAGCCGGTCCTCGAGATCCTTCTTGGTCGGGCTTGAATCTGAGCATCTCCCTCACCTCAATTACCCCGCGGTCAGACGGTGCTATAGACCTTGTCTATTCCACCATTCCGGGGCGCTTGCGTAAGATACGGTTTACGCACGACCATTTGGTGTGGCCGAATTCTGCTCTTCAACTCCTTGCCCCCACGAATTTGTTCGCAATCCCGGCCGCCGGGCCGCCGCTGACGTCATCGCATCCCAATACGGGCAACCGGCGATGCTGTTCGATTTCGGACGTGACGCCTTGATTTCCCTACCACGGTCTTCGGAGGCGGAATGTTTTCGCAGATTCCGGTGCGTTGTTGGTTACGATCACCTGGTTTCCATCGGTGTACCGTACTTCGGTAACGGTTGACCAGGCGCTCGCCTGAATGTCATCAGAGGATTCGAGGACGTACCAATACTCGTTGGTGGGCCAGGATACGACAGGGGAGCCACCCTCAACCCAGCTGTCTAATGCAGGAGAAGCGGCGTCACCGTCCCGGACGCCGTCCTCGTCGCGATCGAGGGCCATTCTGTTTCCGGCGCCTGGCGGCACGCCCAGTACGGATAAAACACTGTCGTTCAACACCATGGCCAAAAGCTCTTCTCGCGTTAGCTGTGGATCCGCGGATACGTCGCTCACATACCTGTTCGCGGCCGGGTCGTACGCGTAGGATCGGACGGTTCCGTCAATCCGGCCCCTTACGATCAGGTTAATGTTGCTCACTGCGGCTTGCGCTTCGAGAGTCCCGCAGTCCGCAATGATATCCAGATCGCTCTTGTTGCCCGCGTCGAGGGTTCGTCCATACCCGACTGCCGGAGCCGTGCCGGTGTCAAAACAGAGCACGAACGCACTGAGGTTGTTTTTTACCGTGGTGTTGTTGTTAATGAGATCAAAGACAGGAAATCGAAGACGGTGGAGATCTCGCCATCGTGGAGAAACCCGAAGCCGCCGAAATATCGGCACTGCGTCGCCGTGGTATCCATGGCGGCGCAGTGCCTATATTTCGGCGGCCTTCCCATCCGGACCTTCGCGCCCTTTTTGTTTCTCGTTTCCTGTTCAGGCTGGGGATGGCATCTCGTGTCCGCGGCGCGGAGGCGCAGGTCCGGTGAGAGGCGGCCGGTTCCAGATCGGCGCGTCTTCATTCGAATCGCGGTGCTCATTACAGGGACTCTGCTGGTGGTGCTTTGGTTTTCGGGTGAACGCCCCATCGGCAACCGCCCGCTGTTTTTCTTTGGTATTCTTATGACCCTGCTTGGCGTACAGATTTTCTCCCTTGGGATTATGGCGGAGCTTTTCATCCACTTTCAGCAAAAGCATGAAAAGCCGCCGGTGTCGCTTCGGGTCGGGTTTGCGGACGAGGCGGGCTAGTCGATCAAAACACTTTCCTGCT
>CAUZEO010000237.1:0-8302 GCA_963578625.1 Kiritimatiellia bacterium | reverse complement strand
GGCGCCAATCCGGCGCCGGTTCCTGATCCCGACGTTACATACGATGGGCGCTGCGCCATTCGGGACGGACCAAAGCTTTGGGATTCCCATTCGGGTCGGACCTCGGAAAATTGTTGCGTACGACCGGCTGAGGTCGACTCAGGCGACCATTTCATGGCGTTAGATTGCGTTTTGGGCTCTGGTTTTGCCACCTAACGCGAGGAAGGGGGGAATCGTGCCACGAGCAAACCGCTACATACCCGAGGGCCGGGCCGATCATGTTACGCACCGTTGCCACAATCGTGCTTATCTCCTCAAGTTCAAAAAGGACTGGAACCTATACCGCAGCATATTGCGGGCACGCCTCAACAGAGGCAGAAGTCCCGCGTCCCTGCGGGGATATTGCCTGACCTCGAATCACGTTCCTCTCCTGCCCTGGGCTGGGTCGAAAAGTGGCGATAGCGAACTTGATGCAGTCCCTGGCAGTGGGCAGCGAAGAATTCGTCCGGTCAGTGAAGACGAGGCTGAAAACCGCAGGAACGTGGAAACGCTGAAGGCTTTGGGAACATCCGATCAATGGGTTTTGCGAGAGCAGGCGGAGACATATGCTTCCGATGAGTTTTCAATGGCGAAAACGTAATCTAAGCCTCATTCAGACCGCTCAAATTTCACTCACCCTTCTGCCCATCAGAAAGTTGCCCAGGTCCGACCCGAATGGACGCAAATGGACGACCCCGAATGGCCCTATTTTCGGATGAAGGTCATTGGTCAGCAGGCTCTCGTCGAATGGGTCCTGGCCGGGCCCCATTCGCTGAGCGCGTGCCCAAGGTGACATCAAGGCAACCGGCGTCTACTCGTTCTCAATGACACGGTAGAATTCGCTGGTGCCGCCACTCAACGGAAATGTCGCCTTGCTGACATTCGGGCCAATCGGAGAGATGGCCGTGGACGGTGTTGACCACCCGGATGGATTCATCAGGTCTTCCTCCCGTTCAATGCTCCATTCCGCCGATAAAGAACTATCGTAAATCACTTCCACATGAACGTCGCTATTGGAAATTGAGACGTCCGAGATTTGAAGGAGCGGGATTAATTTGTGAATGGATCCTTGGTTGCCGATAGGTGCGTAACCGACGCCCATGGCAACATACAGTTCTCCGTCGAGATCTTGCCCCAGTCCCTTCACCTTCAAACCTAAATTTCGATCAGTAATGCCAATTGTGAGTTTTTTGACACGCTGATCTTGGTCAATATAGTAAAGCACTCCCAAGGGCGCCCCGAAATCCGCGAAAACATATCGCCCATAGAGTTCGTGGATTTTTGAACCTCGATAAACGTATCCGCCGATCACGGCACTCCCGTCATCGTGATCATATTCTGCAATAGGATCGACGAGTTGGACGGAAGTAGGATCGTAATTTGGGAGGGACGAAAGAAATCCATTTTGGTTCAATCCAGCGTCATTGAAAAAGAAGCTGCCTTCCTTAAGGCGCCATCCATAGTTTCCCCCACGAACGACTATGTTGACCTCTTCAACATCGTCCTGGCCGACGTCACCAGCATAGAGTTCGCCCGTAACTTTGTCGAAACTGAACCGATATGGATTCCGAAAACCGTATGCATAGATTTCATCTATCCCTGGCCCATCGACAAACGGATTGTCCTCCGGGATTCCGTACGCTCCGTTATTGGAATTGGTGCCATCGACGTCGATGCGAAGTATTGAAGCAAGGACTGTATTGATATTCTGACCATTCCCTTTCGCCCCATGAGAATAGCCCTCGTCATCTCGGTTTCCTCCATCCCCCAGACTGACAAACAGATTTCCATCTGAATCAAACTCCAAAGTTCCTCCCACATGTTGGCCCCCGCCAATGGGAATTCTCATCAGTTCTCTCTTGCTGCTCGCGTCAATGAGATTTGAATCCGTCGAACTAATTTGCCATTCACTGACAACACCATGGTGGTTCGTTCCGGGAAGAACGAAGTCTGCCGGTCCACCGTCCTTCGGCTCGGAGGTATACGTGTAAAGTTTTCCGTTGGATGCGAAATCCGGGTGCAGCGCCAAACCGATCAATCCTTTCTCAACATTCACAATAATGTTCGCTTGGACGTCAAGGATGGGAGTGGGAAGCAAATCACCGTTCTGCCACACATGAATAAGTCCAATCTCATCAAATATGAACATTCGGCCCGAGTTGTCGTCGGGCATGGCAAATCCCAAGGGGGCAACCATTCCATCGGCCACTTCAAGTAATCCAATCCGGATCTCTCCATCCGGAATATCTGCGATGGGATCCGTCAATTGTATAAACTCGTCCGGAGTCGGATATGAACTGATCCAATTCTCGACGATCGAGGAATCGCTGCCACGAAGTTGCATGGATTCACCGCTATCGGGATTCGCTACAAATACGTCAATGGATGTCCAAATCCCCGCATCCACGGCGACTGGTGTGTGTCCGATACCCACGGACGACCCGAATTTCATTCCGGTTATAATGTTCGTCACATTCGTGAAATCGTTGGTGCCTCGATAGAGCCAAATATCGCTGGCGCTATCGTTCAAGCCAGGCACCGCGAATGTAATCGAGACATTGGTGCCGAACACGGTCCCCATCGGAATTACGGAACTGCAGATGAGTTCGTGGCAAAACGCCAGATCATTGGAATTCGTAAACACGGACTCGTCGAGGTACGTGACCTCAACGGCATCAGAAATCGGGTCGACTTCCGTAATCACCAGGTGGTCAAGATTGCTCCAGGCCGATTGGCCACATAGGAATAGATGGAGTGTCGAGACTACGACGAGAATTCGAGAATACGCAACGCGGGCATACGCCATTGGGTCAGGTCTCCGGAGCACCCCCGTATATGGGTCAGTGTGCCCGTTGTTGTCTTGACGGTGCCCTCGCCACGGTGAGGCACCTGAATCGGAAGATAACGAAACCGAGGAGAAGCAACGGCAATGTGTTGGTTTCTGGAACCACCCGGATTCGGTCAATTCCGAACTCGCCACTAATCAAATCAGGACGGGATTCCAAGGGGGAGAGATCATGGCGAAAAACTAGGCGGTTCGAGTTGCTGATTGCATCTGCGAACGTCCCCGATCCTTTCGTCTGAGTCCATTTGCTTGAATCGATGATGTCTACGCTGAACTTTTCCCAATCAGACTCCGAAGGTGAAAAACCATCCTGTGAAAACCAAACATTCGCGAAGGCTTCACCGACTCCCACATGAATCTCCAAATCGTCGTCGTCTCCGATATCCTTCAGCCAAAACGAAAACTTCGTCACTCCGTCACTGATCAGATCTCCAGTAAATTCAACTTGGGAATTGGATCCACCCAGATTCCCCGTACCAGTATCGTTTGCCACCTCAAGAAAACCGTCAAGACCTCCACCCACACCACCAGTTGAAACTGCCGTATACCTTTCAGACCCGCCACCCCAGTTGGCCGTGTCGCCACCGTTGAAGTCCTCCTCAAAACCCAAAATGGCCGCGTCGGTGACAGCCAATGGAATTATTGATGTGATCAGCCAACAAGTGATTCGGAATATTTTCATGCACTTTCCTTTCGTCCAGTTGGTTTACCGTAAATGCACAGTTCGCTATTGGGCAAGTATTTTTGCCGTGCTGACGCACCTCACAAACTTGTTAAGCAACTCAGATCAAGAAAACTGTGCGCTGAGGACTCTGGAGCGAAACAGACGTGGCACTCGATGGTATTCACGCCTGCAACAGCGAAATGGGCCTGTGACACAGCCGAGGAGCAAGAATTTGCCCCACGAAGACCCTACCCCCACATTTCAGGTCTCTTTTATACCCGAAACATTGTAGAGCGGATATCGGTGAAGGGGTTGGGGATTCGTGATGAAGACCGAGGTTAGCGCACCGCCACCTCACCTTCGGCATCCCCAAGATGCTACGCCCCTAACTTCCGCTACAACCGCGATCTGCTCAAGAATCTGTGCCGGATCGCTCACAAGTGCCTCCTCCAATACCTGCGCTCTACTCTGGATCTGCCCGACGGCCTGCCCGGCATCGTCATGGTGAAGGGGTACGGGTGCACTCCGGGACGGACCCGCCCGGTGAACCCTCGATCGAACCGTGGCTGGACGATCCTTTTCCGGATTACGATGTCGAACAGGTACCGAAATACGCGAACGGCTGAACCACTCCGACAGGCCCGGCATGCCTTGTTATCACGTTTCCAAGCCTCCTTCAGACGAAAACACTCCGCACCCTGCGGTTCGGGGCGCGCCCCGAACCGACGGGTGCGGACAACAATGCCGACGTTGATTCATCCGGTCACATTTATTATGCTTCGACCATGGAAATGCTCATTCAGACCTACCCCAGCGGGCACGTGTCCGTGCCGCCTGAAAAACGATTTCCTATCAATAAACCTTTCGCGCCGTATGCCCACACCATCGGTACCGCCTGGGACGACCTCGATAACGACGGGGATCTGGGTCTCGTAAACAGTGGCAAGTTGTTTGTGAACCAAGGGAACGATAACCACTGGCTGAAGGTAAAGGTGGACGGCATCAGCCAGACGAACGTCGAACGCGACGCCATCGGAACACAAGTGAAAATCGACATGGGCGGCAGCGACATCCTGGTTCGCCAGGTGGAAAGCGGGACCGGCACGCTTTGCAGCAACGACCTGGAGCTGCACTTCGGGCTGGGCACTCGCACCGACCCGGTCGACCTAACGGGAACACCCAGACCATCCAGGACGTCGATCAGACGGTGCTGGTGCAGTGAGGCTCGGCCACTGAAGGGGTAGGCAGAATGATTAATGGCAGAATAATTGGCTCGGCTACGGGAATTCTAAGAAAATGATTCGGCCTCCCACCTTCTGCATGAGCAGTCTTCTAGTCGTCGCCATGATGGGGGTGGAGCCGATAGCAGTTGAGGGGGCGGGGCCGGTGGGTAGTTTGGTCGAGGATTTCGAGGGGTTTACTGTGCCGGACGGTTCGTATCTGGATCCCACCACCCTTCCCGGCAGCCGGTGGAGCCGGAACGACACCGGCGTGGGTACCGATTGGGAGGTCACCTGTTGCAGTCCCGGCATCTCGGTTCCCGATGACACCGCGGACGGCTCGTCCAGGCATCTTCGGCTTCGGCGCGACAACAACACCTCCCCGGTGTCCGCCTCCGTGCTGGTGACCGATTTCGCCATCACGCCCATGAGTGAAGGCACGGTCACCTTCGAGGTGAATCCCTCCAGTGTCGGGGGCGGCCAGCCCGCGTTCGTCGGCGGGCTCTTCGACACATCGACCGGCCAGTACAAAGTCCAAGTGCGGTTTCGTGAAATCACCAACAACACCGGCGATTTCGAGGTCTTCGGACAGTCCGCGGGGGCGCCGTTGGCGGTCTCGTCAAATTCTGGCGGCTATCCCGCATCGTTCGACCGCTGGTTCCGCGTGGCCATGACCGTCTCTGCCGACGGAAGCTTCGACGTGTGCATCGACGATATCGGCTCCACCTCTCCGGTTTCCGTGTCCGGCGATCCGGCGCGCGGAACCATCCTGAATTTCCTGGGCGGTTTCAGCCCCGCCGCCGGCGTCGACAGGTTACGCCTCGATATGGGCGCGGGCAACGGCGGATCCAACGACGTCCAACCCACCATGATCGACAACATCACCCAGGAGGTGATCCTGGAGGCAGGCGGCCTGCCGGTCGACGGCGTTGCCGTCTTCCGCTCCAAGAAGTTGACCTTTCCCACTCAGGCCGGCGAAGAGTATCAACCCCAATTCTGTGACGATCTCACCGCCGGTGTGTGGACGGACTTCGGTGGTGTGACCGTGGGAAGCGGACGTGACGAAGTGGTCTTCACCTCCACCATCGTGCCGCCCTACCGCATGTTTCGCGTGGTGGAAGTGGGCAGCGTGCCGCAGCCCGCCGTGACCGAAGACTTCGAGCGGTACGGCGTGGCCAATGGCGGCTACGCGGATATCACCACCCTCTCGCCGGCGTGGCGGCGGTCCGACACCGGCAGCGGACCCGATTGGGAGGTCGCCTGCTGCAGTCCGGGGCTGGCCGCGGCCGACAATACCTTTGACGGATCCGTCTCGTCCTTCGTCTTGCGGCGGGGCAACGACACCGCCCCCAGACTCTCGGAGTTGAATACCGATTTCTCCCTGGGGTACATCGCGGACGGCATCGTCGAGGTCGAAATGAATCCGTCCAGCGTGGGCGAGGGGGACAACTCGTTCCACATGGCCCTGCACGACACCGTGAGCGGCGCCGATGCGGTGAGAGTCCGGTATTATGAATTCAGCAACAATTCGGGTGACTTCGAGGTGACCGACGAGGTCGGCACCGTTCTCGCCACGGGGAACGTTCCGGACGGACTGCCCTCCTTCGACCGCTGGTTCAAGATCTCCTTCCGGATCCGGAACCGCGCCACCTTCGATCTGCGCTGTGATGACATCGGGCCGGTCGTTCCGGGCAGCACATCCGCCGATCCCGCCCGCGGCGTGATGCTCAATCTCGAAGGCGCCACGTTGCCGCCGGGCATCAATTCGGTCGACACCTTGCGACTGCTTCCCAACGCCGGTGACGGTGGAAGCGTCGCCGCGCAGCCGACCATGATCGATAACATTGCGGTGGCGACCAGCCTGACCACAACGGGCGATCCGATCGGAGGGCTGGTCTGCGACGAGGCCATGGAGATCACCTATCCCTCCGTGGCCGGGAAGGCTTACCAGCCGCAGTACAGCGACAACGGCGGCGCCACCTGGAACGACCTCGGCAGCCAGATGACGGGCAGCGACACCACGAAATCCGCCTTCGATGTTGCCGTGCCCGGGCGGCAATACCGGGTGATGGACCGGCAGCCCTTCGGGTTCCACGGCGGCTTCGTGAACCGGACCGCCGCCTTGTTTTTCGGCGCCAGCCTGGAACTGACCCCGACCGCGGCGTGGGGCGACATCGATAACGACGGTTTCCCGGAACTGGGAGACGGGTTCCGATTGTGGAAGAATCATGGAGGGACGAACTTCACCGTACTCGCGGATCTACCCGCGAAGATCTTCGCCGATATCGATAACGATGGGGACCTTGATTTTTACGCCTACCGCAACAACAGCCCGAGCCTGATGGGTGTCTATCGCAACAACGGGGGAACGTCTTTTGCCTCCGTTGGCTTTCCCAAGCTCACTTCCAGAAATGACAACCGGGGCACTTGCTGGGGCGACTGGGATAATGACGGCGACCCCGACCTCTACGTCGCCGCCTTCGAATTTGACCTGCAGAATCCGCCGGGTCCGTTGGATCAACCCGATTCCCTTGTGCGAAACGATAACGGGACTTCTTTTGTGGTGAATTGGACCGAACCCGGCACGCCCCTCCGCAGCCGCGGCGTGATCACTTGCGACTTCGACCAGGACCAGGACCTCGACATCTTCGTGTGCCATTACCGGTTGCAACCGAATTATCTGTTTGTGAACAATGGCTCCGGCTTCTTCTCGAACCAGGCGCCGGCGCTCGGTGCGGACGGATTCCAGGAGAATCACCCGGTTTCCGCCTTCGCCCATACCATCGGCGCGGCATGGGGCGATTTCGATAACGACGGGGACTTCGATCTCTTCGTGGCCAACTTCGCCCATCCGGCCGGCTGGTTCGGTATCCCCACCAACCAGCCCGAATCGCAGTTCCTGGAGAACCTGGGAGTCGGCGGCGGGTACGCGTTTGTCGACCGCGCGTCCGATGTGCAACTTGAGTATCAAGAATCGATCGGCGCGCCAGCCCTGGCCGACTACGACAATGACGGCGATCTCGACTTCTGGGCGGGCACCGCCATCGAGAGTGGCTCGGTGGGCGATGAGAGTCCCGTGCTCTGCCGGAACGACGGGAACTGGAACTTCACCGATGTCACCGCCGAAGCCGGGTTAAGCAATCTGGGCATCGCCTACCAATCCGCCTGGGCCGACTTCGACGACGACGGGGACCTCGATCTCATGACCAACTACAAGCTGTTCGTCAACAAGGGCAACGGCAACCATTGGCTCAAGGTGAAGGTCGACGGCATCAACCAGGCGAACGTGGGCCGCGATGCCATCGGTACGCAGGTGAAGATTGACCTGGGCGACGGAAACATTCCGGTGCGCCAAGTGGAAAGCGGCACCGGCGAGCATTGCAGCAACGACATGGTGCTCCACTTCGGGCTAGGCAAGCGAACCGATCCCGTCGACCTGCAAGTCACCTGGCTCAACGGGAACACCCAGACCATCCAGGACGTCGACGTCGATCAGACGGTGCTTGTGCAGTGAGCCTCGGCCACTGAAGGGGTAGGCAGAATGATTGGCTCGGC
>CAUZEO010000236.1:0-8318 GCA_963578625.1 Kiritimatiellia bacterium | reverse complement strand
CGCGATCCCGGTTTGCTGGTTTCATAGCGTTCCGATTATTGATCAACACGATATAACGGTTCAAGTTCCTGCGCGATGCGATCGACGTTTTCGGCCACGGCGCCGGCGCGCGCTCGCGCCGTGCCGTCGGTGCCCCCGGAGATGTGCGGCGTCACGATCACGTTCGGCAGGCGGTATACCGGCAAGCCGGGGTCAGGTGGTTCGGTTGCGAACGCGTCCAGTCCCGCCCCCTCAATCTGTTTGGCCAGCAGGCCTTCGTGCATGGCATCCTCGTCGATCAGGGCGCCGCGCGCCACGTTGACGAGGCAGGCGGTCGGTTTCATCAATCTGATCCGCCGGGCGTCGATGATGTGGCGGGTTTCATCGTTCAGGTGGAGATGCAACGACAGGTAGTCTGACTCGGAAACCACCCGGTCCATATCATCGGGGCCGCCGAGAAACTCGGGCTGGATTTCGTCAAGAATCTCCGGCTCGATCGGCCGGACATCGATCGCCAGGATGCGCATACCGAAAGGCTTCGCGCGCCGGGCCAATTCCTGCGCGCTGGCGCCGAATCCGATGAGACCCAGGACCGCGCCTTCAAGGCTGTACCCGAACGGTTGATAAAAGCGGTTGTTATCGAAATTCGCGCGCGACTCGTGGTACCTGCGAGAGAGCATCAGGATGTACATCATCGCGCACTCGGCAAGGGCGACACTGCTGAACTGGCCGGGGCAATGGGTGACCATGAAGCCCTTGGAAGTGATATTGGGCATGTCCACGTGGTCGAGGCCTGTTCCCATGATCTGCCAGAGCCGCGCGTCCGTGGCGGCATCGTACATTTCGTTCGTCCCGACCGAGCCGCCCATGTCGATCACGACCTCAATCCCTTTGAACTGCTCGGGGATGGGTTTCCCATAATCGTAGATCGTCAGGTCATGACGGTCGCCGACGGCTGCCACGACGGCATCCTGCCAATGGCGGGTGACCGTGGTCATCGGAAGCATAAGTACTTTTATTCGTCGCAATGTCGTAATTCCCGCTCGAGCTGCCGCGCTATCGGAGGCCGGTCACTGGTTGTTTCGATCTTTATTCCGCTACCACTGTCAATTCGCCCGTCCCGAAGTCCACCATCGACAGGTCACGATGAATGCTTGAATTTTTACAGGTTCGGCGTACTTGGAGTACACTGTTTTCCCCAAAAAACAGTGAAGTTTACGCCGCGCCACCAGAGATGTCTAGTTCAAGCTGCCGCCTTAGGCGGAGGCGGGCGCATCTCATTTCCGTCGGGGTGGCGGTGACCGATGATTTCGAACGCTGGGAAGTACTTTCCGCGTCGGTGCCCGACAATCGCAACATGGTCCTGTTTCCAGAAAAAATCGGCGGACAGTATGTCCGGTACTAGCGGCCCGTCAACACCGAGGGCAACAACCTCTTTTCCGATGATCAGGCCATGATATGGATGAGTTCCTCTCCCGATCTGCGACACTGGGCCAACAGCCGGCATATCCTGGCCACGGGGGAGATCCTTTTTGCCAACAGCAAGATGGGCCCGGGCGCGCCGCCGGTTCGCACCAGGAAAGGCTGGCTCAGCACGTTTCACGCGGGTGTGGCGCGACGACACACGCGGGAAGAACGGATGGGAGGGGAAGTGGCCCAAGGTCTACATGGCCGGGCTCATGTTAATGGACCTCGAAAATCCCTGGAGAATCATCGGCTTCTGCGAGATCCCCCTGATGGTCCCTACGGCCTGGTACGAGACCGGCCTGGATGTGCCCGACGGAATCTCTTACGACCCGTTCCGCGAGGACGTCATTTTCCCCGGCGGTATGCTGCTGGAGGATGACGGCGAGGTAAAAATCTACTACCGCGCATGTCGACGACCTGCTTGCGCTGTGCAAGCCCATGTATACCTGTTGATTCCCGAATCCTCATCGTACTCGTAATCCCGACTCGAAGGAAATTCGATTACGAGTAGGATTGGGAGATGCGAGGGGGGTCGCCATCGTCCTTGGTTCTGTGTTTTCCATCGGCTATGAGTCGATGCGGTGGTGTACAAGTTCGCCTGCCTCGACCCGGTCTGAATTCTCCAGCGCGACCTGCGCCCGGCGGCGGGCAGTTCCCTTGGAAGTACCGGCGGTGTGAGGCGTGGCGTAAAAGTGGGGGTGCCGGTAGACCTCGTGCTTGGGATCAGGCAGAACCCCGGCGTGGACATCGGTCCCGATTCCGCCGATCCGCCCTTCAATGAGGGCGCGGTAGAGGTCCTCCTGGACGACGAGATCGCCCCGTGCGGTATTGATGAACAGTGCCGTTGCTTTCATTTTACCAATCAGGCCGGCATTGATGGTTCCGCGTGTTTCGGGCGACAAGGGCAGATGGAGAGAAACGATATCCGCCTCCGCAAAAATTCGCTCCATTGCATCGGGCTTCACCACGAATTCAGGCTGGAACGTATCGAGCGCCTCCGGTTCGATCTCCCGGGGTTCGGCGATCGCCAGGCGCAGGCCTACTGCCTTGGCGAGACGGGCAGTGGCGCGGCCCGATGCGCCGAATCCGACCAGGCCGAGCAGTCGGCCCTCAAGTTCTTCGCCCATGGGGTTGAATGCTTTGCCGGCGTGGAGCACCTCTTGCGCTTCGTTGTACCGTTTGGTGAACATGTACATGAACATGAGCGCTATTTCGGCCATGCCGGGTGAAGAGGTCGAGCCCGGGCAATTGCAAACGGGAATCCCAACCTCCTTGACCTGCCCCACATCAAAATAGTCGTAGCCCACGCTCATCAGCTGCCATAGCTTTGCGCCGCGTGCAGCCTCGACCCATTCGCGCGGCACCGGCTCCGCTCCCATCTCGACTACTACTTCCCTTCCCGCGAACTGGGGCTCGATCGGTTGATCCCGATCCAGCACATGGACATCGTGACGCTTCCGGATCGCCGAGAGGATCGTGTCGTCCCAAAAGGAATTTTCGCCAAGTTTGGGAATGTAGATTACGTTTGCTCGATTCATAAGGATATCCTCCGCATGATCACTGTCCGGTTACAGGCGACAAGCCGCGAATCGTAGGGGAACGACGCCGGCGGAGAAAGGGAATTCAATGACGTGAGCTGTCGATTTAGCTCACGAGCTGGCTCGCGATTAGGTTCACTCTGCCGTAATCACGGGTGATTCGGTAGCGCGCTTCAGCAGATCATCGAACTCGGCGCTGCCGTCGTCGTCGATCAGTTCGGTGTGCGTGCCCCATTCATCGACGGGTTGATTGCCGTTGCCGTAAAACACCCACTTCTGCCTGCTCTCGGCGAAATAGATATGGACGTCGCCGGGCCGGGTTACCTTGATCAGCCGTCGCGGCAAACTGTGATCGGCCGCCTCTACCCGGTAGGTTGCGAGGGCGTTTTCGTCGATGTCTATGCCGAGTCCGGGTGCTTCAGGTACGCGTGCATGGCCGCCCATCACCGGGATGCGTTCCTTGAGAAGGCAATGCTTGTACAGCTCATGACACGTGATCGTCGGCCACTGTGCATGGGTCAGTACAGCGCTGAAGTGGAGCGACAAGGCGGTCGTTAATCCGGTGCCCACCATTTGGAGGAAGAACGGCATTTTCATCTCGGCTGCGGCGCTGCCTTCCCGTAGCGTCTGGCTGGCGCCTCCGTTCAGAATCCAACCGTCGCACGCACCCATTTGAACGGACTCCCGCAGGGGGATGAAGCCATAGTGATGAGCAATCGGTGTCTCAATCTTGTCCCGAAGATGACGGTTTCCGGATGCGTCATCGCGGCCGATCGGGTCTTCGAATATCTTGATTTTTGGAAATGCCTGCTCCAACTCCCTGAGCACCGGGATTGCGGTGCCTGCTGTATTCAGAAATGTGTTCCAGTCGGCGTCGATCCGGAAATGATCGGGCGTCGCATCGCTGATCGCCCGTATCGTCTCTCGCACATCGAACCAGGGCCGCGTCTTGATTTTCATGCCGGTATAGCCCAGCCCGACCGCGATCTTTGCTTGGGCGGCATAGTTTTCGGGCGACATATCGTGGTTCCAGAACGAGATCGGACACCAATCCCGGCATTTGTCCCCGAACAATTGGTAGGCCGGTACGCCGGCGCATTTCCCGGCCGCGTCCAGCGCCGCCATTTGCAATCCGGCTCCCAGCGTGTCGTCCCACATGATGTCGAAAGGCGAGGCGCCGATCACACGTTCATGATCGCTCACTCTGCGCCAGGTGTACTTTTGAATCGTCTCACCCCAGCCGACGACACCGGCACTGGTTTCGATCCGTGTAATCTCCACTTCCGACCAGTCGTGGATGTTTGCCCGTTCCAGGTCGCGGCGTGTGTTCTCGACGAACGGAACCTGCAACAGGAAATGGTCGACGTGGGTGATCTTGATCATGATTCCTCCTTGGAAGTTTCAGGATCCCTTTTTCTTCCTTTGTATCTCGCGTTGGGTGCTTCGAGAATCTTTTTTTGCCGTTCGGTCAGCCCGCTGAATTGCTCGGCTTCCGGGTATCCCGCGGCCCAGGCGATGGGGTGGGGACTGTACTTGTAGAAAATAGTTCGCCGTTCCCCAGAGCCGCTCCACGGCAAGGGGCCGTGGGTCAAGGCTTCGGTAAAGATGATTGCTGTCCCGGCCGGGCCGGTGACCCTGGAAACGAACGGCGCGAGCTCCCCGGACAGATCCACGCATCCCGGCGGCAGCGGGAAGTTGCTCTTGTGGGAGGCGGGCACACACGCAAAGCCGCCGTCATCGGGTCCCACGTCCCGCAAATTGAATGCCACGGTGGTCAGACCGGAATGCATCCTCCCGTCCTGAACGTGGTAATACTGGGTCGGGTCGAACGGGGTACTGCCGCCATGCAGCGTGCTGCCGATCGGACTCAATCCGTAGCGAATGATATCGAGGTAGACGTGATCCAGGCGAAGATCCGGGCCCATCAGGGCATCGAGCCGTGGAAGAATCTCCGGATGGTCAATGAGATCGAGGTATGGCTCGCCCCACTGCAGGACACTCCCAAAGCGGTAGGTGGGCTCGTTCGCCACGCCGCATTCGGCGACATGCCGGTCGGCGATGGCATCCAACGTGGCGACCTCGGACGTTGTCAGCGCGTTCTCCACCACCAGGAATCCCTGCAGGTCAAAAAGATACGTCTCTTGTTCAGTCATCGAGAGGCAATCCGTGACAAGGAGCTCGCCGCGGCACGACGACTCTTGAGGCGGAGCAAATTTAGTGAAGACTTCGGCCCGGTCATGTCTGTCGTCTTGTTCGCGAATTGATAGTGTTTAGGCTTTTCATCGATTTCACCGCATCGTCACCAGGATTCGAATCAAATCGTTTCCGTGGTTCAGCTGTTCCAATGCCTCGCCGATTATGGTCCCCGGCGTGCGGGAGGAAGTCCGCCGTGGGGCCAGCCAGCACCATGCCCGCGTATAGGGTGGTGCATTTGTACCCGCGGCCGATGAAATGGCCAATCCCACGATGTTAAAGATCGTAATGCAGGCGCGAAGCACAAAGACTCCGGCCTTCAAATGTCTTCCTCCCAAACTGGCGCCAACGCCGGTTCGTGTACTGTAGATGCCTGAGGTTACAGCAACGCATTCCTCTTATAACTAAAGACTCGGCCCTTCCGCAATATCTCTTTTCCCGGGACAGAAACCAGGTGAGATGTGTTTTCCGGCAGTTCTTTCAGGCAGTTCTTGCCTTCTCGAAGCGGTACGCGATATCTTGGCGCGATGTCTGCACCTACCAAATTGGCGCTCGTCGGATGCGGAGGGATCTCCGCGGCTCACCTCAATGGCTACAAGGACTTACATGAACGCGGTTGTCGCGATTTCGAAATCGTGGCGTGTTGCGATATCGATACAGGGAAAGCGGAAACCAAGGCAGGGGAGATCCTGGCGTTCCAGGGCAACAAACCCCAGGTTTTCGGAAGTACGGACGACCTGTTGAAGTCGGGCGTCGCCGAGGCCGCGGACGTGTGCCTGCCACATGCGTTCCATCATTCAACCGCGATTGAATTGCTGGCGGGCGGCATCCACGTCCTCGTGGAGAAGCCGGTTGGCATTACCATGAAGGCCGGACGCAAGATCATCGAAGCCGGCAAAAGCGCGGGCAGGATCGTGGCCACCGCGGAAAACATCCGGCGCATGCCGGGGCCGCGCGCCGCCCGTTGGGCGCTCGTGGAGGCCAAACTCATTGGAGATCCCCAGGCCATCCACATTCATCACAACCAGTATGGCCCCTTCGATTTCACGAATCCGGTGATGAAGTGGCGGGGTGTAAAGCTCATCACCGGAGGCGGCATGGTCATGGACTCCGGCGCCCACCTCGGGGACATGATGGTGCACCTGTTCGGCGATCCGGACGATATCTACTGCCGCATGGACACGCTGATTCCCGCGCCCATCGAGGACGTGTCGGGCATAGGCGACGTCAATGCCGACACGGAAGATTTCTGGCAAGCCATCATCAGTTTCAAGAATGGTGTGCAGCTGAATTGGTCGTATTCACGAACGTTTCCCGGATCCGCGTTTGCCGGCAATCATTATTTCGGAACGGAAGGGAGTATGACCGCCGAGGGATTCCCCATGCATCCGTTCCAGGACGGCGGATCGTTGGTGGGGGCCGACGGAACCGTTCGCTCGCCGGAGTGGGTCGAGAAGAAATACATGGACACGCTTTCGAACGAGGAGAAGAGCAACCTCTTTCCGCTGGGGGCCACCGATGGGTTCAGTATCGAAATTTTCGATTTCGTGCGCGCCATCCGCACCGGCCAACCGGTGGAAATGGACGGCGAAGCCGGACTGCGCGCCAAGGCCCTCTGCATCGCCTGCTACGAATCCGCGACGGCGGGCAGAGCCGTGAAGTACGACGACGTCTTGAACGGAAACGTTTCGGCGTACCAGGATCCAATCGACGCACATTGGGAGATCTGATTTTCCCGCTCTCAAAAACTTCTCTACCTCGGAATGCGATACGCTGTCGGTAGCGCGGAATCCATTCCGCGCTCAGGCGTTGCGGACTGAACCCTAACGTTGCAAAAGAATGACGTCGTTGCGGTCGCATGATTGAAAATCCCGCTCCCCGAAATGATCGGGACCTTCGGCTGGCGGGCGGAATCCTTAGGCTGCGAAGCCCCTGACGTACACAAAAGAAAACGAACAGGAGCCCGGGTAAATCGAATGCGGTCAGTGCTCCACGGTCGTTTTTCCCGGTTCTGGCCTTTATCTTTTGGGCTTGATTAGGGGCTTAGCAGCCTACGGATCCCGCCCGCAAGGGGCGGGGATTTGGCGAGGTGCACTCAGGATCAAAAAAAGGGGGGGATGTTCAACTCTTGCGCCAGTTTCACGGACAGTGAATTGTCTCTCAGTCGAGGTTGCATGTCGCCGATCGGAAGTCTCGGCGGCTTCCGCTACATGGGATTCCGTTCCATTCGAAATCCAAAACCAAAATTATCCTTCGTTGGCTTGGTTATCTTCTGTTCAAAATCTGTTTAGTTGCTGGTTCGAATTTTGTGCGGTTGCTGGAAGGCTTTCCAGGGCAATACGAGCTGACAATCAGCGCTTCTTGCCGCCTCAGTGCTGTCGACCCGTGCGATCAGGGTTCCGTCTTCTTTCCAGTCCAGATCGAGAAGGGAATCGCGGATCCTGATGTTTGACAGTTTTGCCCAGGGCCATGGCGAGTTTACGAACACGGTGAGTGCTTTTTTTGTCTAGCGGATACCGAAAACCCCTTCCAGGACGGTGATGTCTTCACCAATCTCTTCATTCAGCAAGGCGAGGTCGTTGGTGGTGAGAAGGTCTTTTTGTAGCCATCCACACATCCAGCTTGCGTGGTGGACATAGTTGCCTATGCCGGGAAGACCATCTCCTCGGACCCCGGGAGCGAGCAGGCCTTTCTTGCGGGTCGCTTTCAGCCAGTAGAGCAACGTGTCCCGGGAGGCCTGGGGATCGTGCAGCATCTCCACGGGCAAGTCCAGGAGTCGGTCACCCAGGAGTTGGGGCCCCGGCTTTAAATCCAGGTTATTGCTTTTCGTCAATCCGGCGGGCCCGGCGCCGTTCGGGACATCGATCCGGTTGTACCGGAAGTTGGGCCAAGACCAGAGAAACGTCTGGCAAAAGGTTTCGTCCGGCACGTTGAGTCGGGGAACCTCGTTGAGGTACGTCTCCCTCCAGGCGGCCCTCCAGGCACCAGCCGGTGGTGTTTGCGTCCCGACGTGCTTGCCGCCAGCAGATTGCCGTTCTCGAACAGGGTGGGGCAGCGCATGGCCCCAAGTCCCAGCCATGAACGAAGTTCCCGTTCATGTCGATCACGCTGATTTCGGATTTTTCGAAGGGCGCGAACTTG
>CAUZEO010000235.1:0-8328 GCA_963578625.1 Kiritimatiellia bacterium | reverse complement strand
GCTGGAGAAACTCAATACGTCGCCCAGAAGCCCGGATCCGTCCGACTCCGCCCGAGTGGCGCCTTCGATTCCGGTCGGGCCACCAGTCAGGAACCGGAGACCCTTGGTGAATCCGGCGTCATCGGCATTCAGCTGAACTCTTTCCTGCCCGCTGATAAAGGATCCATCCTGGGTATTTCGCGCAATCTCGTAGTCATCCGTCAGGATCCACTCGAGTCCCAGCTCTTGCAGATCCTCCTGAATAATCTCAACAAACCGCGCTTCAATTTCCACCTGGGTAGGCGGCACGTTAAACTTCGGCAACAGCCGCTCAAAGATGTCGAGATTATCGATGGTATTGCGATGAACGACCTGGCTGGTCGCCGGATTGTAGGTAAGCGATGCGCCGCGTGGAATAGGAACACCCGCCTGGCGGAAGAACCCGGCAACGTCCACGCGTGAAAACTCAACCGGCCGGCCGATCTCGACAAATTCCCCACTCCGGCCGCCACCACCCCCGCCACCCTCGGAGTCTCCGAAGTCGACGATAACGTCAACCAGGGTGGGCTGAACGGCATAGACTCGCGTCTCCATCTCTTCCAGTCCTGAAGGCGTAATGAAAACGATCCGGTTTTCGATTTTAAATGTCAGATCCGCGTATTCGGTGATGATCTGGAGGGCGTCGTACAGTGTAATCCTACGCAGCACGAGAGTGATTTTGGGAACTTCAACAGTGGTCGATGTCACGAAAGTATCCGGATCATCGAATCCGGTATCATCAAATTCATCGCCGTCTGAAAAGTCATCAAAGTCATCGAACCCACCATCAAAACCTCCGCCGAAGGTCGATCCGGGAGGTCCGAACCCATCAGATCCCGGCGGCATAAAATCGCCGCCGCCCGGCCCGCCAAATCCGCCGCCGCGATTTCGATCACCGAATCCGCCCGGTTGTCCGACCCCACCGAAGGGATCGACGCCCAAGTCCGAAGCGTTGTTTACGCGGGGCGCCGCCAACTTCAGAACGATGTTGATGCCGTCACCGAGTGGGTCAATTTTTGCGCTCTGGACGCGGAGTTCCTCCACCACATCGATGATATTCGCATTGCGAAACTCAAGCGAGGGGATAGTCATCTCCTTCATCCTCTTGACCAGACCCTCTGTCGCCTGGTCGGTAACGATCGTTTCCCCGTCACCACTTTCGCCAATGACTGGCTTTGCTATGTCGGTCTTCAGCGGCGGATTCCACCTGGATCGAACAGCCGTGTTATACATCGCTATCGTCTTTTCCCGCTCGATATCCGCGATCTTGTATTTTCGGTCCTCGATGATTTTCAGATAGCGCATTGCGCCGGTGTGATATTCATCCAACAGTCGGATCTGCTCGAATACGGTTTCCGCATCTTCGAGTCTGCCGTTTTTGTAGAGATCCCGGCCTTCAATAATCATGTCGTCGATTCGATTGTTCAGGGCGATTGTATTGGAACGTTTTGCCACCGGGATACGAGGCTCGCCGTCGTGCTTTTCAAGGTATTTCTCTATCTTTCCGCGCAAGCGCGTCAGGCGGCGGTGATTCGGGGAGTACGTCAGTCCGGCATCTGCTTTGCGCAGAGCTTCCGCGGCCTTTCGATCTTTGAATAGCGCCTGCGCAAGCTGAAAATCGGCCTCCGCATGCCCCCACTTGGCGCTTTCCCGGTCCGTCTTGTAATTGGGAACGTCCGGAATGAGCAAGAGAGCTTTTTCAAACTGGGCTCCCGCCGTCGCAAAATCTTTAGCGGCAAGAGAATCCAACGCATTCGCCAACTTTTCCATGCCGTCCAGCGCCCTGGCTTGGTTGCGAATTTTTTCCTCTTTCGCAGTTTCCTCGGCCAATGCCGCCAACTCTGCCGGCGACAACTCGGGAACAGGCTCCGCCTCCTCCTCAACCGAAGCGGCGGCGACTTCTTCTACCTCCTCTTCCACAATCGGGTCAGGCTCCGCTTGCATCCCGAGTTCCCCGGAATCGTCCAGCATCGATTCGATGTCGTCCGATGCAGGCTCACCACTCTCTTCGAAATCGGATAGTAACGCGTCGATATCCAACTCCGGAGAAGCTTCAGAGCCTCCCGTGTCCTCCTCTGCCCCGCTATCACTCAGCAGATCGCCGATCAGATCATCTGCATCGTCCGCTGATCCTTTCATCGGCGGATCCTCAGCCAGAAGATCACCAAGGAGGTCGTCGATGTTACCCGACGCGGACGAACCGGTATCGTTGGCGGCAACAACCGCACTGGGTTCTGTCTGCGTGACGGGCTGGTCATCCAACTCCGTCAACAGATCGTTTAAAAACGTTTGATCCTGTTGCGCCCGCACCAGGGTCACTGTGGTGATGACTGCGAACAGCACAATGGCTGCGCACTTGCCGATTCTCATTACGGGGCTCTCCTCTGTCCGTTACTTGTCATCTAAATGCTAATCCGTGCAACCGGCACAAGGTCCACCGATACCTATCTTCGTTGGGAAAATGGGTCCGAAATCGGGGCCGTTCTATCCCTGCCTTCAGCTCCTCGCACCCTCGGTCGACGGTTAGTACCGCCCCGTTTAAGGATTTGAGCTTCTCGCCTGGAGATTTTCTTGACCCTGATTTCCTCTCCCGAATCGTCTCGGATTACTACTTCGTTCTTGGTTATGTCAACGATATTATATGTAAGGTCTTCCAATTCAATGCTCTGGCCCAGCTTCATCTCTCGAAAACGTTTCCCGTCGAGCAGGAAGATGAGATCCGCCGACCTCCGCTGGGTGTAGACGGTCCTTCCCTTCGGCAGTTCGATCACTTCAAACTCGTTGGTGAGGATGAGCTTGGGCCCCTGCTCCGCTTCCTCGATATACTCGGACAACAGGTAGCCTTCCGCTTCCTCGCCGAGGAATTTGAACCAGGTTTTGTCGGTTTTGCGCTCATTCAGCTGGAATTTCATGCCTTCCGGCGCATCGAATACCCCTTCAAACAACACTTGCAGGGGCTGGGTATCAATCCGGGTCCAGCGCAATTTCGAAGTGATCGGAGGCTTCTCTCTGGGATCGTTCGGGTCCGTACCCCCGCCCTGGAATTCATCCAGATTGGTGAATCCGTCGCCATCCGGATCGAAAACAGCGTCCCTGGGATCATATTTGTTCAGACCATTCCTCTCTTCCCAATCATCGGTCATTAAATCTTCGTCCCGGTCAAACCCAATGGTTTCCAGCGGAGGCTGCTTCGCCCCGCAAACCGGACAGACCATCGCACTGAAGGGAATGGGTCCCTGATGATTCGGGTTTACACAGATGACTCTTACCTCGCTAACCATAAGCAAATTCGTGGTCGCATTCATGCCGGCAAAGGGTTCCTCCAGGGGCCCGTTTTTCGCCTCGTACCCCGAAAAATCGACGTCCTGAGCCGGAATTTTCCGTGACGGCGGTGGCCAGTCGTTACCCTTTAGGTCGTCGCTTTCCGAGCTGACCTTAAAGATCAGGAACACGGCCGACCCCAGCAAGCCGATAAGCACAAGCACGAGCAGAAGCTTGTCATAGTTCTGCTTGAGCCACCCACCTGAATCTCCACCGGTTCCAACCACCTACGAACTCCCCGCCTCTTCTTTTACCGGAGGCGCGCCATCCAGGCAGAATTGGTAGACGTCCAATTCCAACTGAACCTGAACCAGTTCGTCCTCTCCGGCGACGGTACGTTCTTTTCGGGGCATCCTTCTGAGAGGTATCTTCCCTTCGTCGCTGGAGGGTTGCCGCCGCACAGCCGGTAATCTTCCCATCCCCACGGCACCGGGTGGCATCATGCCCCCGAATCCTCCATAGGCTCCTCCGGCCCCCCCCATTGGTCCTCCTCCCATCGGTCCGCCACCGGGCCCGCCAAAACCCATTCCGGCGCCGGGCGGGGAGTATGAAGGCCGGCTAATTCCCGACCCCTCTTGCGGTCGGCTTACGTTGTTCATGGCGACGGACTTGATTATCGTAAACCGTGCATTCTGGGAAATTGCATCAATAACCCGCCATATCTGCTCGTCTCGGGCGGTAAAGGACACGGTCACTTGTTCAATTGTGAAGTCTTTTTTCTTTTTTGAGAAACTGGTCTTCTTCGCCTTTTCCCCCGTCTCGCCCTTCACCGCTTTCGAGGTACGCCTACTGCGCGAAGATCGACTCTGGCGCGGGCCGCCCATCATCATGCCGTGCATTCCCATCATGTTGCTGCTAATTTGCTCCTCAAAAACATCCCGTTGCACCAGGTTCAGAGAGGAGATCCTGTTCTCGAACAGGAGCCGGGAGCAGATTCGAATCACTTCGAGCTGGCGCACCAGCCGCGGAACCTGACTTTGTTCCGGCAATTGCCCGCGGTAGGAATCGAACCCGAATGAAAAATTTGCCGGCAACATCACGCTACGATTCGTCGCATTCAGAACCAAGTCATTTATCGTGGTTTCGAGCAGGCCGGCGAACTGGGCTCTCTCAATCTCGCGCTGGGGGGCCTCGCCGGCGCATAAACGCTCCTGCAAATCGGCATAGAATTGCTCGACTTTCTCGAGGTTGGATTCGATGACGACAATATTGTCCGGCGAAGGGTACGGGCTCGCCCCGCTGAGGCTGGTGTACCGGGACTCTGCATCATCCAGCTTGGACTTTACGTCGTTGTAGCTACCCAGGTTCTTCATCAACAGCAACAAAAGACCTCCGCCGAAGACGACCAGGACAATTGAAAGTACCGCGAAGAATAAATGCTTTTTCATGGTCAGAATTTGAGGGGCTCAGCCAATTTGATCTTGATTTTGAACTCGCGCGTGGCCTCTCCTGCCGCAGGAGGACGTTGCCAGGTGATTTTAGTATCCTCGTCGTTAAATAATTCGGCGCTCTTCAGGCTGTCCCGGAATGCTCTCACCGGTTCCCAATCGGGGACTTTATCTTCATACCCCACTCCGGTGATTTCGATAAATCGGATCGCCGCGGGCTCCGCAAGGGTACCCATCAGCCCGCGTCCTCCCCTCTGTCCTGGAAGCATGGTTTCCATATCTCCACTATCCTCCAGGGGCACGAGCGCGGTAAGGTAAATCCCGTCCGGAACACAGCTCCTGATATCGGTGATGATCCGATTCCAAACGTCCCGTTTGGGGAAAAACTTCTGCAGGGTTTCGACTCGCTTGGTTACCTGTTTGACCTTGGTTTGAGCTTTGTTGACCTTCTGGCTTATTCCTTCCAGGCGGTCCACTTCCAGACTGACCTTCGCATACTTCGCGGCCGCGAGCTGTGTCATCTTGAAATAGAACCCGCACCAGGTCAGGAGAAAGAGGACCAGCCCCACGGCCGACAGGACAAAGAGCGGCCGCCGACGCCTCATTTCCGCGGCGGCAAGCACCCGCGGCGGCATCAGATTAATCTCGATTGGACAGGTAAGCACCCGCCTCAGGGCAAGACCCACGACCTGGCCCAAAACATTCACGTTTTCGGCAATTTCGTCCGTGTCCACGGTTTCGGATACGGCCACATTCTCGAACGGATTAAAAAAGGTCACATTCTCTTTGAGCTTTTCGCGGAAAAACGCGTCGGTCCCGGGGATCACGGCAGTGCCGCCAGCGAGGAGAATATGCTCGGGTTGGGCCCCGCCCTGCTGCCCCCGATAGAAGTTGATGGAGCGATTGATTTCAGCGTGCATACGGGTCATGACGTTGCGGACGATCTTGGAAATCCGGGTGACCGTCTCGTCTCCCTGCATTTCGGCGGCACCGCCGACACCGACGACCGCATGCTCGATCTTGAGTTTTTCCGCTTCAGCAAACGGCAGATCCAATTCCCGGGCGATGCTCTGGGAAATGGTATTGCCGGCGACCGGGATGCTGCGCAGAAATACCCGGCCGGCTTCTAAAAAGATCAGGTCGGTGGAGCGCGCGCCGATGTCAATCAGCAATTCGCAGCTCTCGGAACTCGGAATATTGTATCGGGCCGCATTGTAAAGGGCCATCGGCGCAACGTCCACCAGGTCTGGAATGAGGCCGGCCTGTTCCACAGCCTCGGTCAGCGACTCGACGATTTCCCCCTTGATCGCTGCAATCATGACGTCCAGCTCGCTTTCGCCGGTGCCAATGAGCTGGTAGTCCCAGACCACCTCTTCGATTGGAAAGGGAACGTTCTGCTGGGCCTCGTAGGCAACGATCTGGCCAACCTTCTCCCTGTCGACCGGGGGCAGTTTCACGAACCGGGAAAAGACGGTCTGGCCGGAGACGCTCAGCAGCACCGGCCCGGGGCGGATTTGCCGCTCCTTCATCATATCCTTGATGGTGAGCACCAGGTAGCGGCCCCGCTCTTCGTCGTCTCCCGGGCCGAGACCCAGGGAGCCGATGGCAAAATTGACGAGCTCGATCGAGCCGTCTTTGCCTTGGGTAAATTCGGCGAGCTTTATACCGCTCGTACCGATATCTAGAGCGAGAATACCTTCAGATTTCAGCATGTAAGACTCGTAAACGTAGCGTCATATTCATCCCTCAACGGCGTTGGGGCGTGGCGGTCCTCATCATGTCGTAGAAACCACGGTTCACATTATCAAACGGAGTGTGGTCCCGCGACAGGAGCTGGCCGGATACCGGCTGCAACTGGGTCCACCACCCTTCCTGGGACTCGGGATCACTCATGGAGCCCGCATCCTGCCCCTTGTGGCGCAATTGTACGGCAATTCGCTCCACATCGCCGTACCGCTCCAGCGTATCCGGATGAATAAACATAAAAGCGTTATGATTTCCACGCTTGAGATTGAAATACGACGTCTCGCCGCTGAAAAGAACATATCGCCTCGACGGATCCGCCTGCTTATCGTCCCTCGGATCAGGCTTGAACAGGGCGTAGAAGGTGACGGTGACGTCGTCGGTCCAATCCGGCGCAGTCTCGTAGAATGCCCGCAGAATCAGCCAGTCCCGGTCCTCATCCGAAGAAGAAACACCTTTTGCATCGAACTTCGGGGAAACGTTCGCGCGAATATCAGGCTCCGGGACGGACATCCCGGCCACGTCCACGAGCCGTGCCTGGGCGCTTTGCCCGGCTCCACGCCGCTGCGCATCGGCGGCGTCCGACACAAGCCAGAAGCCCAAAAGGGCAACCGGCAGGCCGAACCGACGCAAAAACAGACTGAGTCCAGGCCGCTTGTACATAGCTTCTCCCGCTATTTACTCACCAGAATCGAACCTACCCCGCAGGGCAGTCCGCCGTAAATCGGGAAGAGAATAGGTAGACCTCATTTAGCCGTCAAAGTTTAATTATGATTAGGGGATATAAATGATTCCGGCGACGGCAAACAACGGACCGCAGACGTGGATGGAATGACCTAATTACACGAATTCTAATAAAATAGCGAGTGAAACCAGTTCCGCCCTATGGTAGTTTTTAGGGATAATTGGGGCCGCTGGCGCGGCAACGCGGAGCAGAATCCGCTCGCGGCAGGGCAAAAGAGGACGCATATGACCGAGGCGTTGGAGAAGAGGGCCGGAGCAGGGACAGGCCCACTCACATGGGGAGGCGCTGAACACGAAATCGGCGAGCGCGCGGCGGGCACGGGAACCCGGCACCGGGGATTCACCCTGATCGAGCTCTTGGTCGTCATTGCGATCATAGCGATCCTCTCCGCCCTCCTTATCCCGGCAGTAAGCAATGCGCTGGAGAGCGCGCGCATGTCCAACTGCCGGTCCAACGTTCGCCAGTGGGGTCTCGCCCTCACCATGTATTTGAACGACCACTCGGGACTCTTTCCAAAGGAGGGGGTCACAGGTTCGGCCTCGATCGATAAGAATGAGACTGCGGCCTGGTTCAATGTTCTCCCTTCGTACCTGGATAAAGAATCGATCCGGTCGATCAATGCCGCCTTCGGCAAATTCCCCGAAGCGCGGGACGGCAGCATCTGGTCCTGTCCGACCGTCACTACCCATGACCAAGTCGCCCTGGGCGTACCCCGGGGACAGCTCTTCATGGCATATGCCTACAATCTGTGGATCGACCACGGTCGCCGGGCGCAGGAATGGCCGGGATCGGGCCTGGGAGTTTTGTTGACGGACATCGATATCCCCGACGTCACCCGCTTCGCGGTGTTCTCCGAGGGGAACGGTATCTTCGGCAACCTGCATGCCGCCTTCCTTGAGTATCGCCACATGCGAGAAGACGAGAAGGTCAATGTTGCGTTTGCCGACGGCCACGCAACCACCCACAAGAAAAGCGATATATTCATTTCAACCAAAACTTCAAACCGGGGCGGCGTGGTTTGGAATCCTGAAGGCCCGATGGTGGACTGACACCCGTCGGCCGGACGGAGCGCAGAGCATTTTTTTCGAAAAAACAAGAGTCATAAGCAGTAAT
>CAUZEO010000234.1:0-8357 GCA_963578625.1 Kiritimatiellia bacterium | reverse complement strand
GCCTGGTGTCCAGAAAAATGGTCTAAACCCCAGGTTGAAGTGAACGGCAAGGCCCAGCCCAACCCACATTACACTGAGTATGGCAGCGAACGGTTCGTGATCGTGCCCGTGGACAAGGGCGAAAGCCGGATCGTCGTGAGAGGCGGATAAGGATCTCTTTCCATACCGCTCTTTCTTACAAAAACTTTTCTATTGCGAAGTGAAATGCGCGATCTGTAGCGCGGAATTCATTCCGCGTTCAAGTGTTTCGGACTTCAGTCCGCACGGGAGAAGTTGGCCTTCTCTATGACCACTGAGGAGCACCTCGCGATTTCGTGATTTTTGTTGACGCTTTAATGATGGAGACAAACATTGGCCCGTGTCTATCCTGGTCACGTTAGCTTGAAGGAGCCCATGACATGAGTGTTGCAGACGATATTGAGAAGCTGAACGAACTCAAGCAGAACGGGGCAATTTCTGATCAGGAGTATCAGGAAGCCAAAATATCTCTATTGGCGAAAACCCGGCCGGTAGGCCAGAAGCTCAAGGACACAGTGAACGAAATCTCCGCCGACGCGCATATGTGGGGGATGTTCATCCACCTGTCGCAATTCTGTGGCTATGTCGTTCCGCTGGCAGGACTGATTGTCCCCATCGTGCTTTGGCAAATCAAAAAGGACGACGCGGAAATTATCGATCGGCATGGGCGCATCGTGACGAACTGGATCATCACAGAGGTTATCTTCGGAGTCGTGTTTGCGATTTTGTGTTTCGTTCTCATCGGAATACCCCTTCTCCTGGCTCTGGCTCTGGTGGCAATCGTATTTCCCATCATAGGCGCGGTGAAGGCGAACGCGGGAGAAGAGTGGCCATATCCGTGTTCTATCCCGTTTTTCAAATTGGAGGACAGGTAAGAGGGTCACGCTTCGCTAAAAGCTGAATGCTATGCATACTTTGCGCGCAGGCTTTTGCCCGCTTTTGCGCTTCGTACCGCGAGATCCAGAACGTGGATGGGTCGCCGTGACCATTCCGGGGTGATCACGAGCGGGGTCCCGCGCGTTAAATGGTCCGCGATGTTGCCATAATACTGCCACCATTCCCCCTCGGGGTTGCGCCCGCGAGTTCGCACCACCTTGCGCCCCTTCGTCTGGATTAATTCGTACGTATTGACGTCAAATGTGTACGTGCCCTTGGTTCCGGTGATCTCCAGCCAGTGCGCGGGCGCGTTGGCATCGATGGTGGAGACGCAGAGGGTCAGCCATTGCCCCGAATCGAACCGGACCACCGCAAATCCCTCGTCCTCGTGGGTGTCCTCTTTCCATTTCGTTTTGTCCGCCCAATAACCAAGACTGGCGAATCCTGTCACTTCCATCAACCCGCCCTGGAGGATCTGGAGGCTGTACTCCAGAAGGTGGACACCCCAGTCATAGAGAATCCCGCCTGAGATCGTGCGGGATCCCCGCCAGGTGTCGTGGGGCTTTGCATATCCCCCCATGCGGCAGTGAATGCGGAGCACGTCTCCGATGGCGCCCTTCTGAATCGTTTTCAGGGCGTTGAGGATGCACCCGTCCCAGTGCCGATTGTGAAACGTAGAGAGAATGACACCGCTCTTCTTCGCCGCTGCGATCATGCGATCGCAGGCTGCGGTGGTAAGGGCCAGGGGCTTCTCGCTGATGACGTGTCGCCCGGCCTTTAGACACTGCATCGCCAGCGCCTCATGTGTATTGTGCGCGGTAACTATGATCACCAGGTTCACGTCGGATTGTTTCAGCATCCCGGCCACCGATCCGTAGGTCTCAATGTCCGGAAAGTCCGCCTTTGCCGATTCAAGTCGTTTCGAATCTATTTCGGCGACTGCCCTCGGCGTCATTCCGGCTTTCTTCACCAAGTCGAGGTGACGCCGCCCCATGCCGTACCCGACGACTCCAACCAGGATATCAGATATAGATTTGTATCGTTTCATATCGTTGGATTATTCTTTGACCGCGCAGGAATGTCGAATCTTCTTACTTGGTAGAGATGCAGGAGAAGGGTAGTTGGTTTGAAGATGGTTGGGTTGCAAAGCCCCTAACCGTACCGACAAGAGAAAGGCATGAGCCCGGCTTGAGTGATGGATGAGCTTCGCTTTCTGCTTCGCTCGGCCCGGGCTCCGTGGGTGGGGTTATCGTTTATTTTAGGAGATTCACAGCCTGAAGCTCCCGGCCACAAAGGCCGTGGATCTTTCGTCGTTGCCTAACGGCAAAAATCACTCTAGCTTGCGTTACATATATGAAATATATCATCCCCATAGCACTGACGACTATCCTTGCCAGTTCCGCAACCGCCGACTTCCACCACGGATCCCTATCTCGAACGAATTTCGCGCTCAACCTGTCCACGAATTTCGCAACTCCGCACGTGAAGTGGGCCCAACCGCTTGCGGGCGGGCCGGTGCGGGCGCTGTTCTTTCTCCACGTCAGCGGACAACCGGCCACCAACCCCCGCGGTGTTGTCGAGCTGATGCAGCGATTCGATCTGGAGGCCGAAATCGTCTACGCGGATGCCCGGTATTCCGTGATTTGCGGGGAAGAGGAGGCCGCCAGGGCGGGTGTGGAAGGCGTGAAGCGGTTGGCGGTCCTCATGCAGAAGGAATACGACGTCTTTGTATTCGGGAATGTCAGCATCAATATTCTCCCCGACGGGATCAAGCGGGATATTCTCGAGCGTGTCTCCAGCGGCGCGGGCCTCGTCTCCATCGGGCCCGCTCCTTTCGGCCCGGCACGCCACGACGCGATCAAGGAGAAACCCGCTCGCGAAACAGAGCGAGCCGGCCTCCTGCGGCCCACCGGGCTTGCCGGCCTGGTGGATGTGCCTCGGGGGAGGACCGATCCGAGTCGCGAAGTGGCTGGCGAACTAGTCTGGGCCTACACCCAGGGAAAGGGGCGCCAGGCCCTGATCCAGTATAGTACCCAGACGCCCATCGGTTTCGGCGCCCTCACCCCTGAGCTCCCGTTCTCCTGGGAGAACCTGGCGAAGTACGAATATTGGAGCGCCTTTGTCGGACGAACCATTCTCTGGGCGGCGGGTCACGACGTTCGTGGCGGCGTCAGCAGCGTGCTTTTGGATGGGGCGCACTTGCCCGTGGGAACCACCGGATGGCAACCGGCGCTGAAACTGGATGCGATTGAACAAGGTGTGGAGTGGGCGGCCGCCATCCGGCGGATGAGTGATGGGCATCGGATCCCGGCGTCCACGCAAACGAGTCAAATGGAGAAAACGTGGCGGGTCGACGTGGAGCTGCCGTGGCTGCGGGCAGGCGACTATATGATCGAGCTTCGTGCCGGCGACGGCAAAACGTCCCGGGGATTTGCCTGCGTCCCCTTCTCGGTCGTTGCGGATATCTCAGTCGACGTTGCCTTGAGCAGCACCTTTGTCGAGAAGGGCGACCGGCTGCACATTTGGGGCACGATACAGGGCGAGCGATCCGAACAGGATACACTTGTCTTTCGGGCCATCGATTCGAACGGCAGGATCCTGTGGCAGAAGGAGGGTTCTCCGGATTCAGGGGGCAGCGCGGAAGTCGAAGTAGCCGCCGCCGCGCATTGGCCCCTTTGGGTTCGAATCGAAGCTCTCTGCGTACGGGCCGGACGAGAAGTAGCCGTGGGCGACGCCGACGTGAAAGTTCCCCACCGCAATCGGGAAGGATTCACCATGGTCATGTGGGATAGCGCCGATGATGTGCTGGGCTACTATGCCAACCGAAGCTTACGGGAGGCTGGCTTCAATATTTGCCTGAAGACCCATGCGCCCCCCAACACCATCGCGGCGCACGGATGGGCGCAATTGCCTTATACGACCCACATCCAGGATACGTACGATCGGGATGGCCGTATGGAGCCGTTCTCCTGGAACGATGAGGATGCCGTCTCGAAACACATCCAGGAAATCGTAGACCGATATCGGCCATCCAGCGAGCACGGGGTTTTTGCATATTCCCTGGGCGATGAAGGCACGACGCTGGGGGCGAGTACTGATCCCTCGGACATGCGGGTGTTCCGAGAATGGCTGGCCGACGAATACGGCGGCGACATCGCCGAGCTGAATACAAGCTGGGGGAGCGCCTATGCGTCCTTCGACGAGGTCGATCTCCTCGGATATGACACGTATGAAGGAGAGACGCTTGCACTACAGGACGGAGTGCTCAAGCAGGGGCTGACCGCCCGCTGGTTTGACCGGCAGGCATTCGCCCGGCACAACTTCCTCAAGCTCGCGGGTCGTTTTGGCAGAGCCTTCAAGGAAATGGATCCGAAAGCGATCACCGGTTTCGAAGGCTCGGGCGGTTTTTCCGATGACGTGGAAGGCATTGTCACGACCAACGGCTTCTTTAATCCGTATCCCGGGCCGGCGGATGAAATCCTCCGGTCGCTCGTGGCCCCCGACTATCCGCGCTCGTATTGGATCGGGTACCGGAAGGGAGACGTGCCGATCGTCGGCCATGCGATGCGCATGGTCTCCAATGGGTCCACGGCGCTGTTCTGGTGGCGGTGGGACGACAGCATACCCCGGTTCAACGGCTACATCGGCCCGGACTTTGATCTTCATCCCACGACCCGCATGCTGACCGAAGCGCTGCGGCCGATTCGTTTCGGGGTGGGAGCGTGGTACATGGGCGCCGAGCGGCAGCACGATGGCATCGCAATTCTTCACTCGGTTGCCGCGGCCCTGGCGCCGCGCGCCATGGGGGCGAAGCCGGATCGGTCCGGGAAGTATCGCTCCTGTGAGGACGCGCACCGCGGCCTGCAGGCAGCCTTGGAAGACCTCGGCCTGCAATACGATTACGTCACCGAAAAGCGGATCATCAACGGCATTTTGGATTCAGAGAATTTCAAAGTGCTTTGGCTCCCGCATACGCATGCGCTCAATCCCGCCACCGCGGACGTGATCAAGGCCTTTACAGACCGGGGTGGGGCGGTGATTGCGGATACGATGCCGGGACGCTTCGATCACCATCTTGCCCCGCGCCCCAGTCCGGATCTCGCCGAACTGTTCAACGGAGAATCAGGACGTCTATTCGAGCGTGAATTAGCCCGGTATGAACGTCGCTACGACGAGGAAACGGACGGGCGCGACGAATCCTGGGGCTCCCAATTCCGTGATGCATTGAAGACGCTGCTCACCGACGTGGGGATTGAATGCCCGGTGCGAATCGAGGGTTCCGACGGCCCGCTTCCTCCACGCATTGAGATGGTTCGCTGGACGCGCAGAGGGATCGAATTGATCGGCGTCTTCCACTATCCCGCCGTTTTTCGTGACAGGCAGGAATGGCCTCCCCCGGCACAGATACGACTGTCATGGGAAAAGCCGCGCGCCGTGCACGTGCTTCAAGAGGAGTCGTCTCCCGGCGCAGATCGTGTGACCGGGATCGAATTGGTGGTCCCGGTCGGCCGGGCACGGTTCGCCGTTCTGAGCCCGGACCGTTTGGACCCGGTTCAGCTCGCGGTGAACAGATCGGTGAAACAGGGGAACATCGTGTCGGCCAGGATCAAGACGGGAAGAAAATCGGTGCGGCCTCTTTTGCTGCAAGGATGGATGCCGGACGGCACGGAAGCTATGTGGATGCGCAAATCGTTGGTTCTGGAAGATGGAAATACGTTGGTTGAGCTTCCGCTGGCCTATAATGAAGAACCCGGAACATGGAAACTAACGGCGACGGACTGGTTTGCCGGCTCCATAGCGGAAGCAACCTTCGAAGTCGGGTCAATGTAGCGGGGCTCGCCGCCATCGATCCTGCTCTGAGTCCTCCATCTTTTTTCCCAAACCCGGCGTGGTTGTCGGTGCATCGGAAGTATTGGCGACTTCCGCTAGAGAGGATCAAGAGCTTGCTTTGACGGGAGCGCGGACTTAAATTGTGTGTTGCATGATCACTGGGCGACAAAGAGCCCAGTACCGTGAAGAGGGCTATATGATCCTGGAGCGGATCGTTCCCGACGATATGTTAGCTATGTTGCGCCGGGAGTGCACGTACTTCCTGGGCTATGCTGATGCGGAAATGGATGCCGCCGGATCCGCGATCCATGGGGCCAACCACCGGGGCCTGCGTTATTTTATTTCAAACAAATATCGTTTGAGCCCTGTTCTTCGCGATTTCCTTTTCTCACCGCTGATGGCGGAAGTCGCCAAAGCCGCTCTGGGTTCTGAGGTATACCTGTTTAACGAGCAATGGGTTGTCAAAGGCGCGGAGCGAGGGGCGCACTTTGCCTGGCACCAGGACTCCGGATACGTGAAGTCCGGCGATCCGCAGACTTCGCACCGGCCGTACCTTTCCTGCTGGGTACCCCTGGACGATGTCAATGAGGAAAACGGAACGGTCTACCTGCTCCCGCACTCCAGGGGAGGCACGAGCCACACGATCTATGATCACGGTCGGGAAGATGGAACGAACGACCTGGTTGGCTACACCGGAGACGATCCCGGAATTGCGATCGAGGTGCCCGCGGGGACGGTCGTCGCATTCACGAGCTACAATCTCCACCGCAGCGGGCCGAACACCTCGCCCAAGTTTCGCCGGGTCTACCTCCCACAGTACATTGCCGAACCCATCATGAAGTCGGACGCCAGCGGGCGAAAGGGGATGGCGGTGCCGTTCGTGAATGACGGTGAAATTGTGTACGATCCCGAAGACGATACCGCCGAGAAGTATGGCGGGAAAGCAGGTGCTCCTTCGCAGGGTTAAGCAAGGTGTGAAGTCGGGGACGGGACGGATGCCGTGTGGAGCAACAAGGTGATCGTGGTTGAGAGCCGGGGAAGCGTGTTTGAGTTTCCCATAGCCCACAACGAATTATTGGAAACTTGGAAGCTTCGGGTGACGGACTGGTTTACAGGTTCCCTTGTCGATGTCGCCTGTGAAGTCAGGTGACATGGTCTCGGGGAACCATCTTCCGAGTGGTTCTGACGAGGACCAGGTTCGGTTTACACAGCGGAGGTCCGCCAGGATTCCCCATCCGTGACAACCTCATCGATCGTGCGGAACTGCACGTGCACGGACATGCCTTCCGGCTTTTCTATGTGCAGTTCGTATGTCCTGTCAATTCGTTCCCACCGGGCGGCCAGCCGCCCCAGCGGCGCCATGAATTCCCCCCTTGCAGAAGTAAGCCGCGCCGGTTGGGGAGCGAACCGCACTTCGCTCCACCCGCCGGCAATCGGCTCAATCCCCAGCACGTGGCCGCATAGCAGGTGTGTCGCGGCCGCGCCCACGCTTTGGCACCGGCATGTGTTGCCGTGCTGGATCCTGACCTCGAGCAGGGTAGCCATCCGATCGAATTCGCAAAAATTCGGTTTCATGTGTTCGACGGCTTCGATGTCCAGACCGCTCTCGAAAAACGCGCGGCAAAGCCAGTACGCCGACCATGGCGTCGATGCCGGAACAATGGCGTTGACCTGCCCTTTTTTTTTGCTTCCCCGACGCTGAGCGGATCGATCAGGGCGGCGTCGGTAATCCGCTGAAGGAGATCGCCCTTGTGTTGGGCGGGGCAAATGTCCGCAAGTACCGCGGCGCTGTTAGCGAACTGGCTGCAGATGTGGCTGGGGGTTCCGTCGGCCTGAATGCAGTCGCGGTAAACGGCCTGCCCGGGATCCCAGTAGCCCGCATGGGCCTGCCGCCACTGCTGAACCCGGGCAATGTTTTTGACACTCACCGGTCGCCGGGCGGCAAGAAGAACTCTCCACAATGCAGACGCTTGCGTTTGCTTTGCCCTTTCATCGGCAGATCCTCTCCAAATCCGCCGATGCTCGAAGAACAAGACGTGACCCTGATACGCCCTGAATCAATCGTCCCCCGTCTTCGTCTCGCGATTCGGCAGAGGAATCGGTGCACGAAGAGGGGCACGAAGGCGGAGCACGATCGGTGATGAAAAAGAAGGACGGGTAGCCACGGCGGATCGGTGAAATACCATGCAGAGTGAAACCTGATGTTCCCTGTCCCACTTACCTCAGACGGAACGCAGCTTTTGCCTCTTTCCCGCTAATCACGTCCCTCGCGCGAATTGTCCACTGCCCAGCCGGATCATTCAGCGCGGTGTGAATCGTTTCCCGATGGCTCGCATCCCTGACATCAATATTCCGGGTGTAGAAGTAGTTACTCTTTCCGTTGGGATCTACCACTTCCAGCCGCACTACGTGACGCTCGATTCGGTTGTTTGCTTTTCCTCCTCGGATCGTTTTCACGCCGATTTCCACCTGCAGCGGCTCCCCTCGCTCCGCGTCCTCCACGTTAACCGTAATCCCGTCGATCGTGTAGTCGCACCGCGCAAACAGGGCTCCGTCGTAACCTCGTATGGGCACCGGCGCCACATTGACCTCTCCCAAATACTTGCCCTGACGCACATCGTATGTGTGGCGGG
>CAUZEO010000233.1:0-8411 GCA_963578625.1 Kiritimatiellia bacterium | reverse complement strand
GGACACCGTGACGGGTAACGCCATGCTGATTACCGTGGTTGAGGGTTCAGAGGGAGGAGCCGGAGCGGGTGACCTGGTTGGTCAGGTTGATCCGATCGTCGTAAATCTCGGTGGCTTTGATCGCCGAATAGATGCAGGCCTTACCTGTCCGGTCGTTATCGAATGCCCGTGGACGTACCGCTGGAGTGTTTTGACGGCCTGGATAGCTCGCCGTTCGCAACCGGTGAACCCACCACCATGGGTTGCTGCAACATTGTTCGGTTGGACTTCAACAATTCTGAAGTTTCCGATTGCGGCGACTCCCGTACGATCACAGGTGTCTGGACTGCCGAGGATGCGCGCGACGGACGCGGTTCCAATGCGCCAGAGGATCCTGATTTCGGATTCATCCAGGAACCCACGTTTGTGTCTCTTGTGACCTTTACCGGTTCGCCGGTTGCGGATGGTCTTGTGGAACTCGAGTGGGTGACCGCTGTCGAGTTCCAGAACCTCGAATTTAACGTCTACAGGCCCGATTCTGTCCACGGTGAACGTACCCTTATAAACAGTCAAATGACCCCCTCCTACGGCGGATCTTTCGGCGGAGTCTACGGCATGACCAACACGAGATGCAGGAAATCGTAACTTTACAAACTTCTTGAGCACGTCATACTTACGAAGTGTGTTGAGGGATATGTGGGAGGCAGGGGCTTGGCGCACTTCGCGGTGCGCCGGGCCCTTAACAATCACTCAAGCAAGGGGCGCGTTGAGTCGCGCCGAAGGACAATGAGGAACATGTAGTGGCTCGAGCTTCTGATGACAGGTCCCGTGGTCGGGGCCGGATGTTTTCCGGACCGTCGATGGCGGTCGCCGCCATTCTGATCGTTTCACTGGTCGGTTTGTACGCATTGCGTCATTCCTGGACAGAATCCGGAGACCGCGAAGCTGAGCCGTTTTTTGTGCCCGAGGGGGAATTGCCGTTTATACCAGCTGATGGGAGGAGTTCTGGTTCCTCGGTACTTCTGTTCATCAACGAAACCGAAAGGTCCGGCTCTTTGCCCGCGCACGATGGGGTATGGACGGTGACTCCCATATCAGGGCACATCCACGAGAAGTCAGTCCTCGCCGTTGCGCCAGACCTCGCGTTGAAGAACGGACCGGAAGGCTATTCAACAATGATGGCCCACGCGTCGAATCCGATGCCGTCCGGTTCACCGGATCTTCCCCTCGTTTCAAAGCTGATGGAAGGGCGTGAAGGCTTCGCGACGAAGGTTGACGTCGTTGAGACTTCGTATCGTGACATTCCGGCAATTGACATTGCGCCAGTGAAGACAATGCGCACGGCCTATGCGCCGGATGACACATCAGAGTACTATGAATCACTGGAAAAGGATGCGGCAATCTATGAGACCGACGTTTTTTGGCCGGCCGATATCGCGGACGTGACGGAAGCCTGGATCGGAACTCGGAAAGTTACCCGGGTTTCGTTCCGGCCGGTCCAGTACAATCCGGTGACGAGGACCCTGAGATATCATGAGTCGATTACTGCGCGGATTTCCCACGAACAGGAGATTGCTATCGCGGTGCCGGGCGTTCAGTTTGCAAGCAAGGGTACCACTACGGCGCCGGATCCTTTCGAATGTCCACCCCTTTATTCCAGTCCCGTTCTTCCCCCGATGAACGGGAATCCCACAGACTTCGCGCATCGGCGCGCGGGCTTGGAAGTCGATGCGATTTACAAAATTACCACATCGGAACAGGGAATACACAAACTGACACAGCCTGAGCTCATCGCGGCAGGCGTGCCGTCAGGATTGCTGATCGGAGGTGAGATCCGGATGTATTGCCGCGACCAGGAAATTGCGATCGCCGTTTCGACGGCAGGCCTGTTCGGCGCCGGTGATTTTATTGTCTTTTACGCAAAGAAATTCGTTGGTTGGTATTCTCTTGAAAACGTGTACTGGCTGGGACTGGGTAGCGCGGGGCTGCGGATGGCCGATGTCGCAAGGCCAACAATTCCCGACGCCACTGAGATTACTTCGCACTTCCGCATCGTCGAATACGCGCCCAACACGTTCCATGCGGACAACACGGCACCCAATTATGAAGGGTGGGATCACTGGCGGGCGGCTCATCTGTTGACCAATCCAAACCCGATCTTTTGGGCTTCCGATACATTTACCGTCGATTTCGTGGTTGCCGGCAGTAACGCGAAACTTTGCGCGACCCTTCACGGCAGAGCGGAGGCAACCTCGTTTCCCGGCCAGGGACACAATACGGAAGTCGACATCAATGGAAACAACGTAACCGCAGGGGCGTTTCAATGGAGCGGAACGGGAGCGAATCTGGGTTCGCCGTACAGCAACTCCGTCGACTTTTCCAGTTCTCTTCTTACGAGTCCGACGACCACATTTTATGCCCGCCAAGTGTTGCTTCCGGGTAATAGCGGAGCCGACCAAGTCTACCTGGAAGCGCTGCACTTGATATATCCTCGTGAACTGCGGGCGGTGAACAATGGTCTCGAATTCACCGGCAGTTCCGGGACGAACAATTATGAAGTGGACGGATTTTCCGGGGCCCCCGGCCTGTGGGTTTTCGACGTAACCGATGCGCTGACAGTTCAGCGGCTTACATCGTTTTCGACCCAGTCCACAGGGAACGGTTTTTCCGTTCGTTTCGGTCACGACTCGGCCGGCGCCCGCCGGTACGTAGCGGTGCGTCAGTCCGCCATGTTGAGCGTGGATTCCGTTGTGAAAACACCGGTTCGGGATCTCGGAAACCTGGCGAACCAGGCTTCCTACATCGTTATCTGTCCGGAATCTTTTCAGACCGAAGCATTTCGTCTGATCACGAATCGCTACCTGCGTGGCGAGAGTGTTGTCGTGGCTGAGCCGGAGGACATTTACAATAACTTCAGCTACGGGGTAAAGGATGCGCGTGCTCTTCGCCAATTCCTCGGATACGCATTTCACCACTGGTCGAACCCGGTTCCTCAGCGGGTTCTGATCATCGGTGACGCTTCATACGATCCCAACGGATATGTGGATTCGACGGACATGGATGTAGTTACGGCCCTCATGGGCGGGTCGCCCTTCAATTTCACTGCGCTCGATGCCAGGGCCGCCATGGTCAACGGGACGACAACATCCGGCTTTGCTGATAACCTGGCGGACATGGCCGTGGGGCGCATCCCGGCGCGTACGCCGGCAGAGCTTCGAGATATCGTCGACAAAATACTCGACTACGAGAATCTGCCCGCATCCTCCGATTTCAGGACACGCAGTGTGCTGGTGGCGGGCAACGAGGCAGGGGCTCCTCTTGGATTTCAGGATAGCGCAAATATTGTCGAATCCATCATGCTGAACAACGGTTTTGCGCAGACGGATATTACCAAGGAATATGGCGCCGGCGCGGATAACTCCGGGATCCTGAACGCGTTGAACGATGCGGAGGGGCGATTTCTGTGTGCCTATTTCGGGCACGGGACCCACAATTTCTGGGACAGCCCATCCTTGCTCTCGACGACCCACGTCGGCAGCCTGACCAACACGAAGCTACCCATTATCACCGCAACGAGTTGTTGGAATGGATACTATCTGCATCCCAACTCTGCTTCGGAGTGTATGGCGGAGGTCTTTCTCAAACGGCCGGATCACGGCGCAATTGGGTTCATTGCCGGAACGGCCCTGTCACAGGACGCCTCCGCCAGCGAAATAGCCCTCGGTTTTTACGATGGGTTGTTGAACCAGCAGGTCGAAACCCTGGGCGATGCGATGATGCAGGGCTACCTGTCGGCGTTTGCCATGGGCTTTGAAACCGCGCCGGAACTTCAATTTTACCAGATTTTTGGAGATCCGGGACTGATCGTGAATCCCTGATGAAACGAGACACAAATCTGAATATCCGGCGGATTGTGGCAGGCTGGTTCCTGCCGGGCGTCGCCATTTTGTGCCTGAGTGCCTGCGCAGGTTTCGCTGACGCGTTTCCGGACGACCATGGCGACGATGCCGGAACTGCGTCCGGACTTTCGATCGGCGTCCAGAATGGCGGGACCATCGAGCAGTTTCTCGATCATGATTTCTGGCAGTTTACCGTGCAGGACGATATGCAGTACTCGGTGACCGTCACTCCGACGACGCTGGACGACGGAACGGTTCGTTTGCTCGGTCCAGACGGTGTCGCGGTACTGGTTGTATCCAACTCGGTTGGGAATGGAGCCGCGACGTTCGAGTATGCGCACCCCTCCGGTCCGTTTGATCTGTATGTTGATGTGGGTGGATTCGTGGAGTTTACGACTGGCGTCTACACGATCCAAGTGCAGGAAGGCCCGATCACTGATATTGATCTGGACGGGATGGCCGATGTGTGGGAGCAGCAGAATTTCGGGGATCTCGGCCACGACGGCGGTGGCAACCAGGATGGGGATGACGTGAACGATCTGGGAGAGTACCTGGCCGGAACCAATCCGAACCTCGCGGGGGATTCGCTGGTCGTGACGGCCTGCGAGCAGGTTGGGCAGCAACGGCACTTGTCATGGCGCTCCGCGCCGGCGCGGTACTATGACGTCAGCATCAGTCACGACCTCGGGGGGGCCGTGTGGGCGCCAATCGGCACGAAATCCAGCACATCGACCAATACGACGTTCGTGGACAACGCCCCCATTCCCAGCAACATCTTCTACCGGGTCGAGCTGAGCCCGTAGCTCCAATGGCGCGGAGTTCGCCTGAGTTCCGGTTTTGGTGAAAAACCCTGAGAATCGCGGGCCGGAAGTCTTCGCAATTTGCGCTCGACCAGGCCTGCACCCCTGGTGTACCCATAGCGGCACGAAACGGAGGCACAGAGGGGTTCATGATTCAGTACAGGGAAAACCGGCTCAGGGGTGTAGATTGGAACGACTTGGAGTCTCTCCCCCCGGCAGAGCGCGCGCCCTATTTTATGAATGGGAAGAGCGTCTACCATGTATTGTTCGCGCAGCAATTTGACCGGGAGTTTTTAGACCGGATTTGCGAGTTAGCGACGAGAACACGTCGTATTGCGAAGACACGCGGCGGGATGATGTTCCTGAAGGAACTCCTGGCGGAAAAGCGCGCGATGCTCTATTTCGCTCAGCCGAGCTCCCGGACATTTCTTTCATTTCTTGCCTCCTGCGAGATTCTCGGCTTGCGTTCCGGAGAGGTTCGGGACTCCAACACATCCAGTGAAATGAAGGGCGAGTCGCCCGAGGACACAGTCCGCACCTTCAGCTCTTATTTCGACATGATCATCATGCGGCATCCGCAGGGGGGCTTTGCGGAGCGGATCGCCTGGCTTTTGTCGAATTCGGAGCGCCCGATTCCCGTCATCAATGCCGGCTCCGGCGCCGACCAGCATCCGACCCAGGCGCTGCTGGATGTCTACACCCTGCAGCGCAGCTTCGAGGGCCAAGGCGGGATCGAAGGGAAGAGAATCGCTTTCGTGGGAGATCTCGCCCGTGGCAGAACCGTTCGCTCCCTCGCAACGCTAATGACTCACTACCCGGGTGTGCATCTCTCCTTCATCGCACCGCCGGCGCTGCAGATAGATGAAGGAATTCTACGGACGCTGGATTCCGCCGGGATTGCCTATGAATTGGGCGAGAACCTTGTGGGCAAGCTGCCGGACCTCGATGCCGTTTACATGACGAGGATTCAGGATGAATGGGACACGGAAGGCGAGAGTGAGGCCATCGATGTAAGTGCCTACGCCATTACGGTTGAGCGGCTTGCCCTGATGAAGGACAGCGCGGTCATCATGCATCCACTCCCGCGCCGCAGCGAAATTTCTCCGGAAGTTGATTCAGATCCGCGGGCCAAGTACTGGCGGCAGGTGAGAAACGGAATGTGGATTCGCGCCGCTCTAATCATGAACATTTTGGATCGAGCTGGCGAGGTCGATCGGTATTACGACGACCTGGTGAGTTGACGCGCTATGAAGCATCTAGTGACATTGGATGATTGGTCGCCGGCCGATATCGAGGAGATTCTCGAATTGGCGGCTGCGCTCAAGCGCGACCCGGACACGTACTCAAATGCTTTACGGCGTAAGGTGTTGCTGATGATTTTCGAAAAGCCGAGTCTCCGGACCCGGCTCAGTTTCGAGACCGGGATGGTGCAGTTGGGCGGGCATGCCATTCATTTCGACATGTCGACACTGCCCCTCGGATCCGGGAAAGAAAGCGTGCACGATACCGTCAAAGTAGCAGGGCGCTACGTGGATCTCATTATGGCACGTTTGTATGAGCACAGCATGCTGGAGGAAATGGCCGCCAATTCCGACGTCCCCGTGATCAATGCGCTGACCAATCGCGCACACCCCTGCCAGGTGCTCGCAGATCTGCTGACGATTCAGGAAGAGAGGGGACGACTGCGCGGCGTGAAACTCGCATACGTCGGCGACTCCGAGAACAACATGACTTATTCATTGATGGCGGGCGCCGCAAAGATGGGCATGGAGATGCGGATCGGATGTCCCGAGGACCTCCGGTTTCTGCCCCGGAAAGACGTCCTGGAATACTACCGAGGCGTCGCCATGGAGCAGGGGGGGCGAATCGAAGTGCATCATGATCCCGAACACGCGGTTCGCGATGCGGATGTCGTGTATACCGACTCCTGGATGAGCTACCATGTTGCACAGGAAGAGTTGGCCCAACGCGTGATCGGCCTGATGCCGTACCAGGTGACGAATGACTTGATGGAGTGCGCGCGACCGGACGCGATCTTCATGAATTGCTTGCCGGCGTTGCGTGGCTACGAGCAGACCGCCGAGGTGATTGACGGACCAAGATCGGTTGTCTTCGACCAGGCGGAAAACCGCCTGCACTCTCAAAAGGCTGTGATGATCCAGCTTTTGAGCTAAGCGGGCTAGCGCTTTCCGAGAAACTCCCTGTCACTTTGCGACAGCAGGCCCACCTTGATCTGGAACACCGATCCATCCTGCTTCCGGAGTTTAATCGAGCCTCCTCCGTGTTCAACCAACTCTGCCTCGACGGTGGACCCGCTTTGCGACGTCCAGGTTCGGTACCTGGATCTTTCCGGTTCGGGTTCACTCTCTCCGGTCGAAAGCTCCATGTGCGGAGAGATCATGGCCTTCAAATGTTCTACGTATGGTTCCGCGCCGCCTTCTCTGTATCCGGTTCGTCCAATTTCCTGTTCGTCCGGTTTCAGGAGAACGATGGTCGGGACACCCCGGACCCTGAATCGACCCTTCATCGATGCGGTTTGAGCTGCGTTTTTGCTCTTTACTACCAAACCTCGTGGGGAGTCGAGGGTCACGCAAACCAAGGCTTCTTCTGCAAAGTTCTCGAATTTTTTTTCCGAAAAAACCTCGTCACTCAGCTTGATGCACCAATGACACCAGTCCGAGCCGGTAAAATTGAGCAGCATGGGCTTGTTTTCTTCCTTTGCCTTGATGAGCGCTTTTTCATAATCCGTCATCCAAGGACCCGCGAATGCACCTGGCGAGGTCGCACAGGTCAGGACGATGACCAATAGGTGTAGACGCTTCGCGTGGTTCATAATGCCCATCGATGTCTTTCTCGCGTCAAAGCTGGAATTTGTGGTAGTCATGATTCAGCCGATGCCCTGGCAAAATTGATAGCAGGGATGGTATGAGCTGGCGAGAAAATTCTCCAGGAAATCGGCAGCGCCGCACGCGTGATGACAAGCGAAACTCGTATATTAGTGGTTAAACTCAGTTCGTTGGGAGATGTATTTCATGCGCTGCCCGCAGTTCATGCGATCCGGTGCCATCTGAGCGCGCGTGTCGACTGGGTTACGCAGCCCGAGTATGAAGAACTGGTACGCTGTTTTACAGATGTCGATCGTGTTCTGCTGTTTCACCGGAAAGCCGCGTTCCGGCGAATGGGGGCACTCTTGCGTGAAGTGCGAGCCGAAAAGTACGATCTCGCTGTTGATTTCCAGGGGCTTATGAAAAGCGCAACCATCGTGGCCGCGGCGCGGACCGACAGGACGATCGGCCCGTCCTATCACCGAGAAGGATCCAGGCTCTTCTACAACGAAATTGCGGGTTCACCAGATCGTAGCCGCCATGCTGTGCTGCAGGCGTTCGATTGCGCAAAGTATCTAGGCGTGCCGGATGCTGACAAACGATTTCCCGTCTCTTTTCCCGTGGCCGAAATCAACACGAACCATCCGCGGATTATGTTTATCCCCTGTTCGCGCTGGCCAACCAAAAATTGGCCCGCGGACCGATTTGCAGATCTCGGGCGAAGGTTGGTCAACCGGCTTGGCGCGACACTCTATCTCGCCGGGGGCCCTGCAGACCGGGGTGTATGCGCATCGATCGAATCGTCCAGTAAAGGCGTTCTTAACCTGTGTGAGAAAACAACGCTCCCTGAGTTGGGAGGGATCCTTCAAGAAATGGATCTTGTCGTGACGGTGGATACCGGTCCGATG
>CAUZEO010000232.1:0-8424 GCA_963578625.1 Kiritimatiellia bacterium | reverse complement strand
ATACCCGATACCCGATACCCGATACCCGATACCCCGAAAATGACCGATCCCGTTCTCCACCTGGCCGACTTTGCTCGCTATCTGAACCGGACTTTTACCCTCCGCATACCGGAGGGCGGCGCGGTTACCGCCGAGTTGGTGGAAGTGGAGGAACTGACCGGAACCGATTCCCTCGATGACCGCCCGCGGGAGCCTTTCACTCTGGTTTTCAAGTTGGAAGAAGGGGCGGAGCTGATCCAGCGTATGTATGACGTTGCGCATGGAGATACCGTGTGGCGGGGCATGTTCCTCGTCCCGGTCCAGTCCCGGAAGCAGGGCCACTTTGTTCAGGCTGTCTTCAACTGAACCGCACGATACGCGATCGGCATGAACAGGGCTGTTTCCTGGGGCCTCCCTGTTCTTTTTTTGCCTTTTAAGGTCGCGGATTCGTTGCTGGCTTGATATGTTCATACTCAATATAATAATCATAAGTTAAGTAATCAGGAGGCACGCAATGTCTGAGCCGTTTATCGCGCAAGTCACGATGTTTGCGGGTAATTTTAGCCCACGCAATTGGTCATTTTGTAACGGCCAGATCCTTTCTATTTCTCAAAATAGCACGTTGTTTTCCTTGCTGGGGACGACGTATGGCGGAGACGGTCGGGTCACGTTCGGCTTGCCGGATCTACGGGGGCGGGTGCCCATGCATTGGGGGAGCGGGCCCGGGCTTACACCGCGCGTTATCGGCGAGAAGGGCGGGAGCGAAACGGAGCAACTGAGCGTCAGCCATATGCCTGCGCACAGTCATTTCCAGCGCGGGGCGGAGGAGGACGCCGACTCAGCGGACCCGGGTGGAAACGTATGCGCAACCACATCGGGAAACGTTTATCATGGGACTGCCGACGCGAATATGGGAGCTACTACCAACGTCGGTAACAGCCAGGCGCATGACAACATTCAGCCGTTCCAGTGCGTGAGTTTTATTATCGCTTTAGCGGGTATGTATCCATCGCGAAGTTAGGTGGGTTCAGCTTGTCGCGTACATCCATCCATACCAGGAACGGGCAATGAAACGGCATGCCGGGCGGAGCGACGATACGATGAAAGCCGCATTCGCGTTCGTGTCCGTCTTTCTGCTCTGCACGGCGACGGCCCGGGCTCAGATTCCGTACAACGAGGATTTCGAGAGCGACGGCAACGGCAGCCGGTACACCCTCTCCAGCCAGTTTTTCGATCCGGCCAACGACGGGATCTTCGACCAGACGACCAATCTTTCACATCCTGAAACCGGGACATACTCCGGGCAGTCCAATAGCGGAATCTTCGCGGCAGAGGACACGGACGATGGCCTTGGAAACACAGCCGACGAGCAGACCATCACCGTCAACCGCAGTATCATCGGGGCCTCGGACATGATGTTCGACGCCCTGTTTGCCGGCGGGTCCTTGTCCGTGGATAACGATGATCATATTATCGTACAGGCAAGGATCGACAGCCAAGCCGTGCAGACACTGGTGCAGTTCGAGTCGAGCGGCAACCTCAACAGCACCGCGTGGATTCAGGATACGAATTTTGACGGACTGGGAGACGGACCCGCCTTAGGGCTCGTTTTCCAACGCTTCAGCGCCCCGATCGTCGGAACCGGGAACAATCTGACGCTGACCATCCGCATTGAAGCCGATTCGGGCTTCGAGTCGTGCGCGATCGACGACATCAACCTCACAGGGGCCGCGGCGGATACCCAGGTCAGTTCGGTCAACCGGGTCACCGCCTCCCCGAGCAACGCCTTGAGCGTGCAATGGGACATTACGTTCGCGGACACGGTCGCCGGATTGAGCGCTGCGAATTTGAGCCTGGTGGATATCGGAAATAACATCACTGGCGAGTCCATCACGTCGGTGGTCGACCTGGGCGCGGGCACGGTGTGGCGGGTCACCGCCAGTACCGGGTCCGGCGACGGCACCCTGCGCCTGGATGTGAGCAACGACAGCGGGTTGACGCCCGGCCTGACCAATGAACCTTTCACCGGCGGCCAGACGATGGTCATCGACAAGTCCGGACCGGGCATTGCGATCAGCGCGCCGTCAACCGCCACCACCAGCGGCGGACCGGTGATCTACACCGTATCCTACACCGGGGCGTCCTCGGTCACCCTGAACAACGGCCACATCACGCTGAACTCGACCGGCAGCGCGAGCGGATCGGTCAAGGTCTCCGGGTCGGGTACGTCCAGCCGTACGGTAACAATCATTGGGATCACCGGTGACGGCACCCTCGGCATTACCGTCGCTGCGGGTAGCGCTACCGACGGCGTCGGAAACCCGGCGGCGGTGGGGCCCAGTTCCACCTTCACTGTGGACAACACCGGTCCGGCCGTAGCCATCGGCCCGCCTTCCATCGACAGAACCAAGTCAGGTCCGGTGAGTTTCGTCGTCTCCTACACCGGGGCATCCTCGGTCACCCTGAACAACGGGGACGTTACACTGAACCAGACCGGTACCGCGAAGGGTTCGGTCAATGTAACCGGCTTGGGTACGAGCGAGCGTACCGTGACGATCAGTGGAACTGCCGGCACCGGGACACTGGGGATCTCTATCGCCTCCGGAACCGCGGGCGACGTTCTGGGTAACCTTGCGAGCCCTGGCGGACCGAGCACCACCTTTGACGTAGTCAACCCGGATCCCAGTGCATTCAGCCTGCTCTGCGAAGATTTCGAGACCGACGGCAACGGCAGCCGATACTTACTCTCCAGCCAGTTCTTCAATTTGGCCGAAGGGATCTTCGACCAGACCACCGATCTATCGCATGCCGAGGACGGGACCTACACCGGGCAATCCGGTTTCGGAATTTTCGCGGCGGAAGACACGGACGATACAACTACCGGAGGGAGCGGTGCCGACGAGCAGACCATCATCTTTACCATCCCGATCGCCGGTGCAACGGATCTGAATTTTTTCGGGCTGTTCGCTGCGGGCGATGAAGCTCCGGCCTCCTACGACGCCGTCGATCACATGATCGTGGAGGTGCAGATCGACGCCCAGCCGGTTCAGACCCTGGTGCAATTCGAATCGGACGGAATCCTGAACAGCGCATCCCTGCGCGAGGATACCGACTTCAACGGGACCGGGGATGGGACGTTTATCGGTCTGGAGTTTAAGCCTTTCGCCGCGCAGATTTCAGGGACCGGAAACAGCCTGACTCTGACCATCCGAATTTTTGCGGACTCAAGTTTCGAGTCGATGGCTCTCGATTTGATCAAGGTTACTTCTTCATCTTCGGAGGTGCCCGAGATCGACGTGCACGATGGACTGTTGATCACCGCCCCATCGATCGTCGATGGCGGCGCAGCGGCGGATTTCGGCTCCACCAGCGTGTCCGTTGGCTTCATCGACCGGGTGTTCAACATCGATAACACCACGGGAGCGAACATACTCAATATCAGCAGCGTATTTTTCACCGGCATTAATCCCGGCGACTTTTCGCTGGTTGGCGGATTCCCAACCTTTGTTTCCCCCAGCGCCTCGGACACCATCACGGTGCGGTTCGACCCGCAATCGCTGGGCCAGCGTATGACCACGCTGCGCATCGTCAACGACGATGCCGACGAGGATATCTACGACATCACTGTGATCGGGCAAGGCAATCCCACCGCGCCGGAAATTGATGTGCACGACGGCGGGATGATCGGCGATCCCTCGATCGCCGACGGCAGCGCAGCGGCTCCCTTCAGCTTTACGATCGTTGCCGGCGGTACCACAGACCGGGCGTTCAACATCGACAATACCGACGGCAGCTTCGCTCTCAGGATCTCCAGCATCGACTTTGTGGGCGGAGATTCGAGTGATTTCAGCCTGGTGGGGCCGATCCCGACTTCTATTCCCGCGGGCACCTCTGATACCGTCACGGTGCGATTCAATCCCATCACGTTCCGACTACGCGCCACCACCCTCCGCATCACCAATAATGATGGCGATGAAGCGACGTACGACGTAAGTCTGAACGGCATTGGAATCGTTGGCACCACCTTTTTATGTGAGGATTTTGAAGACAACGGAAACGGGGTGCGCTACGCCCTCTCCAGCCAGTTTTTTGATTCGGCTCAGGGAATTTTCGATCAAACCACCGACCTCTCGCACCCGGAAGACGGGACCTATAACGGTCAGTCCAACCAGGGCATCTTTGCATCGGAAGACACGGACGACACGACCAGCGGCGGGGGCGGAGCCGCCGAGCAGACGATCACCTTCAATGTCGATATCACCGGGGCGACCGGCCTCGTGTTCAGCGGGTTATTCGCCGCCGGCGATGGAGAACCCGCGTCCTACGATCTTACGGACCACATCTTCGTCGAAGCGCAGATTGACGGCGGCCCCGTCGAAGCCCTGCTCCGTTTCGAATCGGATTCGTCCACTCAAGGCAGCCGGCCGATGGCCCAGGACACCACCGGCGACGGCGTAGGTGACGGATCGGTACTTGGCCTTGCCTTCCAGGAATTCGGTGCGCCGATCCCGGGGAGCGGCAACTCGCTGACCTTGACCATTCGAATCCAGGCGGATTCGAGCCTGGAGTCCCTGGCCCTGGATCTCCTGAAAGTCAGCGGCGAACTCGTCATTGAGGGTCTGGGCATCGAGCCGCTGGTTTCCGGTCCGGGCGTCAGCCCCAGCTTCCTTGGGTCGCCGGGCGTGACGTACACCATCGAATTCTCGGTCGATGTGCCGTCCACCGTCGGGTTCGCGCCGATCGGGACCGCCCTCGCGGCGCCGGACGGGGTATTCTTTTTCGACCACAACACCGCTTCACCCACCGGCTTCTACCGGGCAACACTTCCGTAAGGATACTGCTAACCCGCATATCACATGTTTTCGTCGCGAGAGCAGTGGTTGCGAAGCCGTTGATCCGGCCGCTGTCGACGTTGCCTTTGACACAACCTTCTGTTCCCCATAGGCCGACGGGCGGCTCATCGCAAGCATGACCGAGGCGGTCGTCGACCTCAAATTCAGCATTGGTGAGGTAAGCGAATCCGAAGCCGAAGAGGCTCAATAGCAGCTTGGAGAGCCCCTGGAAGCGCTGAGAGCTCGTGACGAAGAATTGATCGGGTAACGCACGCTACGAAAAAGTAGCGGAAGTCGCCAAGACTTCCGCTCGGCGACGCATGCGCACGACAGAGCAAAATCACCCAGCGCATCCAGACCAGAATAGAGCAGCAAAGCCGCAACCAAACGAAATTTACCCCGGAGCTCACGGAGGGGATTGTTGATTACTCCGTGTGCTCAGTGAACTCCGTGGTAAAAAATTGTCGCGGAGGACGCCGTTAAGTATCGGCTGTGTGACAAGTGATCCTAACATATGTTTCTTCCCCACTTTTTTTGCTGCTTTCTCCTTGGAAGTGAAGGAAGTTGAGCGAAGGCGAACCCCACGCTGTTTTGGTCGCGAAATGTCCCAGCCAGCATTGTTCACACTTTTCCCTCTGCGGACTGAAGTCAGCGACTCCTAAATGCGGAATGAATTCCGCGCTACGGGGCGGGTTTCTGCAGGGCTGTTAGTTTTCGCAGTACTTTGATTCGTATTTTATCCGCGCCCGAGCGGTCCTTGGGCACTTTCTATAGCCAGTCCTCCAGCGTGTGGATCTGCAGCACGGCTTTGAATCCGACAGTGGGTGTGATCGGGAGGGAATCCTGCATCGCCGTGAGGTCGTGAAAGCGGTTCATCAGATCGTTCCGCACTGCGTCTTCTATGGTTGACGCTAAAAGCTTTTCGCGCAGGGTCGTGATGTCGCGCGACAGTCTCTGGTTGATCGCGGAATAGAGAGAATAACTTTTGGTGCCGCCCGGACCTTCGTTGAAGACCTGTGCGGGGCGTACGATTGACGGCGTGTCGGCGCGAAACCACCCGAACGATAAAAATTGGTGACGTAACCGGATCGTTCAGCTGCGCGATCGCGTCGCTGAATGACCCGGAATGGGGAGGATTCCATGGGTGGGGTTGTGCGCAAAGTTCGGGGCAATCTGCGAAGTGAATTCGCCCGATACAGAAACTCCGCACTCCCCAAACAAACAGCGGAGTCTACACCGGCATTTCCATCATGTTTTCGTAGCTGATGGCGATGCTCTTAAACGGATCGTTGGTCATGGGGCAGGTGTCCTGCTCGACGATCCACATTTTGACGCCCGCGGATTTTCCGGCCTTGATGATTGCCTTCCAGTTCAGGCCGCCTTCGCCAACCGCTCGCCAGACCTGATCCTGGTTTACCATGCCCCAATCCTTCGCGTGAACCTGGTCCACGCGGCCTTTCACCGTTGCGAGCACCGCGGCCGGATCGTATCCGCCGCGCGCCACCCAGGCCACGTCGAGCTCGCTCTGAAGATACTTCGGATCACTGGACTGCATCAGGGTATCAAATCGTGTAATTCCGCCCTTCCCGCCGCGAACGCCGAGCTTTTCAAACTCAAAAGCGTGATTGTGGTACTGGAGTTGAATCTTTTCCTTCTTCAAGCGGCGCCCGAAACGGTTGCACTCTTTGCCGAATGCCTTCCAGATGGCCGCTGTCCCGCTGCCCTGGGCAAAGCTGGATAGGGTGGTATACTTGCAGCCGTAGGTGTGAACCCGGTCTATTACGCTGCCGAGATCTTCCTGTAAATCTCCAAGACCCAGATGCGTACCGACAATGCGGAGTCCGGTATCGTCGGCCAATTTGCGCATATCCGCAGGATCCATGGCGCCAAACGTCCCGCCTGCAATCTGGATATTCTCGTACCCGATCTTGCGTACCCGTTTCAGGGTTCGTAGCGCCTGGGCCGGGGTTTCGGCATGATCCCTCAGGGTGTAGAGGATGGCGGCGATTTTCGACGATTTCGATTTAGGCATTGCTGGAGACCTCTTTTCTGGTTGTTGGGTATCGGGTATCGGGTATCGGTTGTTGGTGGATTGAGTTGTTTATCCCATCTTATCTCCTAACTCTTACTTCCAAATCTCAGCCTTCGGCGGGGATTACGCGTTGGAATACAGCAACCTCCATCCTTGTTTCTGAGTACAATTCGGTCATCTCTGAAAACTCCGGCCCCGAACACCGACAACCGAAAACCGAGGCCGGAGGCCGCACTGAAACCAGAACACCGCACACCGAAAGCCAATCCGTTTTCAGGCGTCTTCAATAACGATTCGTGAACCACTGCGGCGAACTTTAAGCAATTGGCGCTCTTTCCACCCCAGTGCGTCAATTTCTGACTTGGGAATGGTCACGTAGTAGGTATACGTGCCGGTTTTAGACAATTTTCGAACAGCTTCCGTCCCGCTTCCGTGTTTTCTTTTTGTTTTTTTAGCCCTCATGGTGCTACATAGTAGACTACGTAGTTCGGGATGTCAAAGGGTTGATTGTGGTTGCGCTTTTCTGATCAGTGAAGAATGGCGCTTAAGCTGTCGCTCCGATGGGATCCTTTCATGATCCATCCATTCTCAATACGGCGGGGATCCGCCTTCGCGCTTCGCTTGCTTCGGCGAAACAAGCCGCCGTCTTCATGTTTGGTATGTCAATTACCTGGCGTTGGAATATTGGTTTTGACTCGGCCTTGGAATTCGGTTTGGATTGGGGTCGAGTCTGCATCGGAAATTTCGGCGAAAACTAAGGATCATCGAGAAACTCATGGAAGCTGCCACTGACCTAAGCCAATTCATACAGGAGACCCCGCTGTGCGATTCCCATGAGCATATGGCCAGGGAAGAGCCTTACCTGGAGCGGAATCCGGACATCTTGTGCAATCTCTTCGAGAATTACCTGTCCGGCGACCTCTTGACCGCCGGGGTGTCCCAATCTGCCCTCGAAGCGTTGGTGGATTCCTCCAACCCCGATGTCCGGGGCCGGTTTGCGGCGGTGGAGGAAGCATGGAAGGCGTCTCAGCACACCGGATACGGCGAAGCGGTACGATTGGCCGCGAAACACCTCTACGGCATGGACGAGATCACGGTCGATACGGTGGAGAGCGCGGCTGGCCGCAATGCCGAATGGGTTCAACCGGGCCAGCGCCTGCACATTCTCCGGGATCTTGCAAACCTTGACCACATTCAAACCGACGACGGACGCTGGGCCTGCGAACCGGACGAATCGGGTCCGGGCTTCTTTTTCTACGACTTGTCTTGGCGCAATTTCTGTTGCGGCACGCCGGCATTGGAAGAGTTGGCAACGGAGACGGGGATTGACCCTACGAACCTGTCAAGCCTTCGCGAGGCGATGAGCGCGCTGTTCAAGAAGCATGCTTCCACCGCTATCGCGGTGAAGTCGCAGCACGCTTACGTTCGAACCTTGTCCTGGCGGGAACGAAGTGACGAAGAGGCGGAGAAGGCGTTCCAGATCGTGAGGCGCGATGGCGAATCCGCACCGGAGGAGGCAAGGCTCTGCCTCGGCGACTGGGGTTGGGCCCGCGGATGCGAATTGTGCGCCGAGTACGACCT
>CAUZEO010000231.1:0-8441 GCA_963578625.1 Kiritimatiellia bacterium | reverse complement strand
GTTCGATATTCTCCCCGATCAGGGCCTCGATCCGGTCCATAATCCGCGCATCCGTAGCAAGCTTTTTGAAGGCGTCGTGCTGGTGAAACGGATTGTAGATTCGCCGCACCACGGGGCGATCGCCATCGGATTCCGGTTCGAGTTCCAGCACCGCACTGAAATCATCCGATTCCTTCGCCGACTCAACGATCTCGTTAATCTCGTGGTCGATCCGCCGAATATCGTCCGCGGAAAAAAGCCGGGGAACCACGAAATACCCCTGATCCGCGTAGCGGTGCAGTTCCGCAGGTGAAGGACTCTTTTTTGTTTTCATCGAAATCGAACAATCTCGGCATGATGGTACCGCTTTCCGTTGTTGTAGTGCCATGGGACCCCCTCAAAGGAAGATCCTGACTCAGGCGGATTCCTGACCGGCACACTTCATCGCGTCCACGAACGCAGCGGCAATCACGCGCGGCCTGGTAATCGCCGTTCCGACTACGACCGCGAAGGCCCCCAGGTCCAGTGCCCGCCGCGCCTGATCCGGCGTCCAGATGCCGCCCTCCATGATCACAGGCACCGGAAGTTGTGAGCACATTTTCTCGACCAACCCCCAGTTCGGGCCGGATGCTCCTGATTCCGCGGTGTACGGCGTAAATCCGTGCAAAGTCGGGCCCACGAAATCGGCCCCCGCGCTCGCCGCGGCGAGTCCCTCCTCCAATGTAGATACGTCTGCCATCAGCGGCAGGCTGCAGCGTGAACGCACGTCCCGGAGAAACGACGGGCCGTCCAAGCCGTTGGGCCGGGTCCGGCGTGTCACGTCGAGGGCAACAATATCCGCGCCGGCCGTCGCGATCGACTCCACATCGTCGAAATCCGCAGTGATAAGAACCGATCCGTCTTCAAACTCCGCCTTGGTAATTCCGATGACCGGAAGGTCCACAACAGACTTTACCACTGCAATATTCTCCGGCTGACGCGCGCGAATTCCCACTGCGCCGCCCAAAAATGCGGCACGGGCGAAAAGGGCAATGCCTTCCGGATTGTTAAACGGGTCGTCTCCTTCGGCCTGACAGGAGACAATCAGTCCGCCACGAAGGGCCGGAAGCACTATAGAAGATCGATTGTCTTTTGAATCCACAGCGCAAATTGTCCCGTGATGTTCAGACGGGGCGAATAGGCCCAGTTGGCGGACGAGTCGATGAAAGCGTAGTGCACCATGGAACCGTCGGGATCCTGTGCATGTTCAACCAGGAATTCCGCCACGCGGCAGGCTGACTCCAGGTGCCTCGCATCGCCGGTTACACGATACAACGATCCGCAGCCCCAACAGAACTTGTGAGAGGCCGTGCTGCGGTATATCTCGCCCGACCCGTCTTCGCCGAATTCGTACATTGCCAGAGCGCCGTCGAGATACTTTTGCTCACCCGTAGCACGATAAAGATCCGTGAGGAACGAGATCATGAATCCGGTTACGAAATGATGCTGGTCCGGCGCACCGCGCTCCAGCACCCGCGGCATATTCGGAGCAATGGGTGCGTCTTCATCCGTCCGAAGCCCTCGCTCGGTGTCCCACACCGGGTAGAAAGCTTTGCTCATGTCCGGGTTCTCCGCAATCAGGTAATCAACCAGGTAGTCCCCCATGCGACGCGCCTCAGCGACGTGTCCGGTGATCAGTGCAGCCTGGCCGACACAGGGCGTTGCCAAGACGTGCAGTATCCCTTTGCCATCCCTTGCGTGGTCCGGCCGGCCGAATACGCCGCCGGTTTCATCGTGCTGATAGGTAAGCATGTGCGGAACGGCCGGCATCGAGAGATCCAAAGCTAGATTCACGTGCGCCGAAAAAATCATCCACGCCGGACCGTACTTTGCCTCCGCAAGGTGTCCCGGCTTTGCATCAGCCGGAGGAAAATCGTAGTCCCCATTCTCTTTTTGGTAGGTCGACTTCAGATACGGCATGAGACGGGCTGCGCTCTGCGCCTGGCCCAGGTACAGCAACGCCGCAGGCAGCGCCATGTAGTGGGTCAGACTCTCGACCTCGCCGAAGCTTCCGTCCGGCTGCTGATGCTTTACAATCCACGCCGTCGCGCGATTGACGGCGTCTTGGAATTTCGTTTTTCGGTTCATAAGTCGGCCAGACAACGCTGATCCTGCATTCGGAGCGGCGAATCTAGAAGGCTTTGCTCCCGTTTGTCGAGTCTTACCCCGAACCTGTGCATTCGTAACACCGTTGGCATTTGCAGCCACGATCGTGGTTACAAATGCCAACGAGGTGGAAATCTCTGCTCTTACGTGATCATTCCGGGGCGATCATCTTTTTAAGGGGATGGGTAAAAATTTGCCCGATTCTACGGCATACTATATGCTACATACTTACGTGAAATCTCCGTAAAGCCTCGAGAGACGTATCGCCATGACGACCAGACCCCCTTTGCCCGACTTCATTATATTCGCATCCCTCCCCACGCTTTTACTCCTGGGGGCAGCGTGGGGAGCTCAGTCCAATGAAATCGAAGTAGGCAAGGGTCCCATTATGGTTACTGCAATCGAGCCGATGGGCAGTCCGCCCGTCGAGACCGCCGGTTCATCGCCATTCGCCGAGACGCCTCCGCTGGGGGGTGTCTTTTCCGCCGTCGCTCTTGCGGTCACTGACCAACGCTCCGGCGAAGAGGACCTGCTGGCTTCACTTCATCTTTCGTTCTCGGGAAACCTGCTTCCCACCAGAACGCGCGACTACATCCCGATGATCCTGGACAGCGGGGCGGCGACGACCCTGATCGGATACGAAGAGGCCGTCTCGTTGGGGCTTGTGAATGAGTTCATTTCATCCGCCGGTTTCCTTCCCATTGGCGGCGTCGGTGGGTCCATTATAATTCTTGGCGCAACCATGCCGGTAGGTTTCTTTGCGCATGGGCTGCAACATCTGTCTCCTGCGGGAGTGCAGACCAACCTGCTGCAAGGGCAGGGGAATTTTTCAGCCGGCGTCAATACGCTGGCGAACTTCCAATCGGGGCAGACAATCCCGACGGTACTTGGCGCGCCGTTTTTCGCCTATTTCGTCTCCGTGATTCGCCATTCCCAGCTTGTTCCTTTTCCCGGAAACGACGACGGTGTTCGCTCACCATCAGTTGAACTCTTTCCGGATCCCCTGGATCCATTGATTCCCGCACTGGACTGGGAGATCGATCTCCGGCTCACCCCGACCCCGGGGCCGGTCGCGTACACACTCTGGTTCGACCTCGACACCTTCGAATTTGTACCCCTGCTTCCCTCGCTGATCGGATTGGACAGCACATTGTATGAGACACAGAACAGCGTGGTTTTGAGTAACGATTCGCAGCTGGCTTCCGGGAACATGATTGTCGATACAGCCGCGCTCGGAACCATTATCAGTGAGGCCGCCGCAACGCAACTCGGCCTCGTTTTATTGAACCCCGATTTCGAGGTCGAGGTGAAAGGCATTGGAGGATCGTCCATTCGTCCCGGTTTCTATATCGACTCGTTGAAAATTGCCGCCCAGCCAACCCGCTTGAGTCTGCCGAGCCTCGTCGAGTGGAACAATGTACCGGTCGTTGTCGTCAATATCTCCGGCAGCATCTTTGGCATCATGGGAATGAACCTGTTCGGCGCGCGGGACATTGTGTTTGACGGCGTGAGTTCAACACCGCAACTCAAGATCTCACAACCGATCGTATCGCCGGATCTGCAGATCAGCGATATCACATTCACAATTTCCAACAATACGGTTGAGGTGGACTGGCTCACGCAACCGGCGCCGCCGGTTCTTGTGCTGGAGAAATCGGAGAACATCGGCGACGCCTCCCCGACGTGGTCGGCGATCGCGACCGGCGAACTATCCAGTGTTACCGGCATGATGTCCGTGACAGGCGCAGGCAACAGCGCCGTGTTCCGGTTGGCGGTTCCTTAGCGGTCACGCTCACGGCAAACTCACCCGGTAGCATCGGCCCGGGCGAAACATGCCCGCTTTGTAAAACACTTCGAATACCCCCGCCCCATTGGCCTGCGGCGACGAAATCTGAAACCACTCCCCGGCATCGGAGATCCTGCCGGTCGCCTCAACGGTGTAAATCAGGTTCGGCTGGCCGAGACCGACAACGTGAATAAACCCTTCCGCCGAGACATACACATCCGTGATTGCAGCCGGTCCGGCAGCGAGCCTTCTTCGACCAGGATGTTTCCGGTGTCGGTATTCACGCCACTCAGCACAAAGGCAAACGCCCCGGTTTTACCGGGCTTGCGCTACCCGCCATCTCGCCGCGGAACGTTGTGGACAGGTTGCTTCCTCCCACCGTGAGCACTCCGCCTGCGCCAAGATCCACTTCGCCCGGCCGGACGGATGGTGACCTGCTAATTGTTCCCGATCTGGTTGCTCGCCGAGCACACCGCGGCGTCGCTGATTTTACCGCCGCACTCGAGTTCCCCTTTGCTGAGCAAGGTAAGATTGTATCCATTGAGTTCGATATCGCCCAGGAACTTGAGCTGCTGGCCGAACCCCAGTGCCCTGAGATAAATTCCCGCGCCAAGTCGAATACCCGGCCGGAACGTGTTCGACTGTGCGCCGATCTCGGCGGAAAAGTGATTCGTCAACGTCAGTGGGTTTCCACTGATATCATAATTGTCGCCCTGGATAATGATCCCCCCGAAGGAGGTGTAGCTGCCGAAGGTGTTTACGTTGCTCAGTCGAGCCGCCCCGGATGGAAAAGCGCATCGAAAAGATCTTCTGCTTCGACTGCCGGAAGCGACGCTGATCTGCTCGCCGGAACCGGCTACTGACCGGCGGCCTCTTCGTCCTCAAGGATTTTCGTTTCGTCCGGTGCCGCCTCCCCGGATTCCCAGGAATCAATCCACGATCGAAGCACGGCAATGTCGTCTTCGCCAGGCTGTGGTTTCCCGTCGGGCGGCATATGATCCTCGTGTTCGAGCGGCAGGATCATCCGCTGAATCAGCGGACTTTGCTCCGCCGAACCGGGCTTGATAACCAGCCCGTCATGACTTCCCCGCAGCGCAGCCTCGAGAGAGTCCAACCGCAGGTTGCCCTTTTGTTTCGCCGCACCGTGGCAGGCGCCGCAATAGTGCTGCAGAATTGGCAAGAACGCGGACACGTGGGAGCCGGGGATGACCGCGCCCGGCGGAACAGGCTCTGCCGAAGACTCATCGGCGGGAGGAGCCGCTTCTTCCAGTCCCGGGGGCTCCTCTTCAACGAACTCAAATTCATCGATCTCGATCGGTTCGTCCACTGCGGCAGGAGCGAGTCCGATCATGCCTCGAATGGAGTCCGGCATGTATCTCAGGAGGTATCCTTTTCCATGGGTCAGGGATCCTCCGTTGTGTCCGGCAGGACCGATCAGACCGACCGCGACGACCAAAAGCGCGTAATAAATGAAAGGTGTCTTCTTCGCTTTCCGGCTCCGCGCGTGAAGGCGAAAAGCAAGCATCCAAACGGTGACAATCGCTACCGAGGTGCCCAGCCAGCGATGCCAGAAAAGAGTGTCCTCGTTATAGCCCCCACCCATTGCGAGAAAAGCCCCCAGCAGGGCGGTAAGTACCGCCGAAACACTGGTGAGCCACAAAAGGGTCCAGGCCGCGGGACGAAGATCCGCCGATGAAAGGAGACCGTTGGTTATTTCTACAAAAAACAATCCGACAAGCAATCCGATCGGAAGGTGAAGGAGCACCGGATGAAAACGACCGACGAACGAAACCTGATCGGGCACTTTGAAACCGAAACCTGAAAGAAAAGCCGTCGCGAACAAAAGTACTGTCACGACAAAAGCAACGATTGCAAACAACGGGGGGGGCGATTTTTCCGTCTCCGAAATCTTTTCACCCGGGGGCGCGGCGGGCACCGGCTCCGCTGGAGGAATTGGCTCAGGATGTTCAACAGAAGCAGTCATATACACCTCGTCATACCGCCGGGCGGCCTTCAAATCAAACCTCGTCTTCTAATTTTCGCCGGGGGATCGTCTCCCGGAATCGCAACATCCACGGTGGAGGGTTTTTCGTTGCAATGTCGATCGCCACCGCGAGAATCAGGACCGCGCCGCGAACGACCAACTGCAACCAGTTTTCCAGATCGGTGTAATCCATTCCCTGGATCACGGTTGCCATGACCAGCGCCCCCAGAAAGGCGCCGAAAACGGTGCCGCGCCCTCCCATCAGGCTTGTGCCCCCGATCACACACGCAGCAATGGCGTATAATTCGTAAAATGTCCCGGCGTTCTTGGTCGAACCCTGGTTCTGAGCCATCCACACGATCCCCGCAATTCCAGCGAGAAGCCCCATCAGCGTGAAAACCAGCACCGTCGTTTTCTCTACGGATATCCCCGAAAGACGCGCCGCGGTCGCGTTGCCGCCGACGGCGTAGACCCGGCGCCCAAACCGGGTATGCTTTGCCACAAAGTAAACAGCAACGATCACCGCCATCATCATCAGGGTCTGATAGGGAACTCCCCTTGCCTGGTTCGCTTTGGCGATAAAAATAAGTACCAGGGCCGACGGCGCCACAACCTTCACCGCAAAAATCCACATCGCCCCGACCGGCAATTCCATACGTCGCCTACGCCTTCGGCTCAGAACGTGAAGCAAAACAACAACAAGAACAAACGCCAACCCCAGAACCCATCCTTTAGATGCCTCAAGCGACCCAAAGCCAAGCGCCGAGACCCAGCTGTCATCGGGCACGCGAGGATCTCTGGCTCCAACCTTCATCGTCATCCCCCGGAATATAAACATGCCCCCCAGCGTAACGATGAAAGCCGGAACCCGGAATCCGGCTACGATGACGCCTTGAAGAAACCCGAGAGCGGTGCCCAAAAGCAACGCGACAGGAACCGCGATGCTCGCGCTCCAGCCCCTCCCCTGTTCCGGGTCGATCATGAAAGCGCAGGACGCGGCGACCAGGGCAAGGAGAGAACCAACCGACAGGTCAATGTGCCCGGCAACAATGATCAGCGTCATTCCTGCCGCGAGAATCGTCCAAGTCGCCATGTCCCGGCTGAGGTTGGATATGCTGTCGCCGCTGAAATAAAATCCACCGACCTGTACCCTGAAAAACATCCACATTGCGGCAAGGATCAGCGCCATGGAAAGGATGCGAAGATCGAAAGGCAGATGATTCCGATGGTTCACGCGGTCGCCGCCTCCATGATCAATTCCGGAGTGGCCTCGGTGGACTGAAATTCCCCGGTCAGCCGGCCTTCGCGCAACACGAGGATGCGATCCGCCACGCCAAGAACTTCAGGCAACTCGCTGGAGACAAAAATAACCGCCATGCCTTCCCCCGCCAGGCGGTCGATCAGATTGTAAATCTCCACTTTTGCGCCGACATCAATGCCGCGCGTCGGATCATCAAGAAAGAGAATGCGCGGACGATCCATCAACCATTTGCCGATGACGACCTTTTGCTGATTTCCGCCGGACAGAGTCTCCGCGGGAACCAGGACTGAAGGGCTCTTGATCCGGAGGGTCCGAGACAGGTTCCGGCACTGCTCGTACTCGCGAATCGTATCGATGATCCCGGCGGTACAGAAACTCTCCAGGTGGCTCATGGTGAGGTTTTCCAGAACCGAAAAAATCCCGATCAGTCCTTGGGTTCCCCGGTCCTCCGGCACCATCGCAACCCCCTCGCGAACGGCATCGCCCGGAGAACGAATCTTCACCGGCCGGCCGGCGATCCGCACCTCCCCGCGAGCGGGCCCGGGCGCATACCCGAAAAGCGTGCAAAGCAGCTCCGATCGTCCAGCCCCCATCAACCCCGCAAGACCAAGAACTTCCCCGCATGAAACATGAAAGGAAATACCCTGTACAAGGTTCCGGGCTGGATTCCGGGGGTCCCGCACTGAAAGATTCTCAACTTCCAGCATCTTTTTACCCGGTTCGCGACGGCGCTCGGGAAAAACCTCCTGGATCGGCCTGCCCACCATGTAGCGTACAACGTCTTCCCGCTTCCATCTGTCACGCCGATCGGTAGCCACCGAAGACCCGTCGCGCAAAACGGTAATTCGGTCGGCGAGTTCAAACACTTCCTCGAGCTTGTGGGTGATATAAACGATTGACGTACCTTTCAAGCGGAGAGCCTTGACCAGGGACAAAAGAACCCGGGTTTCTTCCTCCGAAAGCGCGGACGTCGGCTCGTCCAGAATCAGGACCCGGGCCTCTTTGTGAAGTGCCTTGGCGATCTCGACCAGTTGCTGCACGCCAATACTCAACCGGCTCGTTTCCTGCCGCGGATTGATGGCCAGCCCCAGCCCTTCCAGCACCTTCCCGGCACTGGCGAAAAGGACTTCCCAATCAACCACGCCCCATCGGTGCGGTTCCTTTCCCAGGAAAATATTCTCGCCCACGCTCAGGTGTGGGACCAGGGCCAACTCCTGGTGAATCACGGAAATTCCCGCAGACTCAGCTCCGCGAGGGGTGCGAAAATGAACGGGTGTGCCCTCCAG
>CAUZEO010000230.1:0-8492 GCA_963578625.1 Kiritimatiellia bacterium | reverse complement strand
GAAAGCCCTGGCGCTCTTTGCCGAGATCGGGATTTCCGATTCCGATGACGACAGGTTCCTGAAGTACGAGGACGGGTCTGACGTCCACATCATCGTGCCGGGCTCCGCCAACAGCCCGATGAATATCGAGTCGGCGGAAGCATTGGCCGCGGAATGGGAAGAACTTGGGATCAAGACCACGGTGTTTACGGCGGACGGCAAGACCATCAGTGACAAGGTCTATTCCGGTGACATCGCGTTTCAAGTGCATACCGGAGTCCCGGAAGGCGATCCCTGCCACTACCTCGGGCATTGGCACAATCCCGTCTCCTATGCCCGGGGGGTTACGATCCCCCAACCCCGGGAGTTCGACAAATGTTATGAACTGGAACGGGCGGTCGCCGCAGCTTATACCGTGGAAGACCAGATCGCGGCGGCCAGGGTCTACTTCAATTACATCGCCACCGAATCGCTAAGCTGGACGCACTTCGTCACGGACCGGCCTCAGCAGGTGATTCGCCACAGACGAATGGGTAATGTTCCCGACAAACGGATTTTTCAGAAGTACATGATGACCGCGAAGTCGGATCAGTTTTTTATAAAGAAGGATTGGCAAGGAAGGCAGTGAAGCGGACAAAGTGCGAAGCTCAATCTAAATCGCATTCCCAATTTCAATCTATCGCCGATTGCTGAATATTTGCGAGACTGAATCCATCGAGCAAGATTAGGAAAAGAGTAGAGGGAAAGAACAAGGAAATCGAATTTGGAATCGGTTCCTCCCAAATTCCACCCGAGTTCTTTCCCCCTGCTCTTTCACCCGCAGTTTCGATTTGTTGAATACTTGCGAGACTGCGGTAATCGAACAGGATGGGGGAAAGATTAGGGGGGAAAGATTGGGATGAAGAGTTACAAATGATCACCTTTATCGTCAGGCGGCTACTCGGAATGATCCCCACTTTCCTGGTCGTTTCATTCATCGTCTTTTTCATCATCCAACTCCCCCCCAGCAACTGGATTGAGCGGCATATCGAAAACCTGGCCCTGGAGCAGGGAACGTTTACCAGTGAACGTCACCTCCAGTTGGCCCATGAGTTGACGGAACGGTACAACCTGGACCGGCCGTACCTGCTTCAATACGGATCGTGGATCCTGAATTTCCTGCGTGGCGACATGGGGGAGTCGTTTGAATATGGGCAGGAAGTTTCCGTGCTGCTGGCGAAACGCATCCCCTACAGCATCATGATCAGCCTCCTGTCGCTCTTCTTCGTCTATTCAATCGGAATCCCCATTGGCATTTACTGCGCCTTGAACCAGAACAAGATTTCCGACACCATCGCCACGATCGCCGGGTTCATTGGACTGTCCATCCCCAATTTCTTCCTGGCCCTGATTCTCATGGTCTTCGGGCTCTATGTTCTGGACCTGCCGGTCGGCGGATTGTTTTCGCCGGAATACGAAGACGCTCCGTGGAGTTTCGGGAAGTTCATCGATTTCCTGCAGCACGTCTGGGTTGCGGTGGTCGTGATTGGAACCGCCGGGACCGCTGGGATTATCCGCGTCGTGCGCGGGAACCTCCTGGATGTGCTCGGCGAGCCGTACATCACGGCATTGCGGGCGAAGGGGTTGCCCGAGAAAATGGTGACGATAAAGCACGCGGTCCGGATCTCCATCAACCCGGTGATCACCGGACTGGGCATGTGGCTACCCAGCCTGATTTCCGGTGAGACCATCGTATCGATCGTGATGAATATACCCACCGCCGGCCCGCTCCTGTTTGGCGCCCTCCAATCCGAAGACATCTACCTGTCCGGAAGCATCCTGATGGTTCTCTGCCTCTTTCTATTGATCGGAAACCTGCTCGCGGACATCGCGCTGGCCTGGTTCGACCCGAGGATCCGGTATGACTGAAAATCAGGAACAGGGACGCACGATCGGCCAGTTGATCTGGCGCAGGTTTCGAAAGAACAAACTCGGAGTGGTTGGGGGCCTGGTCGTTGCCTTGTTGTTTTTCATTACTGTGATCGCTCCGTTTCTCGCCACCATGGATATCGTCGAACAGTCGGCGCGACACATTCTTGCCCCGCCGCAGAAGATCTACTTTCAGAGTGAAGAAGGCGAGTGGCGCAGGCCCTATGTGTATAATCTGATCAAGCACCGCGACCCGGACACCCTACGCCTGATGTATACGGAAGACCGGTCGCAACAGTTTCCCATCCGCTTCTTTGTGAAGGGATTGGAATATCGAATACTCTGGCTGATTTCCGGACGAACTCATCTTCTCGGCGTGGACGAGGGATGCAGATGGAATCTATTGGGGACGGATCCCCTGGGTAGGGACCTTTATTCCAGAATCCTGATGGGAAGCCAGGTGAGCCTGTCCGTCCCCCTGGTGGGTGTTTCTCTCTCCATTCTGATCGGCACGGTAATCGGCGTAATTTCCGGTTACCTTGGCGGAAGGGTCGATCACTACATCCAACGGACCATCGAGATCATGATGTCCTTCCCCACTCTGCCGCTGTGGCTTGCTCTGGCCGCGGCGATACCCATCACCCTGCCGTCCGCGTACCGGTACCTGCTGATTGTCGTGATTCTGTCACTGATCGACTGGGGCGGCCTGGCGCGGGTGGTCCGCGGCAAGGTGCTCCAGTATCGCGGAGAAGATTATGTGCTGGCGGCCCGGATGTCCGGATGCGGGCTGTTCCGGATTATCTTCAAGCACCTGGTTCCGGGTACGCTGAGCCACTTGATCGTATGCGCCACGCTCTCCGTACCCGGCATGATTCTCGCCGAGAGTGCGCTGAGCTTCCTGGGCATCGGCATCACGCCTCCATTGACAAGTTGGGGAATGCTGCTGAAAGATGCCCACAAGCTCGAAGTGCTCGTGTACCATCACTGGATCATGATTCCAGGATTTCTCATTATCGTTGCAGTGCTCTCGTTCAATTTCCTCGGGGACGGGCTGCGCGACGCGGCGGATCCGTATTCGTAGGCATGACTGACAAACTGCTCCAAATTCGCGATCTCGAGATTCGTTTTAAGCGCGACGAAAAAACCGTCTATGCGGTGAACGGAATCGATTTCGATCTTTGCCGGGGCGAGGTGCTGGGCATTGTGGGAGAAAGCGGGTGCGGCAAGTCAGTCACCGGATACTCGATCCTGGGCCTGGTGTCGGGCCTGGGAGGGCGCGTTACCAGCGGCTCGATCCGGTATTACCGGGAAGACGAGGTGGTGGACCTGGCTTCCCTCGACGCGAAAAGCGACGCCATTCGCCGGATTCGCGGGAACGAACTGGGCATGATCTTTCAGGAACCCATGCGCAGCCTCAGCCCCGTCTATACCGTCGGCGAACAGATTGGGGAGTCCGTGCGACTGCACCTGGGCCTCAACCGCAAGGAAGCACGCGAACGGGCAATCGAGCTGTTGCGGCAGGTTCAGATTGCGGATCCAGAACAACGCGTTGATGCCTATCCTCATCAACTCAGCGGCGGCATGCGCCAACGGGTCATGATTGGTATTGCCCTTTCCTGCAATCCGAAACTCCTGATTGCCGACGAACCAACCACTTCCCTCGACGGCACCATTGAGGGACAGATCCTCCAGCTTCTCAGAGATCTGAGGAACGAACTCCACATGTCGATCCTGTTCATCTCCCATGACCTGGGCGTGATCGCCGAAATGGCGAATCGCGTGATGGTGATGTACCTGGGCCGGATCATGGAAACGACGGATGTGAAGAGTCTCTTCGCCGACCCCTTGCATCCATATACCCGCGCCTTGTTGCGAACCAACCCGTCCCTGGCTCCCGAACCGAAATCAACTTTGACCGTGATACCCGGTTCCGTACCCGAAGCAACCGAAGAAATCGCAGGGTGCCCGTTCGCATCTCGTTGCGATGCGGTCATGGCAAAGTGTTCGCTCAAGAGACCGCTCCCTTTCGAACCGAAAAAAAATCACATCGTCGAATGCTGGCTGTATGAATGAAGAAGCCATAGAGCCCATGGATCCGGCATTGCTCGAGATCTCCGGACTGAAAAAGTACTTCCCCATTCAGAAGGGAATTTTCCGGCGAACCATTGGGTCCATCCGGGCGGTGGACGGGGTCGATCTCGTCGTGCAGCGGAAAGAAACCCTCGGGCTTGTAGGAGAAAGCGGTTCAGGAAAGACCACCGTTGCCCGGATCGCAGCCGGTCTCGTTCAACCGACCGCGGGAAGCGTGATCTTTCGGGGAGGCGGACGCGAAGTGGACATGACCCGGATGACATCGAAGGAGAGGAAGATCGCCTGGCGGGATTTGCAGATGATTTTTCAGGATCCCTACGGTTCCCTCAATCCTCGCATGCCGATCCTCGAAACGGTGGGTGAGCCATTGATCGTCCAACATGGCACAAAAGGCAACGTACTCCGGGAACAGGTGATCCAGCTTCTCGAGCGCGTCGGCCTGCAGTCTTCTCATGCCGGTTGCTATCCACACGAACTCTCCGGGGGCCAGAAGCAGAGAGTCGGGCTCGCCCGGGCTCTGGCACTGAATCCGGAACTGATCATCTGCGATGAAGCCGTATCGGCGCTCGATGTCTCCGTGCAGTCGCAAATTCTGAACCTGCTGGTGCAACTGCAAAAAGAGAGTGGGATGAGTTACCTCTTCATCGCCCACAGCCTGAGCGTCGTCGGCTTCATGAGCGACCGGATTGCCGTCATGTACCTTGGCCGGGTGGTCGAAGTGGCGCGGTCGGAAGACCTGTTCAACCGACCCCTTCACCCCTACACCGAAGCGCTCCTGTTCAATGATCCCGTTCCTGACCCCGCCGCGGCAAGAAAGCGTCGGGTTCTGAAAGGCGAAATTCCAAGTCCCGCCAACCCCCCGGCCGGCTGCGCCTTTCATCCCCGCTGCCCGTATGCAACGGAACCGTGTCGGACGAAAAGCCCGCGCCTCGAAGAACAGGAACCGGGACATTGGGCTTCATGCTTGCGGTGGAACGAGATCTCTCTCGAGGGACGGCAGTAGCTATACGGGAGCCTGCAGACGACCCGTTTTGCTGGCTACCATTTCAATTCAGGCAGTTCCCCCTGCCGATAGCTATTCATCATGAGATCCGCCAACCCCTCCACATAGACTACGCCGTCCGGTCCGTCCTCCGTGCACCGTATCCGGTCTGCGGGAACCGTTTCCGTGTGGGCCGACTGAGCGGCCTCCACGCAGATGGCATGCGGTAATGCGGCCTCCGCATCGCAAAGGCACGGCCCCACCCCCGCCATCGCATCCAACGTTCGCCAGATCTTGCGGTGCCGGGGCTCCGCCATGGGATCACCATAGGACCGGACCTTCCCATTGCGGTGCCGGGCATTGAATCCGTGATCAGGCTCGAACGTCACCACTGCATCTTCGAATTCATAGGTCAGCAACGGTCCCGCGAACTCCCGGATTGCAAGGGAGCAAAGATAGAGGATCTCGGTACCGTCCCCCGTTCGTGCCCGGATGAACGCGGTGTCGTAGTTCTCAATGGTATTGGCCCGAAAAGCTCGCGCGCCGACTTCCGCCGGGTGCGCACTCCGGAGAGGATCCTCCCCGAGAAGATAAAAACAATTGTGCAAATAGTGAGCGGTTGCGTTCTGGACCGGACTGTCGTTCACCACCTGCTCCCCAACCCGAATCCGGCCCGCCCACTGATTCCGCGCGAAGTAAGACCGGCTTCGCGGCCAGAGCACAAGGCTTTTGAACCGGGTCGGGCGTCCAAAATCGCCCGCTAAAACATCTCGCTTCAGGTTCTGGATGGCGTCCGACCACGACCACTGATACCCGATGGAAAGAACGCGGCCGGTGGTGTCGGCGGCATCGATCATGGACCGAACCTGCTCCACCGTTGCCGCGGCCGGTTTCTCGCACAAAACATGACTGCCGCGATGGAGGCAGTAGATGGCCTGCTCTGCATGGAGATGAATCGGGGTGCTGAGGATCGCCAGGTCCGCGGTGCCGCCATTCTCGTAAAACTCGCGCACTTCAGCGCACACAACGGCGCCGCGCGCCCGGAGTTCACCGATTCTCTCGCAGCGGTCCGGAAATGGGTCAACGATCCCCGCCAGGTTCAGGTTCTCCGCCTCCGGCGCGTCCAACAAGGCTTGAACATAGCTGGCGCCGTAGCCGGAAATGCCCAAGAGAAGAATACTGTGCTTCCCGGTAGAACTCATCGATCCGTCTTCAAATCTCTCGCCCGCCTGTTTTGTGCTCTTTCGTGACGAGGGCGCGAAGGGACACCCAATCTATCTAACGATGAGCATCGTTCCTCTGACCGGGCGGATGAATGTTTCCACCACGATATCGGTTGGCGTGGAGGTTGTAGATGCCGTCGATGAGCTGAAACGGATCCCCTGCATCGGTACTGAGGCCGTAATTGGGCGACGGGCTATACGAGCAGATTAATCCGGAGGCGAAATTCACGCCCGGGGATGGCGTCAACCACGGCTGAGCCAGCGCCGGGACGGCGGAACCGACCACCAGGGTCAAATATGCAAGTCTTGTCAATGTCGTCATGGGGGGGTGTCGATTGCAGGTTTTTCGAATAAGTTTACCCACTCGCAATGCCGTAGTTTGGGCTTCCAGCCCGAGCAGCGCAACGCGGAAAGACCGGCAGCTACAGGCCATTGATTCAATGCGGACTAAAGTCCGCACTCTCCGGATCACCTTCCGTAGTTCTATCAGTCCGTCTTCACGCGGATGTTCTGCGCATCGCCTGAGCTGTTGATGGTCCGCACGACATTGGTTCCGGTGCCGGCGATATCTTCGTTCGTCGGGTCGTTGGTCCAAGTCCCTGCGGGCAGGTTTGCCTCGAGTTGCAGATCGTAGGTTTTTCCGGTCTCGGAGTCGAAGTTGATTTCAATCGTCAGGTTCGAGACTACGGAAATCGCCAACTCGGGCCTGGTGAACGGGACGGCAAACTCTCGCACGACCAGGTCGGTAGGCTCGGAGGTCGAGGAGAGTACAACGAACATCCCGAGAAATTCTCCCGTGCGGCCGTCGAACTTACGAACGCCGTTCGTCGGGCCCGAGGAGGCGACCAGGAGGTCGCCGCTCGGATCCCAATCGAATCCCTGCGCAACGGTCATTCCTCCCGCGCCGCTGGTAATGAACTCCGGCTCCAGCAGGTTGCCCGGCAGGGCTCCCGATGCCTGGGGATTAAAACGATAGATCCGGGCGCCTTGCGCCACGTAGATAAACCCGTCGTGCGCCTTCGGCTCCCTGGTGAACGTCCCCAGGTTGCTGGCGTTCGGGTCACTGACGTCATTAAAGAGCCCCAAAAAAGCCCCCGTGGTACCGTCGTAGGTCGGAACTTGCCCGTTGGTACGGGTTACATACAAATTCTTGGCACTACTTTGATCGAGACTACTGGGACCGAATGCGCAACCCGTCACGGCAAAGATGTCGGCAAACCGGTCGATGAAAGCCCCGGTGGCGCCGTCAAATCGAACAACGCCGTACAGGTTCTCGGTACTGCTCTGGCAGCCCACGAGAAGTTTCGAGCCGGCTGGGTCGAAGGTCAGGTCGTCCGACTGGTTCAGATTTGAAGTGCCGAGGGTGAAATTATCGATAAAGGTTCCGTCCAAGTTCCAGCGATACACGTCGTTAAGTCCGAGGGACGAAACGTAGACGCGAGTATCCACCGGCCCCAGCGTGATTCCGGTCCATCGCAAATGACCGGCCGGGTTGGGATCATCGAACGTAAGCGTCACGTTTCCAGACGAATCGATTTTTTGGACTACTTCCTCGGAGGTGGGGGGTGTATCACCTCCGTCCGTGCACACGATGACCTCAAAATCATTCGCGGGATCGGGCTGCGGTGAAATCTCCAACGCGACCTCCGACGGACGGCTGTCCGAGGGCAGCGAGGCGAAGTCGCCGATGTAGGCGCCCGTCGTCCCGTTGTACCGCTTGATGGAATTGGTTCCGCCTGGATTGTTGGGATGATTGCCCCAACTGCCCGCCAGCAGATCGCCATCCGGGGTGAAGGCGAAGCCTCCCGGCGAAAAGAGACCCCCGTCGCCCGGCGTCACGAAATCGGCGATGGTACTCCCTCCGTCACTGATTCGGAGGATGCTGTTGCTCGCGGCCTGCGTCACGTACAGGTCCCCATTGTGCCAGGTTGGGTGCCCGAGTTGAGTGCCATGGTTCGGAATATAGTCACCAAGAAACGCGCCGGTGGCGCCGTCGATCTGAAATACTCTGCCATTCTGAGCAACGGCGACGTTGCACATGTACATATTGCCGTCGGGGCCAAAGGTGATGCCACGGCTGCCGATGTTTACGAACCTTCCGAGCGGCGTCATGGTGGTCCCGTCGTATCGCTGGACCCCGCCAGACTGATGGGGTGGAGCCGGTATGTTGAAACCTTCGGTTTCATTCCCGATGAAAATGTCTCCGTTCGGGCCTACAGTCAGGGAGACCGGATTTGTGAGTTCGGGCCGATTGTTCGGGAGGGCGTCGATAATTCGACCCCGCAACCGGTCGAAGCGCCAGATGACAT
>CAUZEO010000229.1:0-8524 GCA_963578625.1 Kiritimatiellia bacterium | reverse complement strand
GACGGTCCACCACACGAGACAAACAATGATACGCTGCACCAGGATCCCCAATAATTCGACGCATCCTCATATTCAAACTCTCCCACATCACCCCACCCCCGTCAACCTATAAAGGGCCTGTCCCTAAAATAGGGTTGACTTTGGATTGGTTCTGGCGGACAAGGGGTGGACGTTTTTATGAGTAGTAGCTGTTCAGGTGTCTCCCGGTTTGATGTTGCGGTAATCGGTGGCGGCGTTGTGGGATGCGCGATCGCCCGTACGCTTTCTCACTATCGGCTCGATGCCTGCTTGATCGAAGCACAGGCCGATGTCGGTATGGGTACCTCAAAAGCCAATACCGCCATTTTTCACACCGGTTTCGATGCCGCTCCCGAGTCCCTTGAAGCAACCCTGCTTCGCAAAAGCTATCCCCTGCTCCGCAAGTACTGTGACGCCACCGGTATCGCGTACCAGATCAATGGCGCCTTGATGATTGCCTGGAATCAGGAGCAACTCGATCGGCTGCCGGAAATTGAGGAGAACGCTCAACGCAACGGGGTTGACCGAATTGAGCGGCAATCAGCGGACGAGGTGTACGCTCACGAACCGAACATCGGGCCCGGAGCGCTGGGAGGGTTGCTGATCCGCGAGGAGGGCATCCTCTGCCCGTTCAGCCCCGTCCTCGCGTTTGCCTCTGAGGCGAAGTCAAATGGTGTCCGCTTCTACCTTGATGCCCCGGTGAGTACGATACGGCGGGAGCCGGACACGTACAGAATAGAGAGCGGTGGGCAAGAAATCAGCGCAACCTGGATCGTCAATGCCGCCGGCCTTTTCAGCGACGAAATCGATCGACTCCTGGGACAGAATCGGTTTCGAATCACGCCGCGCAAAGGGGAGCTCATCGTATATGACAAGTTCGCGTCCTCCCTCCTCCATCACACCTTGCTGCCGATTCCGTCGGCGAAAACAAAGGGTGTCCTGGTCTGTCCTACCGTCTATGGGAATGTTCTACTCGGGCCCACCGCGGAGGACATCGATGACAAGATGGACACCGAGACATCGGTGACAGGCCTTGAGTCTCTTTTTGAGAAAGGCAAAGCCATCCTGCCGGGATTGATGTCGGAAGAAATAACGTCTACCTATGCGGGCATACGGGCCGCCACAAACGAAAAAGATTATCAAATTCATATCGATGGCGAAGATCACTACGCCTGCGTCGGAGGCATCCGGTCCACTGGTCTTTCGGCGTCAATGGGTATCGCCGAATACGTGGTAGAGAAAATGGCGTGCTCGGGGTTGAATCTCCGAAAAAAATCTGAGCTTGAGGCAATCAAAGTTCCTCCCCTGGGGGAAAACCAGCAACGGCCGTACCGAAACAATGATCTCATTCGACTCAATGCGGATTACGGCCGCATCGTATGTCACTGCGAAAAAGTCACCCGCGGGGAGTTGATCGACACGTTTCTCACTGAACTCCCCCCTCCCAATTTGGACGGCCTACGCCGACGGACGCGATGTCTGCAGGGTCGCTGCCAGGGATTTTATTGCCAGGCTGAAGTGGTCGCGCTGCTTCGGGAGCAGGATTGAAGAGGCCAAACACATGCGATGTTCTGGTGGTTGGGGCCGGGCCCGCGGGACTCGCTGCCGCAACGGCGCTTCGCAAGCAGGGTGTGAACCACGTCCACTTGATCGACCGGGAATGTGAACCCGGAGGAATCCCGAGGCACTGCTTTCACACTGGATTCGGATTGTTTGACCTTCGGCGGGTTTTATCGGGGCCCAGTTATGCAAGTGCACACACGAAACGCGCGCTGGATGCGGGTTCCACCATTGAAACTGAGTGCACGGCTATCGATTGGAATCTGGAGAATTTGTCGCACACCGTCACCGTCACCTCCCCCGAGGGCGTTCGAGAAATTGCGGCACGGGCAGTATTGCTCGCGACCGGGTGCAGGGAGAGACCGCGAACTGCGAGACGGATACCTGGTACGCGTCCAACGGGAGTTTATACGACCGGATCACTTCAGCAATTGGTTCACGTCCATCATCAAAAGCCGGGCACTCTGGCGGCGGTAGTGGGGGCAGAGCATGTCAGCTACTCCGCAATCCTCACCCTGCTTGAATCCGGCGTTTCCGTGGCCGCGATGGTCACGGAGTTTCCCCGGGCCCAAACGTATGGTCCCGCTCACTGGTGGATTGCGGGAAGAAATCGAATTCCTCTCCTTACGAACTCAACTGTCAAACGTGTCATCGGTAAGGACCGGGTCTCGGGAATAGAAGTTCACAATCATGTCGGTGAACGAACGGTCGAATGCGACACGATCGTGTTCACCGGCGACTGGATTCCCGACCACGAGTTCTGCCGCACTGCAAACGTCCAGCTGAACCCTCACACAAAGGGACCGGATGTTGACCAGGCCTTACGCACACTAACCCCGGGAATATTTGCGTGCGGAAACCTTTTACGGGGCGCCGAGACCGCGGATGTTGCTTCCCTGGAAGGAACCCACGCCGCGCGCTCCATTGCCGACTATCTTTCAGACCAGAAATTATGGCCGGCGGAGGATCAATATACCCATGTTGAAGTCCGTGATCCGGTTCAGTGGATCAGCCCGTGCCGAGTGACAATCGATGGACAGGCTCCGGCCCGCTCTCGCTTTACATTCCGCGTTTCAAGTGTGCTTCCACCCGGCAATGTCGTCGTGCTACAGTCGAATAGAACCCTGTACAAGAGATCTTTCAGAAGCCTGATCCCCAATCGGTGGTACACGCTCACCTGGGGTAGGTGGGCTTCACTGGTCCGGCCCGACGGACCGCTAACAGTTGAATTTCAGGCATTCTGAAGTGAAATATAGATACAGGATTGATGAGCTTCAGGAAGCAGCTTTCCCGGCGAAGCACCAAAGTGCCTTGTGCGTCCGAATGAAGACATCCCCATGGCCAATGATAACGGAAGAATTGGTATGCTCACCGATCGAGTTTCTCGATACCTGGTTGTAGCTTCGGGGATTCGGCCGAAACACAAATGTATCCCCGGCCTGGTTGGATACGTACATAAGACCGTCGCCGGTCATTGTAATTGACGACCAAACTTCATTTCGGCCGGAGGATGATTCGAGTCGCTCCTCCCAGGCTTGTTCTCCCGTCCAGGTGTCGATGCAGGAAATAAGGCCTTCCATACTCGCAACATAAAGGTGGTCTTCGTAGGTTACGCCGGTACCGAGGTAACTGCCGTCCCGAGTTTTATGCCATACGGTCCAGGATTCGGTTACGTCGCCTCTGCCTCCAACCTTCACCGCCAACGAAGCACCAAACCAGCCTCCCAACACCACGACGACGCCGTCTGCATACACAGGCGAGGCATATGCAAGGGGCGCATATCCGCCACAGGTCCAAAACTTGGATCCGGATGTAGGATCGTACGCTGTAATTCGCCGCGGGTGCGAAACGATGAGTTCCTTACGCTTGCCGGTATCGATGATGATTGGGGTGCCCCACGATCCCCGGAGAATATTCGCGAGGTCATCACCGCTTGCGCGCTCCGCCGCATTCCCATTATTCCCGGTGCTACTGAGGGCTAATTCCTTTGCCAACGGGATGGGGTCCACACGCCACACGTCGTCACCCGTCACCTTGTTGACGGCGATCAGCATCTCCCGTTTGCCGGGTCCAAAATTCAAGATACACAGGTCGTTGAACAGAATCGGCGAGGTTCCATGTCCCCACATATGCTCCTGGAGCCCAAGGTCGCGGCGCCAGAGTTCCTTTCCATCCATGTCGTAACAGAAAAGACCTGCCGAACCGAACCAGACAATAACCCTTTCCCCATCCGTTGCCGGACTCGATGAACAGTATGGATTGGAGGCATGAGACAGCTCCTTGGCGCCGTACGTCACCCCTTCTTGCCAGCGGAGTTCCCCATCGGGGCGATGAAACGACATCAGCGTGCGTCGATGCGTTCCGCTCTCCGGCTGAGTCAGGAAAACGTAATCTCCCCACACAACAGGCGTAGAGTTTCCCGCCTCCGGCAAGGGCGTCCGCCATCGGACGTTCTTGTCCGGCCCCCATTCGGACGGAATGCCGGTTTCGATCGTGATCCCGTTACCGGTCGGCCCCCGCCATTGTGGCCAGTGATCGGCTCTCGCCGGCAGTGCAAACGAAATGCAAAGGGGGATAAGCCTGATGTATTTCATTGATTACTCAGTTAAAATGTCACCGGCAGCGACAAGATGGATCGAATCCCCAGCGCCCGCTTGTAATCGACCGCTTCGGTTGCCAGCTTCATCGTTGGAAAGCGTTTTGCGATTGCGGGAAAAGCAATTCGACCTTCGCGCCGCGCCAGTGGCGCGCCCAGGCAGAAATGAATCCCGAGTCCGAAGCCCAGGTGCTTATTGGGATGGCGTGTAATGTCGAGGCGGTCGGGCTCCGAAAACACTGCCGGATCTCGATTGGCTGCACCGAGAAGCATGGTAATGGTATCGCCTTTCTTTATCGTCTTTCCGCGCACCTCGATGTCCTCGGTAGGCACGCGGACCGCCCTGGTGACAGGGCACTCATAGCGCACGATCTCCTCAACCGCTTTATCAATGTGCGTACCCGGGTCGGATTTCAACAAATCAAACTGGTCGCGATTCTGCAACAGGCCCAGGGTGCCCCCCGCCAGCAGACCCATCGTGGTTTCATGACCGGCAAGAAAAAGAAAGACGCACAGTGCAAAGAGTTCCTCCTTGGTGAGCCGGTCACCATCTTCTTCGACACCAGCCAGCGCGCTGATCAGGTCCTCCGTGGGGTTGGCGCGACGCTCCATAATCAACTCGTCGAAGAACGCAATCAATTCGTCTAGGCAGTCCCGGGCCGGGCCGACCGCGTCATTCAGTCCGGGTCCGCCGCCCGAAGCAAAGGGAATCAGACCTTCCACCGCATCGCGATAGCGCTCGCGGTGTTCCGGGGGTATGCCCAGCATTTCGCAAATTACGATGGCCGGCAGAGGAAGACAGAACGATTGGATGAAATCGGTTTCGCCACTTTTGGATGCTTTGTCCAAAAGATCATTCACGATCTCCTCGATACGAGGCTCCAGGTCCTCAATCATTCGTGGCGTGAAGGCAACGTTGACGAGCTTTCTAAGACGAGTGTGGTTTGGCGGGTTGTTATTCTGGAGCCACAGTCCGATATGTCGAACCAGCGGCGAGGCGGATTCCAGATTCTCGGGCCGGAGAGTATCGGTATACATGGACTGCCGATCAGAAATCAAACGCTTGTTGTCGCGAATCAACCGAGAGATATCGTCGTACCTCGTGAGCAGCCACATGTTCATTGGCTCGCACCAATGTACTGGATCCTCCTGCCGCAGCCGGGCAAATAGCGGATAGGGATCGTGCAATCGTTGATTGCAAAACAGATCGTACTCCGAGTCGGTTGGCAAAACTCCCATCATCGGCGATTCTCACGGGGGATCCGGGACCCGTCAAGCCCGGTATTTCCGGCCGTGCGGATTCAATCGGGCCCCCGCCCAGATCGAAAACCGGGCTTTCATGCGTGTTCACGGTTGTGGTACAGAAGCGACGATGAAATTCAGGTTGGGAACATCCCGTGCCCGCAGCCGGGTCGTGCTCATGCTGACAACCTTCTTCTGCGCAATGTGGGGTCCGTCCGCACGCACGGCGTCTCCGGTCACGACTGGACCGGACGGGAATGCCGAAACCAACGTGACGGTGGCCGACCCTGCCCGGGTCTTTGATTTGGCGGATCCACCAAAACGAAGTGAGTCCGCGCCGCCAAACGTGGTGCTGATGTACGTCGATGACCTGGGGTGGACGGACCTGAGCGGTGGAAACCCTAACTTCGGAAACGGCAGCGATTTCTACGAGACGCCCTCGATGGACAGCCTCGCGAATCAGGGGCTCTCGCTCACCAGTTGCTACATGCAACCCAATTGCGCTCCCTCACGCGCAGCGCTTCTGTCCGGTCAGTATTCGGTGCGGGACAGCAACGGTATTTACTCAGTCACGGGTCTGAACCGCGGGAACGGGATTCCTATGCTGGTGGGCCCCGACCAGAACGTGGATGTTCCGGCGTCGACATTCATGCTGCCGGAGATGCTGCAAGCCGCAGGATACGTAACCGCCCATTTCGGGAAATATCATATCGGCGGTACGGGTGGCGAAAAATCAACCCTGCCTCAAAACCAAGGATTCGATTTCAATTTCGGTGGCACTGCCGCGGGGAGCCCACCCACCTACTTTGCCAACAAGAATAGCGGGACCTGGAAATTCCCGGGGGGAATCGGTCCTGCGCTGGACCCGTACGCACTGCCGTACTCCGATACGTACATTACCAAAAACATCTTTCCCTATCAAAAGGACTACACGTTCAGCAAACTCTCCAGTTTCTTATCAGGCACGACCAAGCACTTGACCGATGCCATGGCCGATGCCGTTGAAGAATTCATTGATCGTCACGTCTCTGGTCCTAAAGCAGATCAACCATTCTTTATCCATTACAGTCACTACGCCGTACATGTCCCAAGTTATGGACGAGCGGACCTCGTCAGTAAATATCGGTCCAAGCCCGGCGGGGTTCGACACAACGATCCGGTATATGCGGCCATGATCGAGCAATTAGACCAAACCCTGGCACGGTTGATCGACAACCTTTCGGATCCGAACGGGGACAACGACAGTTCGGACGACATCTCTGCGAACACGATCTTGATTTTCGTTTCCGATAACGGCGGCGACAGGCGAACCACCGGTGTTCCGTTGCGCGGCAGAAAAGGAATGTTTACCGAGGGTGGGATTCGGGTGCCGATGATCGTGAGATGGCCGGGAGTCATTTCGCCGGGAACCGTTTCCGACACCGTGGTTCACGCTCTGGATTTCTATCCGACGTTCGCCGACATCTCTGGCGCCTCTTTGCCTGCGGGTCATGTACTCGACGGGGAATCGTTTGCAAACGTCCTCACGGACTTTGCTCACGCTGATCGAACGCGTTCCAATCTCTATTTCCACTTCCCGGGATACTTGGATAGCCGCGCCTCGCCTTCCACGATCATGCTTTCACAGCGAAGTGATGGGAACCGATACAAGCTCTACTATACCTATGAAGACAACCGATATGCGCTCTACAACCTCACTCAGGACATGGGCGAAAAAAACAACCTCCTGGACTCCAAGGCTGAATTCAACACGAATCTGCCGCTGGCGGAGGTCATGCGCCAGGAGATGGTCGACTGGCTGGATGAGTTGATCGTGCATCCCGAGGACCACTATCCGAAATACAGGTCAACGGGAAAGCTTGTCGATCCGCCGGGCGAAATCGCCGGATTCTTTGAGCCCGGCGAATAGTACGAGATCCCACGACTCGCGGGTCGCCCGTCCGGCAGCGCAGAAAATGCAGGATTTTACTTTCGTAGCGAAACACAATTTCTTCGAAGCTCTCCAACGAGCCCGCCTGTGCCCGCTGAGCCAGCTCTACATCCGGAATCTGACTGATCTCTGATTGAGTCATGCGGGTGCCGCTGCCGGACATTCCGGGGTTTATTTCTCGTCTATCTTGTCCTGGAGCCACTCCGCCACATCCGTGACGGGCTGTTCAATGATCAGTTCCACCTGGTTCCCGGTGACGCCGTACGTAGCATCGTCGGCAAGCTTGGCTATTTCCGGCTCTTCCGCCGCGTTAAGCAATGTGAACGCAATCATTCCCTGTAAGACACTTCCCACCATTTCCGCCGACTCCTCGTCTTTCGTGGTCAATCGAAGTCTACACCGGATCCTGTCTTCGGACTCGCCAACCGCAAAGTGCGCGGCGGCAGACTGATGGAGCATGGCGGCGCTTGGATCAACATCCTTCATCTCGGCAAGATTCGCAACCGCGATGAAAAACATCGATGATTCGTCAGTGATCATTTTGCCAAGGGGATCCGACTCGGCGAGTCCGCGTGACTTCGCGTCCAGAATATCCAGGGCGTTACGGACGTTGCCCAATCCCTGGCTGAGAACCAGTGTGCCTGAAGAGTGAAAGCATCCGAAGGATTTGATGCCGACGCCCTTCTTGTCGTCAACCCAGCTATGAACAGCATGGGAACCATGTGATTGCAGAACATAATCGTCGTTTGCGGCGACCAGCGTGACAAGGTGATCCTCATCGAATCGCGCATCGATCAACGCGACTGCGTCCACGGGTTCGCTACCGGATCCGTAAAAGGTGGCCGTGTTCAGATCGCTTCGAGGGTCAATGTTGAACATGGCTTTGAGGGCGTTGAATTTTGCGTCGAGCTTCTCGCTGTTGAGCTTGCCGATAAGGATTTCGCCGATTTTTGTGTTTTTGAGCTCGTCGAAGTCCAAATGAGCGACCCACTTCGCGTCCGGCGATATGTTCTCAACAGGAAACGTAGCAGCACTTACTGTCGTCGAGACCAGGGCGGCGAGGCAGGATGTCAGGGCAAAGATCCGCATGGGATTCTCCTTCATGGGGGCTGATTTTCGGTTCGGGTTATGTCTGTTTACCCCTGTATACGCTATGGGACTTGAAAAGGTTGCACCGG
>CAUZEO010000228.1:0-8530 GCA_963578625.1 Kiritimatiellia bacterium | reverse complement strand
GCCGGATATCCCCACAATGAAGCCAATCCCCTTCTGTATGTTGACGGCCATGTCGAAAACTGGGGGACGGTGCTGCCGCCTTCATGGCTTAGCAGGAATCCCGGCTATCCCTGGTATTGGCCGAGGTCGTCCGCCTGCGTCCTGGCTCTGTCACAACGCAAGCGGAAACAACGCCGTCGCCGCAATCCGGCAGCACCGGGAAAACGCCCCAAACAACATCAGCGCCGGTCCGTGACGTGCCTCGCATGCGATTCCGAATTCCCCGACGTGCGAATCGTAGCCGGACTGGGCGCCCGCAAAGTCGCGGGCCTTTCTCCGTGGGCGTTGGCGACCCGCCGTGGCGTGACATTCTACGCACCTGCTGTTCCATCTGCTCGTCTCGAATTCGGAAAGCATTTGGTTGTGCTTGTCCGGAGGCGTCAGAAAGGCTGAGTTTCGCGGTATCCTTCGTTGCTTCTCCCACAGAAAAATAAAGGGAAACTGCCCCAGCAGCGCGTGGATCCGGTCGCATACCAATACGCCTGTATATGGTGAGAGCCCGTCACCAGCGCAATCTGTCTCTTCAACCGGATGGGCGCGGATTTCTCACCGGAACGGCCTGGCCGCTCGATCTCCACCCAAAACATCTCTCCGTCGCGAGAGAGGGTAAATCTATGATCGAGTAAGGTGAGTGTTTCGCCGTCGAAATTCCCGAAAACGGACTCTGGAGATACGACCTGTGTCATGGTTCGATAGTAGGAGCCATGCCAGGTCTCATGGTTCCTGGGGTGGCAGGAACGGCAGGTTGTCGAAGTAACATTGCCTTTCCCCTCCATCTGGACCGGTCGTCGACTTCGGCGATCGCTGTCGATTCGACGTTGGTCGTTAGACGCATTCAGATCGAGCGTGATGAGGGGAATACACCAAAGGCCAAAGCCGCCAATCACCGCAGGTCGTGGTCCTTTAGAAATCCCCCGATAGATTCATGCGACCAGCGCGATACAAAGCGCGGCTATACCGACGTGGAACATATCCATGGCATGCCCGGCCCTTCCGGCCGGACCCGATCAACTTCTTTCTTCGTCATTTGCTTCTTGAGCAAATCTTTTTTAAATCACTCGTTCCACCGAGCAAGCTCGGCGGTGGCGCTTTCTTGGTGCACGACCCACGGTCGTCCGCCGTCGTGCTGCGCTCTATGGCGAGACAAGAGGCCGTGGGGCCTGATATGGCACCCTGGGATATGGTTTGAAACGCACTTCATAACGGAGTGCTTATCTTCGGGAATTTTCCGTATTGGCCGATTAACGAGCATGAATCGATAATAAGTGCTGTGGAATCAAGCCGCCGTATTCTCATAAAAGAGAAAATGCAATTTGACAATTTACAAAGAAAGATCGATGTTTTCATCTTTCTTAAAGGTTTTGGAGTCCGGGAAAAACGGTCCCATTCTTGTCCGCCCGGGTTTAGTGGCGGAGGCGGGAAAAAAAAAAGTTTTTCGTTGCCTGCTGGAGCGAGCACCGCTAAAGTATGTTGGATTGTTTGATGCTATGCATGAGAGTCGCACAGCTAGAATCCCGAGTGGGGAGAGAATACAGTCGTAACCTGAACCAACGTCCGTCATCAAATTGCATGCAGTTGCAACGGTTTCGGGCCAATAAAGCAAGAGGAACCTACAATGAAGAAATCCCAGCTAACACTTATCGCGGGCGTAGTTATCGGCATGGTCATGGGACCAGGGCTGGCCTCCGCCTCCAGCATCTTCAGCGATGACTTTGACGATCTTTCCCAATGGAATGCTCCCCACGGCGGCGGGGTTGCGGGTGTGGACACCGAGACCGGTTCCCGCACGGTGTTCGGCCGTGACGGCACTTCAACGTCGGTACCGGCCGCGGAAATCCAAGTGAGCCTAGGGACCGCCATTCAGCTGAACGATCCCACCCTGCAGTCAATGACCCTTGATACCGTGATGCGGGTGAATACAGCTGCGGGTAACCTCATCATTGAGTTTAGGAACGAAGCCGTTGGAGAAGGTGAGTTTCATCGGTTGTATACGAGCGTCAATGGTCACAGCACCTTTGAATTCCGCGAGTATGTGGCTTCGGACACACTCGTCCAAAGCGATGACGGCACTCATACCCCCGCTTTGGGAAACACCCAAACGGATTCGGACTATTTTACGGTACGCGTAAATTATGATTTTCCGACTACGACGTGGAGTCTGAGTTCGGACCACACCGGAACGATGACTGAGGAGAGATCGTTCGTTGCCATGTTGGGCGGCGAAGTGGACCGGCTCCGGTTGAGGACGGCGGCTCCGGGGGGTAATAACACTTCACCCCTTAGTTCATCCTGGTACTTCGTTGATTCGATCAATCTCTACACGACAGCTATTCCGGAGCCGGGTACCCTCGGTCTCCTGGGCGTCGCCGGACTGGTAATCGCCGGTCTGCGTCGGCGGAGAGGCTGAATCCGGCGGCCTGACGGCCGATAAAAAATTCGATTCAAAAGCCCCCGCGGGATTTCCCGCGGGGGCTTTTTGTTTGGTAGGTTGGCCTTCCCAGGCCTACCGAGCCTGCGGACCTCGGAAAAGAATCGCACTCCGTAATCGTGATCCGAGAGATTGGGTTGACGATTACGGAAAACGATGGGCGAACTTTGGATATGCATGATCAGGAACACCCCGGGGCCGGAGCTTATTTGATCGTACCCTGAAAATTGTCTTCGTCGCGAGCTTCGGCGATCCTGTTTTCGACAAAGCGACAAAAGTTCACGACGAAGGGGGGGCTCTCATATATGATGCTGTAGGTAAAAGGATGTCATTGATTTCCAAAACAGAACGGGCTTGGGGGGGAGAAATCCGGCGGTATGCGTGCCCCCTCATCCTCTGCCACAACGACTCGGACGAGGCCTGACCAACCCAATGGGGCGACGATCAAAAGAGAGATTGGCGCGGCGGCGAAAACACGCGAACTCCTCGCTGGAGGTGGAACCTTTGGCACCCATGGCGAATCGTAAGGCAGACAACAGAACCGCGACTGTACTCTGCATTCTGCTGGCCGCGGTCACGCTCATCGTTTTCGGCCGGACGCTCTCTCATGAGTTTGTCAACTACGATGACCCTTTATACGTGGTTGATAACCCGGTGGTTCTCGATGGGCTGAGCCCGCATGGGTTCGCCTGGGCGTTCACCCATTTTCATGCCGGAAACTGGCACCCGCTGACCTGGCTTTCCCACATGCTGGACTGCCAGCTCTACGGACTGGACGCCGGCTGGCATCACCTCACCAACGTTGTGTTGCATGCCGTGGTGGCGATTCTCCTGTTCCTGGTGCTGCGAGGGATGACCGGTACGCTCTGGCGTAGCGCGGTGGTGGCGGCGGTGTTCGCGATCCATCCCCTGCGGGTGGAGTCGGTGGCCTGGGTAGCCGAACGCAAGGATGTGCTATGCGGTCTGTTTTTCGTTCTCACCCTCGGGGCGTATGCGCGATACGCCGCACGGCCCTTCTCACTCGCCCGCTACCTGCCTGTGACACTCTTTTTCGCGCTCGGCCTGATGTCGAAGCCGATGTTGGTGACCCTGCCGGCGTTGCTGCTGCTGCTGGACTACTGGCCGTTAAAGAGGTTTTCGGATGGTTCCGAGGACTTGCAGGCGCCGCGTCGTCCCTCCACGCTCGATCCTCCCGTCTCAATCCGACCGGCACGGTGGTTGCTGGTGGAGAAGGTCCCGCTTTTTGCCCTTTCGGCTGCGTCGTGCGTGGTAACGGTTCTCTCGGAGACCGTATCGATGATGCCGATTGAAAAGCTTTCCTTTCCTGCGCGGATCGGTAATGCCCTGGTGTCCTGCGCGGCCTACCTTGGCCAAATGGTTTATCCTGTGAAACTGGCCGTCCTCTATCCCCTTACAACATACGGAGCTTCGCAAATCATCTTCTCGATTGTTCTACTGGGTTCGATTTCCGCGGTCGTGTTCCTCTGGTGGCGGAAATATCCTTACCTGCCCGTCGGCTGGTTTTGGTACCTCGGGATGTTGGCGCCGGTCATTGGGGTGATCCAGGTTGGGGAACAGGCGCGGGCGGACCGATATACGTACTTGCCGCAGATCGGTCTCTATCTACTTCTGACGTGGGCGGTCGCGGATGTGTCGATTGCGTGGCGGCACCGTCGCCTGGTGTGTGGCACCGCGGTCACGGCGATCCTGGCGGCTTTGATGGTGTGTGCATGGATCCAGACGTCCCATTGGCGAAACAGTGAATCGCTCTGGAATCATACGCTCGCCTGCACTTCTCAGAATTACGTGGCCCACGCCGGCCAGGGCCATTTCCTGCTGGACCAGGAGAACTTTTCTGAAGCCATCGACCACTATCGTCGGGCCCTGCGGATCAAGCCCAGTTTGGCGAAAGCGCGTAGCAACCTGGGGGTTGCGCTGGCCAAGGAAGGCTCTTTTGCGGAGGCCACCGGGCTGTTCGTTCAAATCCTGCGGGTCAAGCCGGATGACGCGGAGGCTCATAACAACCTGGGCAATATTCTCCTGGGGCAAGGGAAGATCGCCGAAGCCGCCGAGCATTTTCGTCAAGCCCTGCGGAGCAATCCTGATCACGAGGAGGCCCACAACAACCTGGGCAGTATCCTGCAGCGGCAAGGGAAGACCGTCGAAGCCATCGAGATGTATCGCAGCGCTTTGCGGATCAAGCCTGATTTCGCGGAGGCGCACTACAACCTGGGCAATGCCTTTCGGGGGCAAGGGAAGATTGTCGAAGCCATCGAGCATTACCATCGAGCGCTGGATTTGCAACCAGATGACGCAATGGCGCACTACCATTTGGGCAATTGCCTGCTGGGGCAAGGGAAGATTGCGGAAGGCACAGAGCAATTCCACCACGCCTTGCGGATCGCTCCTGATCATGCGGAGGCACACACCAGCCTGGGCAGTGCGCTTGGCGCTGGGGGAGATGCCGCGGCGGCGGTTCGCCGGTATACCCGGGCGCTGGACCTGAACCCGGATTCTCCCCGGGCACTGAATAACCTGGCTTGGATTCGGGCCACCCATCCCGATGGGGTATTGCGTGATGGAACCCAAGCCGTCAAACTAGCTGGGCGGATTTGCGAGCTGACGCGCCATCAAGCGGCGGGCGCTCTCGACACCCTGGCGGCCGCGTACGCGGAGGCGGGCCGGTTTGACGCGGCGATCAAAACCGCCGCGAGCGCGATTGACGCGGCAACCGCGGCGGAAAACGAGAAGTTGGTCCGGGAAATGCGTGAGCGAGCTGAATTGTACGGGCAGGGCATTCCTTACCGGGAAGAAAGTAAATGAACCATCACGTAATCATTCTGGGCGGTGGAATTTCCGGATTGAGCGCGGCCTGGAAACTCGCGCAACTGGATATTCCGGTTACCGTGCTCGAGGCCGAAGATGCGGTGGGCGGGCTGGCACGTACGGTTCGGCAGGGTCCGTACGCCCTGGATGTCGGTCCCCACTCGTTTTTCTCCGAGGATGAAGAAATTGTCCGAACCGTGCTGGGTCTTTTCGAAACCAGCCCGGAGCCCGCTCCGCGCAAGGTAAAGTTTTTTTACGAAGGCAAGGACTTGGACTATCCGATCACGCCGGCCACGGTGCTATTGCAAATGGGGTATCTGAACGGCCTGCGGTGCGTGCTTAGCTTTCTCAAAAGCAGGCTCTTTCCTCATCGTGCCGAGGTGGCGGAGGGCGAGGACGAAACGGTTGAAGATTGGGCCCGAAGCAGTTTCGGAGACCATCTGTACCGCACATTTTTCAAGCCATACACGGAGCAGTTCTGGAAAATATCCTGTACCGAACTATCCGCGCGCTCCATTCCAACCCACACCCGGATGAGCTTCATGAGCACCCTGAAACTGTTGTTGCTGAAAAAGTTGAAGCGGCGAGGGGGGTCGCTGCTGGAGAGGGAAATGCTTCCAACCTATTACCCACCGACTGGATTCGGGGAAATTGCCGAACGGGTTGCCGCGGAGGCGCGGGAAGCCGGGGCGGACATTCGAACCGGCTGCCGGGTGCGGGAGGTTCATACGTCTGAAACTGGCGACTCGACGGTCGTGTACGATTGCGACGGCGCGGAACATGAATTAACGGGGTCCCACGCGGTTTCGACGCTTCCCTTGCACCACCTGATCCGTATGCTGCGACCCGCTCCACCCGAGGCGATAGTGGCCGCGGCCGAGAAATTGGATTACCGGGCGTTGGTTGCGCTCGGCATGGTCACAACCAAGCAGGATATCCTGGATGGGGCGTATGTCTACATGCTCAACAAACCGTACAATCGTATTTCCGAAATGAATGCATTCAGTCCGGAAACGAGTCCTCCGGGCAAGAACATCCTGATGATCGAAATGCCCGTGTTGCGTGACAGCATTGCGTGGAAGGCTTCGAAAAAGGAATTATTCGACATTTCGATAGACGCTTTATCCGACGACGGATTCCTGCAACCCGGTGATGTGGAGGAATTGATTCTGGTCAAGGCCCCGTATGCGTACCCGGTATACCGCAAGGACTATGCGCCCAATCTCAAAGCTGTGCTGGATTACATTGATCGGCAGCCCGCGGTAACAACCCTGGGCCGCCTGGGCGAATTCATGTATATGGATAGCGATGAATGCATGAAGCGGGCATTCGAACTCGCCGAATCTATAGCGGGCAAGCAGAAATCCCCTCCTTTATCACCGAGAAAAACCAGGGTGGACTGATGAAGCGAGCGCCGGCAACCATAACGGACTTCGCTCCATGCTCCATTTGCGGTAACGCGATTTTCAGCCGCCACGGGGAAGCGCTTTCATTCGATCCTTTTCATGGCCCCGTTCATCTGGTGAAATGTAGCCGATGCGGTTTAGTCAGAATAGACCCGCTGCCGCCCGATGAAGCTCTCTCCCCTCTGTATGAAGCGGCCTATTACACGAACGAAAAAAAAATTCGTGGGCCCTGCAGAATGCATCATGCGGTGCTCCAGCAGAATTCTTGTGCGCCTCACCCTGAAAGATGAGCATACCCGGTCGGTGTCCCCGCTTCGGGTACTGGAACCCAGGTGTGGACGAGGATTGCTTCTGAAGGCCCTTCAAAGCAGGTCTTGTGAATGCACCGGCCTGGAGCGACAGATTTTCCCGCGGACCATATCGGGGAGGAGATCACCTTCACGAAAGACGATATGTATGCCATGCTCTTTCCCAACGCTTTTTTTGACATGGTTATTCTATGGTACGTATTGGAACATCTCTCTAATCCGTTCGACGCCCTGCGGGAATCTCGCCATGTTCTTACATAGGGAGGCTTGCTGCTGATTGCGGTGCCGAACATCGATAGCCGGCAGACGAGGTATTTCGGAAAAAATGGTGCCACCTGGACGTGCCAAGGCACACCCACCATTTCTCCCTAGAGACACGGTCTTTCGCGCTGGAAAGCGCCGGGCTTAAGATTGTAGAGCCGCGAGGTGTCGCACCCGAGCAGAGTATATTCGGATTCGTGCAGAGTGCTCTAAACATGTGTGTCCCGGTTCGGCATATGAACCGGTTGTTTTTCAGGCTGAAGCAGACTCGTCATATTTGCGACTTCATAGAGCTTGGCTTCTGGTTATTGTTCACCTCGTTCTTGATCCCGGCAGCCTGTATAGAATACGTTGCTTCATTGCGATCAAACCCAAGCGCCTTACTACAGATTGGTGGACGGAAATAGCGCCAGGGGTGAATGGCGCTGACTTAAGGCCTCATCATGATCAAATCATTCTCGGGAACGGCGGGGACCGCCGTCGCCAGAATTGAGTCAACATCTTGATAAGCATGAAGATATGAATTTGGAGACGGCGGTCCCCGCCGAATTGAGAATGGATGGGTCATGAAATGACCATATCGGAGCGACAGCTTAAGTCAGCGACATTTGGGTCAGGGGTGCATGGCATGCATTGTCTGATCTGTGACGCACCCCTTGAATCGTTCCTGGATTTCGGTCGGATGCCGATTGCAAACGGGTTTCTCGATGAGGAAGAATTTGAAGATGAGTTCTTTTTCAATCTGCGCACTGGATTCTGCGCCCGTTGTAAAATGGTGCAATTAATGGAACAGGTGGATCGGGAAAGAATGTTTCACCATCAGTATGCCTTTTTTTCTTCGACCTCCCGTCACATGGCTCTGCATTTTGAGCAGTTCGCCCGGACCGCCCATGGGACCATGGAAGACAAGACCGACCCTTTCATCGTGGAAATTGGCAGCAACGACGGAATCATGCTCAGATATTTTGCAAACGCGGGAATCAGGCACCTGGGCATTGAACCTTCAGCAAATGTGGCTGAAATAGCCCGCGAGCAGGGCGTGAACACGATCAGCCGGTTCTTTGATGAAAATCTGGCCGCGGAAATAGTGGAGCAGTATGGGCAGGCTGACCTGTTTCTCGGCGCCAATGTGATGTGCCATGTTCCCGATCTTCACGCGGTGGCCAGGGGGGTCAGGAGCCTTCTCAAGCCGGATGGACTTTTGATGTTCGAGGATCCTTACCTGGGGGATATCGTGGAGAAGGTTGCGTATGACCAGATCT
>CAUZEO010000227.1:0-8534 GCA_963578625.1 Kiritimatiellia bacterium | reverse complement strand
GTCCTTGCAGTGACGATGTGCGTGGCCAACGCGAATTACTCTGCAAACAATTACCCGGTCGATCTGGTGATCAATGCCGCCAGCCCGCAGCCTTGGGTGTCGTCGGCGTGGGTGTACATGGGCAGCGCGAATCGGGTCAACGGTGCCGGCGCCTGGGATGGCACGATCATCGTGGAGTCCAACGGCGTCGTAACGTCCGACAGGATCTGGGTCGGCAGCGGCAACTCAACGACGAGCGGCAGATTGATCGTCGACGGTGGCACGTGGACGTCCTCCAGCGTTCTGCACCTTGCCGTCCGGGGCCCTGATGGTCTCGGCGATGATGAAGTCAACGTGGTAGAGATCAAGAACGGTGGGATGTTGAGCATCAATGGCCTCGAGATGGCCGACAACGGGTATGGCAGGCTGATCGTCGATAACGCAACCCTGAGCAATGTCGGTGCCGGCTGGATTGGCGGTGCCGGTGCCGGCGCCGGGGAGGCTGAAGTAACGATCCGGAACGGCGGGACGGGGGACAGCGGTTTCACCGCCTTGAATGCGGACGGATCCGGCCACAGCACCCTGAACGTAGATGGCGTCGGCTCGCTTTGGAACGGCAACACGTTCTATCTGGGAGGGAACGTACGCACATCCAGTCTCAAGATCACCGGGGGCGGCACGGTCCGTGCGGACAATTTCTATTGTTCTCAGGGGAGCGCCCCCTGCGATGTTACGATCAGCGGTGCCGGTTCCCTACTGGATGCTGCCAACGACGTGTTCATTGGCGAGATGGGCCCTGCGATAGTCTCCATCGAAGAGGGCGGCAATATCGAAGCCGATGGGAACGTCACAGTCTACAACAATGGCACCCTGGTCTTCGGGCTGGGCCACCACGCCCGGCTGCACTCGACCTCCCAGGTGACTCTGAACGACGGGGCAACCATCGCCATCACCCTGGACGGCGGCTTCGTGCCTTTATCCGGGGTGCCCTACAATCTCATCACCACCACGTCGGCCTCAGTGATCGCCGATCCCGCCAACCTGGTACTCGACCTGAGCGCGGTGGCCGCGGAGGCAACGGGGTTCCTGGGACTGAACCCCGCCGGATCGGCCCTCCAACTCACCTTCATCGACATCGAACCCCCTCCACTCTTTTCCCACGTCGAGATGGTCAGCACCGCCTTTCTCGAATTCAACAGTCCGCCGGGCGTCTCGTTCGACCTGGAGGCGAGCACGGACGGGACGAACTACGGGTTTACCGGTCTGACCCTCATCGGCAACGGGGATACCATGCGGGCGTTCGATCCCGCAGGGTTCTCCACCCAGAAACAGTATCGGCTTTCCCTCCGTCCCCCGCCCAACCAGGGCCCGCTGGTTCTTGACGCAGACAGTCACATCGTGATCGTGGTGTCCGACACGTTCGGCACGGCCAGGCCGCTCATGCGCGACTTGATCGAGAAATACGTTCTGGGCGCCCTCGGAAAATCGAGTCTTACCGGGACGGGAAAGACCGTCAACATCGTGGTCGAGGCCGACGCCGCCACCTGGTACGAACTCTCGTCTTCGGAGCTTCAGGACATCGCGGAGATCGACGCCTTCGAGATCGTAACGACCGACGAAGCGGAGGATTGGATCCGGATCAGCGGAAAAACCGCCATGGGAGCAGGCTTCGGCGTGATGCATTTATTGGAGAATTTCCTGGGGATCACCTGGATGTTCCCGGGCGACTTGGGAATGAGCTACGCGCCGGCGCAGACATTCAGCATTCCGGTCATGAGCATCGGCGTTTCACCGTCCGTGGCTAGCCGGACCCATACCGGCTACGAACACGGGGATCCCGCCTATGCCGTCTACGGCTCCAGCGGCCTTGTGAACGAGGAGCGGTACTTCTTCGCGGCCTATGACGCGTTGAAGGTTGCCGGGTGGCATCAACTGATTCATGCATCGCACAACATGATCAACATTTTCCCGGTGGCGGAAGTCCTGGCTAACTACCCGGAGGTTTTTCCCAAGTACGCCGACGGGTCGACCTACGTGCCGCCGCTCGATCCCCTCGATTTTGGTCACCAGGAATGGCATCCCGACTACACCGAGCCGAAGACCCTGGAGGTGACCATAGAGAAGGCCCTGGCCGCCTTCACCGACGACAATGTCCACACCTTCTCGCTGGGGATCAATGACGGGGGCCTGTTCCGGTGCCAGTGCCCCGACTGCGTGGCGGCGGGATGGCCGAATGCCTATTACGACTATGTCAACGCCGTGGCGCAGGCTGTCCAGGCGCACAGCCCTCCGCACCTGATCGGGGTGCTTGCCTATGGCGACGTCTCCCTCCCATACCCGGGCCTGCAACTCGAAAGCAACGTCATCGTCCTGGCCACGGGCGGCGTTGACAAACACGAGAGCTGGAAGAACCATGCCCACCATCAGGGGACGTACGAGTACTTCTTCGGGAGGGGCTTCTGGGTACCCAACGTTCCGCTCGCGGCGATGAAGAGCAACAGCGTATACTATGCGCGGGAGGGGATCAGCCACTACCACAGCGAGGACCATCACCTGTGGGCGCTCGACGGTCCCAAGCACTACATCCAGAATCACCTTCTCTGGGACCCGGATTACGATGTCGAGGCGGGCCTGCAGCGGTACTGCGAGGCGGCGGTCGGAGCCGACGCCGCCCCCGACCTGCTCCTGTATTACGAATTGCTGGCCTCGCTGCGGGAGGAGGACGTCGTGGAGAACGGCGTGAGCCCGCTCTGGCCCTGGGACTGGCCGTACTTCCCGTGGCGCGACTCCTCGATGCAATTCTCGGGCGTCGATACCGCATTCTACGCCGCGGCGCTGGGTTTCCTGCAGGATGCCGCCGCCCAAGTGCCCGCGGCGAGCGACCAGGAAGCCCGCCTGGAGATGGTGCGCCGGTTCTTCGATTATTCCCTCATCGGCTTCACCATGCATGAGCTGGTGCGCGATGCCCACGACATGGGTACCGTGACCGACTGGACCGATACATTCAGCGGCGCACAGCAACTCCAGGTCGATCGCCAATCCTGCCTGGATGACATGAACAACCACCCGGAATGGTTCACCGGAAGCGAGCTCGGCGTCGACGAAATCCTTTCCTATGAGTGGGAAGGGAACCCGTCCTGGAAAATCCTGCGAGAACTGGACGATGCCATGGCCATGGCCGCGTATAGGATCAACGCCACTGCAGAATCCCTGGGGGGACTGATCCTTCCACCCGAATACACCCGCTACCTGGAACCGTTCGCCCTCAATTCCCCCGTCTCCATCGTCCTGGAGACGGCCAATGCGTGGTATCCGGACGCGGAATACGTTCCCATGACCCGCAACCGGGCCGGCGACGTGATCACATTCAGCACGACGCCTACCACGGCCACCTTTGAAGCCATCGACCTGCCGCCATGGGTGGATACCCACAAGGGGCACTGGTTCGCGATCCATTTCACCGACACCATAGACGCCGCCGCAACGCGTCTCTGGTCGCTCAACCTGGACGCCACCGCGAAAGAAGGCAGGCTTTTCATCCAGGCGTACTTTCACAGCAATGGTGAGAACTATTACAACCTGCTTGAGCTTCACGAGGAAAGCGCTACATCCCTCACCGGCCTCGGCAAACACATTGTCATCCAGCCCCAATTCTACGACAGGATCACCGAAACGTGGTCAACCACTTCGAGCACGGCTCAGACCGTAGGTCTCTATGTCCAGGTAATCTGGAAGCCCGAATCGGACACATCGAGCATCAGCGGCACGCTGACAGTCAAGGACATCGACTTCACCGCACCGTAAGAACAATGGAGGCATCACCTATGATCCAGGAAAGTCATGCGAACTGCACCATGTCGCCGGAGCGTCTCATCACCACCGACGGTACGATTATCCCGCAGGCGGTCCGATTCGACAACGGGAACATGATCGTCTGTTATTCGGTGGGGCGCGACGCCTATTTCGCACCTCGCGGTGCGCACAAGTCCGCGGACAATGGCAAAACCTGGGAACCATGTACTCCGCCGCTTCCCTTGCATTGCGAGGCGATGAGTGTCATCGGCCCCGGTCGGGCACTCGCTTTCGACTCGTATCTCTGGCAGACCGGGCCGGACGAATATGTCGCCATCTACAACGAGACGCGCAATTCAGGGGACAGTTTCCTGGGCCGGAAGCTGGCCCGGTTCCACATCGAGAACGTGCTTGCCACCCCCTATGTCCCGAGGGCGAACGATGATCCAGACGCTTTCTACGAGCCGGAAGTGCCGGCGTTCTACGATCTTGTCACGAAAGAGCATGGCGCAATCATCGGGGGGCATATTTTCGGCCCGATCATCCGACTGCCGGACGGCGGCCTGGGTATGTCCGCCTATTGCTTGATGGAGGGCAACATGCGCCGCAAGGAAAGCGACCCTTCCGACTATGTCGGAATTCGTCCCGACGAAGGCGTCGCCGCGGAGGGGACCGACGATGTCCTGTTCTCGTCCATCTTCCTGCGCTCGGAAGATGACGGAGGGACATGGCGCGCGGCCTCCACCATTCTAAAAGCGGAAGAGGACTTCCCGTTTGATGTGGGTGTACTGTATTCGGAAGGATTTACCGAAACCAGCCTCTCCTGCACGTCGGACGGAAAGATCTATGCGCTCATGCGCCACGGCAGCTACATGCTGCTGTGGAGTGTTATCTCCGCCGACGGGGGGCGCACGTGGGGCGAACCGCTCTGCTTCAACTATCCCGGTGTCGCTCCGTCCCTGTGTCTCATGCCCAACGGGATCCTCGCCGCGGCGTGGGGACGTCCGGGCATGACCGTCGGCTTCAGCTTCGACGGCACGGGACGCACGTGGGACGCCCTCGTGGGCGTGATGCAGGACGACGTGCAGAGCCAGAAATACCCTTGGATTGTGCCGGTCGCCGAAGACCGCATCATGCTCTTCTACGACCGGCGCAAGTGGGATGACGAGCGGCGCGTCTTCTATGATCACGGCATCTACTGCCGCGAAATTACGGTGGGGCAGGGGTAGGGGATCTGAATGACATCGCCAACAAGAGGAAATCCATTCTCCGTGAGCGGGCATTGGTATCGAGGTAGTGTCCACAACCATACGGTTGCCTCTGACGGCAGACACAGTGTTACTGAACTGTGCAAATGGTACCAGGACCACGGCATGAGTTTCGTTTTCATTACCGATCACGATGTCGTCGCTGATGTCACTGAAGCACGTGATCTTGACATACCGGTTTATCCTGGAGCGGAGATTGGTGTCTGCTGGGATGAAGCTTTCGGGGCCGAGGTCCTTGCCCTGGGTATTGACGAGGTCAGGCGCAAAGGCGTTCATCCCCAGGATGTCATTCATGATGTCGTCGACCAGGGCGGGCTGCCGTACATTTCTCACCCACACCTGAGCGGCGTCTACTCGAGCCTCATGATGGGCCTGGATGGATTGGTCGGGATCGAGACGTATAACGTGGGAGGTGTCTGGCGGGGATGCCGCGGGGTGGCGACCATTCATCTCGACGATCTTATGGCGGTCGGGAAAATTGTTTGGGGGTTGGCCACGGAAGACCGGCACGCCATTGGGACGACAGCTCCCGAGGCATGGATCGAAGTGAGAGCGGAAGCGAACGACCGGGAAACCATCATTGAGGCAATGCGTGGCGGATTCTATTACAGCACGATGGGTCCGCAAATTCATGACATTTCATGGAGTGATACGCATGTGACGGTCGAGTGCTCGGAAGCACGGCGGGTAACGTTTTCAACAATGCCCTGGCTGTCCAGGAATGTGGATGCCGATGAGACCGGCCCCATCACGCGGGCGTCGGTCGCGCTGGAAGCGATCGCTTCCTCGAAAAGCTTCGAGGCGGTTAACCGGCAGCTCATCGATCAAGACATGCTGACTGCACCCAAAGCGATCGACCCTCACCTGCGAATCGAAATCGATGATGGCCACGGAGGCTTTGCCTGGTCGAACCCAATGCCCATTGACCCATGACAAGGTACCCTCATCAGCCAGGCGAATGCGGCCGACTCGTTACGCTACGGAGAACATGGAATCCACTGCCGCGAGATTACGGTCGAGCGAGTTCAGCATGAAGCGCACGCTTTTTATCTTTCTCCTCATCGCGGTGGCGTTCTCCGCATCCGCCCAGACGGTTCTGAAGCCGGATAGCAATATTTCCATTGCCATGGAGGGAGAGGTCGGTGACACCGACATTGTTCTTGAGCACCTGCTGAAAAAGTACCTTCTGAAGAGCCTGGGTAAGGCAACGCTGGAAGGGGAGGGTGATAGCGTTGAAATCGTGGTGACCGCGAAGTGGGCGCGATGGCAGGACATTCCCCCGGAATCGCTACCTTCTTTGGCCGACATCGATGCCATCGACATCGACACGACCACTCCTGGCGTGATCCGGATCACCGGGGCCACGGCCCTCGCGACAGGATTTGCGGTCATGGAATTCCTGGAACATGAGATCGGCGTTTTCTGGCTGTTCCCCGGAGAGCCCGGCGAAGTCGTTCCGGTCCGCAGCGAAATTGTTATCCCGTCCGGAAAGCGGCGCCTGACGCCGGACGTTACGAGCCGCATTTATACCGGTATCTACGGACGGAATGTCTACGGCCTGCCCCTGAAGGGTGGCGGCCTGAACTATAGGCTTCGGATGTTCTTCTGGAGTGACGACCACATTAAGAGTCTGCGCCTGCGCCACCTCGCCGCTGCGTCGCACAACATGATCAACATTTTCCCCGTGGTGGAATCCCGGGAAAAACACCCGGAGATCTTCCCCATCAAGGACGGGAAACGCCACTTCCCTGACCCGGATTCCGTCCAATTCGCACACGGTGAGCATTGGCATCCCTGCTACACGCATCCGAAAACCATCAGCGTGGCGACGGAGAAAGCGATTGCGTACTTTGATGCACGCAGCGACCTCACCTTTTCCCTGGGCATCAACGACGGAACGCGGCTGCAATGCGACTGCGAGAACTGCCGGGCGGCCGGGTGGCCACAATCCTATTACGGATTTGTTACCGCGGTGGCCAATAACGTGAAAAAGGTTTACCCCGGGTACCAGGTCGGCGTCCTTTCCTACGGAGATGTCAGCGTGCCGCCGGACGACCTGGTGCTGCCCGACAATGTCGTCGTGCTCAGTGCCGATCCGGATGACTGGGTCGGCAAGACCACCCATCTTTCCATATACGAGTATCTTTATGGCTTGGGGTTCTGGCACCCGAACTTCCCCCTGGCCGCGATCAAGAAGAATGCGAAAACGCATCGGAAGCTGGGTGTGTCCGGGCTCTACGCGGAAGTGCACCCATTGTGGGCCTTCGACGGTCCCAAGGTGTACATCCGGAGCAAACTGCTGTGGGATCTCGATTTCGACGTGGAGGCCGGCATCGATCGCTGGTGCCGTGCGGGGTTCGGAAACGCCTGGCCGCCGATGGCTGCCTTTTACCGGCACTGGGGGTCCCTTCTGGACGGCGACAAGCATCGCGCGGTGGTTCTTCCGATGTGCGATTTCGAGCGCTTTCGCCATTCCACTGCCCAGTTCAGTCGACTCACCAAGCCGTTTATGAAGAAGGCCCGTGAGCATCTCCGTGAGGCGGCTCGTCTCTCCGAAGCAGGCCCGGAACGTGAGCGAATCAAGATGGTGGATACATTTTTTCGCCATACCGAAACTCTTCATGCCATGTATTACCTGCGGAGGCGCATCTTTGACGGCAGCCAACCACAGGACTTCATTCAACTGACGCGCTGGGCCGACGAGTTGTTCCGGCGCAACGCGTCCGAACTGCAGGCGATGAAGGAGCACCCTGAATGGTTCACCGGGAGTAACCAGGACCTGGAAAAGATCCAGAGCCTCACCTGGGAAGGGCGCTACGAGTGGTCACTCGATTACGAAATGGAAAGCGCCCATCGCACAGCGGTGTTTCTGGCCGGAAAGGATCTCGATCCTGCCTCCTTGTCGGAGTCATTTAAAATCTATCGTTCACCGCACACGGCCGCGCCGCTGCCACTGAAGCGAATAGGATTCGATTACTATCACGATCACCTCTACAACCAACTCGACGCTGAGGTCGTGGATCACGAGTTACGATTCAGAAAAACACCGGATGCCTCCATTCATGTTCCCGCCGATTCGCCCCCCGAGGTAAGCGCTTACTCCCTGAGCGGGCTCAAGAAGTACGTCTATCGAGGCAGTACGCCCCTGGAGCAAGATCAGCATTACCTGTTCGAGTTCGATCTAACCGCTCGCAACGGCACGCTCACGATCCGCGTCCACAACGAGAACGACGCGGGTAAGAAGATCTGGTTAGTCGAAGAGCTGGGAGAGAAACCAACGCGTGTCAAGAAACGCATGCTTCTCAGACCGGTGCAACATTGGGGCACCCAGGAGGCCAAGCAACGCCCGGTGACGGTATGGGAGGTGGAAATTGTCCTGGACCCGGATGGCGAAGACGTGGACATCAATGGAGCGTGCAAGGTCTCCCGGGTGGATTTCACTGTAGGGCGAAGAGAACAGGTGAGGAATAAGTAAGATGCCCAAGGTCACTGCAC
>CAUZEO010000226.1:0-8640 GCA_963578625.1 Kiritimatiellia bacterium | reverse complement strand
TGCGCTTGCCCGGGCGCAAGCCTCGTGGGCGCAGAACGGGCCGATCTACGGGGCTTCCGACCCAGGCAACCCACCGAGGGCATGTGTGGTGCTGGGATTTTATTCACGACCGAACGGTGCGGGGCGGTCTGTCGAGAGGCCAAGGAGCTACTCGGTAATGATCTTCCCACCGTGGCAGTGAAAAAGGGTCTCAGCCGATTCAGTGCCCGGCAAATCCCACCGTTGCACGCCTGACGGGTCACAAAAGCGAACCTCGAGATCCCGCACGGTGGTTGGTTTCCGAAGGGGCGGGAATCCTTGGCAAGAACACTCGAAAAGTAGATGGAACGCTCTTATTACCTAATTGAAGAGGCCACTGGGTCTCGCTATTCAGGTGGGCAATGTGAACTCGTCACTAAATAGTTCGCAAGAAGGGGCGACGAATGACACGTAAGGAGTTTATAGAATCTGTAGGCGGCACTTGCAGCAACTGGCAATGGAGTTGGTCCTTCGTCAATCATGCAGGAACTCGAACGAATTCACGAAAACAGCGACATGTTTTGGCTCGACGGCAGTTGAGAAACAATCTGCTCACCTCAGACGACAACATACTTGCTCAACTTCGTCGTCCCAATCTTCGCTCCAGGCATTGAGCCACGAGGGCGGAAGCAAGTCGGCTGGGGTCTTGAAGGACATCTAATCTTTCAACCAGTTTTCATCTGGCGCGGAGATCCTGTTTAGAGATCAACTTCGCCCATGCATACGCCTCGATCAAATCTTTGCGCACGCCTTGGCCTTCAAAGTAGCTAATTTCGAGATTGTACTGTGCGCGAGCGAACTCCTGTTCGGCGGCCTTTCGAAACCATTTGACCGTTTCAGCATAGTCTTGAGGCACGTCGTGGAAGTCTGGATCAAGCGCGGTTTGGTGACGTGTTACCTATGGATTTATTCTCCTCGAATGACAATATTCTTCATAATCACTCGCGACAGTTCCGCTCCTGTAAAACCCGATCCGATGAAGAGCACCCCCTGGAAGGGTTCCTCCTCCAACTCCATTTCCGGGGCGAAATCGACTACCGACATCTTCTCGCCGTTTTCGTACATCGCCATCTGCGAAGGCGACCACTTGATCTCGATATTGTATTCTTCCCCCTTTTTCCAGATCGACTTTTTGATCGAGCGAAGCCCGCCGTGCGTGATGTTGTACACCCCGTATCTCGCAAAGTGGGCCTTTCTCTCACTGTCGCCCCTGTCTTTGGCGTGAATGTAGAAGGTCATCGCCATCGACTTTCCTCCAAATTCCCGCACATGGAGATTGATGTCGAACCCGGTAGTATTCCCGCGTTCCTGCAGCCGGGTCGTAAAAAGCGGCATGTTGTACGACGGGCTCATTTTGTCCTGGAACTGCGATGTCTCCATCTTAAAACCGGGGCTGATCGTAAAGGAGATCGAGCCTCTCCTGCGAATCAGATCCGCCGGGTAAGCCAGCGCCCCTTTCTTCTCCATGAAGGGCGTATTCGCCGCGAAGGAGATCCCCTTCTCCGTCGCCTCGACTCCTTCACAGATCACCGGCTCGATGACATTTTCGTCGGCGTCGACCATTTTGATTTCGCCGATTCCGGAGAGCTTCGCCACGATCGGGAGTTTCAGCCTGCCGATCTCCTTCAGAGAAGGGGCGCCGGGGGGACTGGCGTGGTCGAGAACCCGCAGCATCACATCCTTCCAAGATTTGCTCTTCCACCAGGGGGTCCCGTCTTCGATAACACCCATCGGAGTCCCGGTCATCGCGAAGACGGTTCCTTTCCCGACCTTCCGTGCCGTAAGAATCGGCGCTCCGCCCGCTTCCAGGATCACCTCGGCACCGGGTTTGATCCTTACGTCGTGATAGAAATTGACTCGCGGCTGGTCTTCCATCGACAGGTTTTTCAGAAAGGAGCTTTTCCGCGGCGTGATGATCTGCTTGTCTCCGTCGGCGCGAGTCAGGTCGAATCGGTGAACCTGCACCGGAAGAATCTCCGCGAGAAATGTGCTGTCGTATCCTCCGTGCCCGTACGCCCGGGCCCCGCCTCCGACAAACAGCGTCCCGCCGCGCATGACATACTCCCACAGGTCCTTCCGGCGCTTGGCCTGGAGAGAATCCGCCCCGGCGTTTAGCAGGCCGATCATGTCGTACTGCCACAATTCCTCGACACTGGTCGCGTAGTCGGGCGGGATATTCGCATGGTCCGTCGTCAGGGATTCCCACGAACGGGTAGCCTGCATGGCCCTTTCCTTAAGGGCACCGTCCAGGCCGAAGAAATCGTACCACAACCCGCACAGCAGGTGGACCTTCCTGGAAACCCCTTCGCGGGCAGGCCTCCCGGAAACATCCAGCGACGCTTTAGAGAACAAATCCCGGTCTTTCTGCCTTTCTATCTCCTGCATGGTAATACTGTCCACGATCAGGTCCGGCCCCCCGCCGTGGAAGTGCAGGTCGAAGTAATTCTGCTCGCTCTCCTTGAGCGTGTAATCGTACTCGAACGTCTGATACGTGTTCGCCAGCTCGAAATCGCTGCTCTTGATCGCCTCTCTCCCGAACCGGCCTCCGATCTCGCAGACCGTTCCATCACCGGTGTTGTCGTTCACCTTCATCCTCCAGGTTACGCGCACCTTTCCAGGAGCCATGGTCGGCATGGAGTGGTTCGGTCCGAAGATTACCCGGGCCGGTTTGGCCGCCTGGTTGGAAAAACACCTCAGCGCATATCCGAACATCGCCTCCGGATCGTCGATCAGCCGGCCCGTCGATTTCCCCCTGGAATAGAATTCCCCGCCCTCCACACCGGTCAGAAAGAGCGTAATGGGAAGGAACACCTTTCCGTCTTTCGAGTCAGGAATCACGTCCTTTCCCTTGAAGTCAGGCTCCCAGACTTTCTCGGCGACGATGTCGTCGCAGGTTCCGGGATACTCCAGGACGAGGATTTTCCATGCGTCCAGTTTCTGGATCGTGACCGAATCGGCTGCGGGAATCTCCACCCGCTGGTTCTTCGCTTCCGGGTCCAGAAGGAAAATGCGCGAGGGCCTTTTCGCAAACTTGACCTGTACGTCCTTCATCGGGGCCGGCAGCTTGTCCGGGGTGGACTGTTCCTTGGTGATTCCGGGGGCGGGCATGTTCACGAGATGCGTGATGATCTGGTACTTCCCCTCAAGCGGCCTCTTGTAGGTGTACAGCTTCCACCAGAGGTCGTCGCTGTCTTTTCCCCCGACGGTCACGTTGAGCCGCTTTTCGGGTTCTTCAATCGGCTGGAGTTTCTCGTCGTAGAGCAGGCCCGCGTACCGCAACGCGAAGCGGCAATACAGGTTCTGGATAGGCCGATAACTCTCGTGGTCCGTGTAGAGTCCGGCGTAGATGTGGCTGGTGGCGGCGAAGTTCGTGATGTAGTAATATCGCACGGAAAAGTCGTTGGCGGGGTACTGGTCGGCGTAGAGCAGGTAGATCTGTCCGTAGAAACACCCGCCGTTCTGGTGGACGCGCAAGGCGCACTCGCGGAGCTTTGCCGCCCCGATCCGCCAGTCGGAAAACGCGTCTCCGTGCATGGCTCCTTCCCAGAGGATCATCCCCCCGTTCGAGCAGGCTGCCTTGTAGGCGCGCGGACTGCGCTGCCCGCCGTTTTCGTAGTTGCTCCCGTAGTTGAATCCGACGTGGAAGTCCTCCTTTTTGCTCCAGAGATACTTCTTCATGTCGGTCAGAATGCGTGCGTTGGTCTGGTCGAGCGAGTTCCCTCGGTTGGGGCGGCGTCCCCACATGTCGTATCCGATCCCTCCCCACACGTCGCCGATAATCCAGTGTCCGTCGAACCGGACCCCGTCGTATCCCAGTTCCTTGCAGGCGCCGAGCATCTGGTCGCAGCCGAACTTGATCGTCTCGATATCGAAGCAGTTGATGTACAGAGGCATGAAGGGCTGCACCCCGTCATTTCGAGGGATTTCCCGCGGTTCGGGCGGTGTCCCCACATATTCCATCCTCTTGTGCCAGCTCTTCATTTTCTCGGCGTCTTTGACGTTCAGATCGGCCCGCATGTTGCCCATGTAGGTATAGCTCAGCCACTCCGGCCGGGTCCGCGCCCACCGCGCCCCCAGCCACCCGGACGGAGTCGCGTTGTTGTAGATCATCACCTTCATTCCCAGTTTGTGGGCGGTGTCGGTATAGGCCCTCAGCGTCGCCTTGCTCGACCGATACCCAAACGTCATCGTTATCCACTGATCCCACTCGGGAACAAGCCCAGAGAACTCGCTCGGAAGGGCGCAGAATGTCTCGAGCCACGTCCCCTTCGTCGCCTTCCATTGTTTGTACCAATAGGAATTTTCTCCCCGGAATTCCTTGACCCGTTCCGGACCGTAGGTGCCCCCGTGCGCGCTCTGCTGTCCGAGACGGTAATTGTTGGTGCCCACCACAAACTCGTCTTTGGCGGTCGCGACGACCTTCCCATCCTCGTCCGTCAACTCGGCCCGAATCATCCCCCCCCATCGTTGGAACCGTGGCGTAAACGGAATGACGAGTTTTTCCTTCTCGGGGACGGGAGCACTCTTCAGTTCGTCCCGCCGGTCCATTCCATACTCCAGATACACGTTGAGCGTTGCCGGGCGATCCGTCGCGTCGATCTCCACCGTCGCCTCGCCCGACTCGCCCGGAGCGTAGACGATCTTGTCCACCGATACAGACACGTTCGGACCGGCCAGTGTGTTTCCCGCAAGGAAAAGAGTCGCAACAGTGGAAATCATACATTCCCGTCTCATAACGCTTTTTCCTTTCCTTCTTTGTCTTGAAATTTCCTGGGTGGGGCCGCCCACCTACGTTCTAATCGGCTTTCAGCTCACGTCAATACAATCATCAGTCTTTCGGCCAGCGGGGCAGGCGACCCTCCCACCTCATGAGAAAAGTCGTTGATGTGTTGATAGGTGCTTTGCGCGTCTGTCTGCTTAGAGATGTGCCGAACTGACCCGGAGGGCCTTGAGGGCACTGACGAACAGCCGGACAGAATGCCCACTACTAGGCCACCGAAACAAAAAAAACGGCTCAGTTGTGGTTTTATTTCCGCCAAGAAATTTATCGTGGCGCTGGAGATATGCAGATCATGAAGTGTGTTGTCGCGGAAACAGCAGAGAGATGACCGCCTGAAGGGGTGGCACCTCATCAACGAGCACTGAGGCATTTGCCCGAAACGCGGACCGAGCATGCCGTGCTATGGCAAAACGTTGCAGATCCCAACGACCCCGCCGTGAGTTAATCCGGGAGAACGAAACTCATCAGGGATTTTCATCCCTGCTTAACGAAATAGATACAACGATATAACGAGACAAAGCACAGAGTAGCCGACGGCGACAAGCACGACTACTGGCCCATCCGCCGCAATCCCGTCCAGGGACTACGCTTCAAGGGCCATAAAGATCCGCATCGACAACGATCGAGACAAGAGGGATTGGGGTCGGTGATTAAGTTATAAATTATTAGGCAGGCGCGAAGCTAAACGCGGCGACGAAGTCAGGGCAGCAACAAACAGTTTCTCGGCATTGTCCTTTCGTCGCGCGTAATCGTCAACCGACCCCGCCATCGGAAGTCCTGTCATCCTCTAGATTCGCCCGCCTTCATGAAGAAAGGAAGAACGGGGTCATTGCCTGAACTTACCCCACTGCGCCGTTAAGCAGTTGCTCGAAGCGGACCATCGGCATCTGCATCGACACGTTGATCGCCTGCATACGATACGGATTGTTCTCCCACGTGTTATAAGCATACGGACGGTCATCACAAAGCCAGTGGCGCGCCGTCCGGTAGTAGCGCACCACGAGCGGCTCGGCCTCGTCGTTCCATTGCCCGCCGGGGTATGCGAAGTGGCGGGCTGGTGATCCCAGGTAGCGCTCGATGGCTTCGTTGCACTCGATCAGTTCATCGACGTATCGCCGGGCGCCGTCCGGTCCTTGAATTATGTGCGGTACAAAGGGATGGGTCGCCGTATGTGCGCCAATCTCCCAGCCGTGGTCCCGCAGCGTGCCCAGCTGGTCCCAGTCAAGCCAGCCGTAGTGCTGCATGCGCGGACACCGGCCGTCGGCCAGGCGTGAGATGACAAACATTGTCGCTTTGAAGCCGTACTCCTCCATCACCGGTGGCATGTCGTCGAAGCAAAAGGCCGATCAAACCCCTACTCCCAAGATTTGATCGATGACGCCAAACGGCAGGCATCCAGAATCGTTTCTGTCTCTGGACAAACTCCTGTCACTCATTCCGCTTGTGTGGCATCCCTTTGGGAAGACCCAATCAAAGTCATTCTCGCTGATCCGCCCCCACATGGCGACGCGACCTTGGATTTCTCCGGCGACCGCTTTTGGAAGAATTACTATGGTGCCATCGGTGGATACATTCGGGATTTCAGAGCATCCTCCGACTTCGCGCGGCCCTTCCGCGGCTACGCCTTCGCCTCCCTTGAACACCTGTTTTCCGACCTTCCGAACGAGAAAATCCCAGAAATGGCGCCTCTCCCCACCGTGATCGGTCTACCTGAAGGCATTGTCGAAAATCCGGGTACTGCTCCTGCGGTATTTGACCAGACTGATGCCGAGAGGATGCCAATCAAAGGTGACGGGATATTACTCCTTGGGCCATTCGGAAGCCCCGAGAAACTGAAAGGCAGATCGTGAACACGACCTTTGCACTAGTTTCGCGCTTCCTGCTCCTGGCCCTCCAATTCGTGCCCTATGGCAAGAGCCGAACTACAATCCGGCATCTTCTGAGCAATTCAGTCATCTTGAATTCCTCCTTCAGCGGGTTCGATTCCGGACACCATCTCGCCCCCAAGGGAGTTTCCGGGCTTGCGGCCCCGAATTTTACGAAAATCGCAACCCTGTATTTACCAGTGGGTTAGGTGTGTTTCTGGAAGCAGAACAGATGGTGACCCCAACGGGATTTGAACCCGTGTTACCAGGATGAAAACCTGGTGTCCTAGACCTGGCTAGACGATGGGGCCGAGAGCACAAAACCAGCGTAGAATAATCGGAATTCGAACTGGGCGGCAACCCGAAAATTCTGTACCCGCCGAAAATTATGCGGCAATTCGCACAAATACCAGGGATAAAGCGCATGGCTGAAAACCATCCCGCTGAACGTGTTCCATCGACTTTGTTGTCGGCCGGCTGGCTAAGAAGTACGTGGTCGCCACCGACGCTACAGGTCGGATCTGACGCTACGGTGGATACTGAGCATATTCCATCCGCGGGACATTGCGGCGTGGATTTCAGGTAGATCCCAATGTTCGTCATCGTTACTGTGTCGGTATCCAGTTTTTTGTTTTCGATGGCCCATTGATCCGTTCCACCGTTGATCTGTCGTAAGTTATTTACACAAGTATTGGATTGGGAGAAATTTCGCGCACGCGCATAAGACTGGATCGACATTGTAGCCAGCAAGGCCACAATCGCGACCACAATCATGATTTCCGCCAGGGTAAATTCAGCCTCACTCAGTTTTTCAGTAAACATTCGTTTCACGACTTTGCACCTTCGGGTTCGTTACGTATCGAAACATGCTCTCACGGCTCCATCGTCAGGCATGCCCTTCAATCCAAACCAAGGATTTATTATGCCGAATACATTCCGTTAAATTTTATTGCTATTCATTCCGAGGAAGTGAAAACGGTGGGCAAACAGAGGTTTATGGCGAAAATCTACGGGCATTCCATGAGATCTACTATCCTGTTGGGACTAGTGTGAGATTTACCATTTCGGGTCCTGCGACATTGAAAGGCAGCTAAATGTTCGAGGTGAACACTCAATGAGCCGGGTCGCGCTGGGAATTGTGACGGTGCTCGTGCTGGTGGGCGTATCGAGACTGACTTGGGACGGTTCGCCGGTTTTGGACGATAACGACCAAATCGCTTTTCTTGCGGCATAAGGGGACGATCCAACCATCTTCGGGCCGGATTGCTATGGGCTGTTTCGCCCGGCGAAAAATCTCATTTTCGCGGTGGCCGACGATCCAGAGCCCGCGTCGGGAGGCGTTCGCGGAGCGTGGGTCCGGATGGCGTCATTGCTGGGACTCCTGCTGGCACTGCCTGCGGTTGCCACGTTGGGCGGGCGGTTATTTGGGGATTTCAAGTGGGGTTTGTGCGTAATGGCAGTGTGGGCGTTGGCCCCAACACAGGTTTCGACGCTGGCATTCATGAGTTGTTCGAACATCGCCTGGTGTGGAGCATTGGCATTCTGGGCTTGGGTTTTGCATGAATGGGGCGCTTCGAAGCCGGTCGGAATGGGCATCGTTCTGCGCTTGATGAGCGGCACGCTGCTTTTCGGGGCGCTGCTTTGCTACGAAGCGGCGATTGCACTTCCGCTGGTTCTGGTAGTATGGGATCTAAGTCGTGGCCGGGTCCGGATTTGGAGCGAGGCGGCCGGGAAACTAGACTTGGCGGGACTGCTCCGCCAGAGTGCGAGGTGGATTCCGGTGGGCTTGGCATCAGTTGCGTTCCTGGTGTTGCAGAATTCGCTAGGCATGGATCTGTCCGTCGGAAACCAGTGTTTCGGCCCCATGTCAGACGGTGTGGTAACGGCCAGTTCCGGATGGTTTCTTCTCCACCATCTCTGGTTGTGGTTGTGGCCGTTCGGAGGGCAGTTCCTAATGGGCTCTTACGCAATGGAGTC
>CAUZEO010000225.1:0-8641 GCA_963578625.1 Kiritimatiellia bacterium | reverse complement strand
AGCGATTCGGTTTTGTCGTATGTGGACCGTATGAGACCTACTTCAAGGGCCATGCAGGCCGGACGCTGACCTCGGCCTCCGAAGAGATCGAGCTTCTGTTTCGAGACTATCCCGCATCCACACAGGCTCTGGGCCCGCTGAGAGACCAGGTGGTCGATCTGACCTCGGCGTTGGCGTTGAAGTTGGGACCGGCGATTACGACCGAAGACCAGGCAATCGGCATGTTCAAGAGAATCCGTGAGCTGGAACGACGTCTCGATGACGTGACTTCCAAGGTGCGGCTGGCTATCATCCGAAACGAATTCCGCGACTAGTGAAATCGCCAGAGTATTAAGGACTAATGCTCGTAGTTTTTGGGGAGGTTATGGAGCGGGTGGCGAGAATCGAACTCGCGTAGCCAGCTTGGAAGGGGGGATCTTTACTACGTCCATTTGTTGTTTTTCTAACTGGTTGCGATTTCGCTGGTTAGGAAATCGATGTCTATTCGGTGCAAAAATCTCACGGGAATCGGGGGTGAATCGCACGGGGAATCGTTTTCTGGGCAATAGGGTGGCGAGATCCGTTGCACCAACCGGCTCGGTGGTTTGCTGCGGTATTACTACCGCGATGCGGCGTAGTCCGCTGCTCTACTTTCCAGTTCTATGGAGAAGAATTCAGGATCGGTCCGTCCAGATCTAGGTTGCAGGCTACTTTCTCCACTCCGCAAGACTGGCAGTCACCAAGCCGCACCTGGATTCGGCGCTGATTAAACCCTTGAGAATACAAATGGATGTCGATGTCAAACAATTCAGGGTTCGGTCGAACTTTTTCACCATATGGCATCATCATCGAAAAGAAGAGCACTTTTCCATTAATCGGGCAGCTTGATCGTAGCCGGTCTGGCAATGCCTCTTACTCAATACGCGTAGTCGACTTGCTTAGTTGAGCCTGATCAGTAGATTGGGCTTCCAACCCCGACCCGGAGCAATAGATGTTCATGGCAAGCGATTGAAGAGACGACCGCAACCCATTCGCAAGATCATGAACATCCCTTGCACCTGCTCGGGCTTGGAAGCCCAAGCTATTTATTGTAAATGTAGTGTCATTATTGTTTCAGGTGATCGGCGCCGAATTGGTCGCGCGCTGCGACCTGGCGGAAAGATCGATTGACATGAGAATCCTACCTTGCGCGCTCTACTTGCTGTCCGCGACCTGCCTTCTGACCCCGGTTGAGTTGCGGGCTGAATACGTACCGAAATGGCCCGTTTACAACGGTGATTTTTCCACATTCTCGCTTACAGGGAATGAAGTCCATGACTACCTGGAAACGGGCAATTCCGAAAAATATGCGCACTATAAGGATCGATGTCTTCCGGCCGGATGGGCGCCGGAAACCATCAGCGGCAGGCACGCATTCAAGAAAGCGGAAGGAAAAAAATCCTATCTGCCGTTGCCGTATCACAATTTCGAAAAATTCAACAAACCCTCCGCGGCAGTGATTGAAACCATCGAGGCCGGTCATGGGTGCTTTGTGCAGGTGTTGACTCCATTAAAGGGAGAATACCGGTTGACGGCGGAAATCAGCGGATCGTCGGAAGCAAGGGCGGAAGTTGCAATGACTTCGGCTGAGGGGGAAACGGCCAGAGCCGCGATCGCGCCCGGTGAAACCTGGGAGAAGGTGCAATTCGACCTGTCCGCGCCCGGCGGTGAGGTCACGATTCGCCTCTGTTCGAAATCGCCCGCCGGAACGGTTGTCAAGTTTCGCAATGTCGTGCTCGAAGCCAGGGCCCTAGAGTCGGCCGCGGTCCCGTTCGAGGACGGGGCCCAACTTGGCGGCATTGTCCTGCCGCGCGATCCGACCCCTGCCGAGCAGTTTGCCTGCTATGAGCTGCAGCAAACGATCTTCCGGATGACCGGACGGGTTCCCGGTCTGAAGGGGCGCGACAAGATGCATTCAGGCCGCCGAATTCGAATCGGCCGCGCCGCATCTTCCCGGCAGTTGCGCAAGCTCAAGGATCTACCGATGGACTCATACATTGTGAGTTCTCGAGGGAAAAATATCGATCTCGCCGGGCGAACGGACCAGGGCACCCTCTATGCTGCCTACGATTTTCTCAAGCATCAGGGCTGCCGATGGGTGATTCCGGGACGGGAAGGGGATGTACTTCCCCGGCGGGATTCGCTTGGCCCCGTCGAAAGTAAGCTCGAGGCTCCCGATTATGATGTGCGGGGTGTCGAGGCCATGGCCCAAGACTATTTTCTGCGTGGCGACGGGGAACGTGGTTGGTTGGCCATCAATCTGGACGACTATTTCGACTGGGCCCTCCGAAATCGACTGAATGGAATACGGTTCCTGGGCATAAAGTCATACGACTTCGGTGCGCATCGGGGGCACGGCTACCCGCAGATTTCGAACCACTCGTACAATGATACGGTTGCGCCGCACCACATCTATTTCGACGAGCATCCGGAATGGTATCCCCTTGTAAACGGCGAACGAGTCCCGAAGTGTCACCTGCCGCCTTATTTCGGGAATCAACTTTGCGTTTCGAACCCGGGTCTTCGGGAGTACACGGCCAAGCTGGTCCTCGATTTTTTCGCGAACGACCCTCAGGCGAAAGCCTTCCCTTTGGTTCCAATGGACGGCCCGAGTCTCTGGTGCGAGTGCGACGCCTGCAAGGCGCTGGATCCGCCGGGAATCGATTGGTCGAGACACGCGACCGAGGGGCATGTCGAGCGAATGACGGATCGCGCCGTAAACTATGCCAACCACATCGCGCAACGGGTCTCTGAAGTCTACCCTGACAAGAAGATTCTTGTTCAAGCCTACAGCTACACCCTGGAGCCTCCGGCAAAGGAGAAACTTCACAAGAATGTGCTCGTTCGCTATGCGAATTTGTCGGGAGGGCGCGGCCGTGGGCCTCTGGGCGTGAGGATGCTTGAGGAGAATCCCATCTGGGACGACTGGCGGAGGCAGTTGGATCGCTGGAAGGATGCCGGCGCGACCCTTACCTATTACAACTACATGGACTTCGCGCATCCTGACACGAGCCTGTCCTGGTTCTTCAGCACCAGTGACATGATTCGAACCTTGCACCGGGAATACGGATTTCGCGTGTGGTTCGGGGAAACGGAACCCAACAAGCGAGTATCCTTCATGCTCTTTCACGTGATGGCGGAGTCCTTGTGGAACGTGGACATTGATTTCAGAGATGTCGTGCGGGATCTGTGCGACCATTACTACGGACCGGTCGCCGATGAGATGTATGCCTATACCATGGTCATGGAGCAGGCGGTCCGCGCCAGCGAGGCGTGGAAGCAAGAGAAGTGGACGCCGGTAAATCACCAGGATATCCCCATGGATATTCTTCAGCGTGAAATGAAGACATTGGAGAAGATTGCAGAAGAGGTTCGGAACGATCCCGTGCTGACCCGGCGCGTCGCGTATGCCAGGCTGGGCCACGCGCACATCATGTACGTGCAATCCTTGCACGTAGAACCCAAAACTTCGGAAACGAGGGAAAACGCCCGTCAAGCGTTCGAGCAGATCAACGCCCTGCGCGCGGAACACGATCTGGTGGTAAAGCGGCTAAGTGCGGATCGTCTCCGCGAATTCAGCTACGCGGAATTGTCGGACGAGTAATCAACCAAGCCACACCTGGATTCGGCCCTGATTCAACCAGTGAATATCCAAATTGGTCTCGATTTCGAAGAACAACGAGTTCGGTCGAGTTCTTTCACCTTACGGTCTGCTGGGCTGGCGTAATCCGGACAGGGATTGCTCCCCACGGAGAGGCCGGTGTATTGTGTATGTGTAAAAACAATAAAGTGTTAGGAGATCAACCGATGACAACAATTAATAAACGTGTCAATGTGTTTACTTGCCTTATCCTTATGCTGGTATCCGGTTCCGCAACGGCCCAAGTCCCACAACCGACTGCGGGCAAGAACCTGGCCCTTGGGAAAGCATGTATCTTTACCCCACCGCCCGACTATCATCAAAACAAGGCTGATCACAAGCCCCATGAACTGACCGATGGTCTATATGTCCCAGGTTGTGCCTGGGCGGAGCAAGGCACGGTCGGCTGGGGAGTTGGGCGTCGCCGTCTGTTCTTGATCGACATTGATCTGGGTAATGCGTACCCCATTGGCAAAATTACTTTTGACAGCGTCACGCACCAAGCCGCCCAGGTGACGTTCCCATCAGCAGTGCTGGTGTTTGTAAGTACAGACGGTAAGCAATACGACCTTCTGTGCGATGTGTTGACAGAGTCTTTGCCGCAGAACAAACCTCTCACTCACCGTTTTGTAGCCGACAATCTAAGGGGCTGGGGCAGGTACGTTCGCCTGGCTATTCTTCCCGGCGGCTTCTTCGTATTCTCTGATGAGATTGAGATCATGAAGGGTAGCCATACACGCCAACAGTCCCGGTATATAAATGAGAAGCCTATACCAGCCGAAGAAGTAAAGAACTACGCAATAGAGCTGAAAGACTGGGCCAATCAGAAGAACGCCACGCTCCCTCTGCTGCGCGAGGCAGATGATGCGGTGACTGCACGCTCAAAGTTGTTGGATAATAGTAGTTTGATTGCTGCAGCACGAAAACAGATTGATAAGGAACGTGTCAGGCTTGGAACTGAACGCTTAGTGGCGGAGGTGGATTACAGTCAGGGGCCACCTTATCGCCAGTGGGACCGCCGGGCGTTTCAGGTTGTGGCCAGGCTGAACGCCGAGATTTGGAGAGGACAGCCGGTCGTGATTTGGCAGAAAAACAAATGGGAATGGCTTCGCCCGTTGGAAGCTCCTGCAGTCAGAAAAACGGGTGCCCAGGTACGCGTGGATATGATGAACAACGAGTGGGCTACATCAGGATTTATTGTTGCGAGCGCCTCTGACAAACCTGTTAAATTGTCACTGACGGCTGCAGATTTCCGCGGTCCGCAGACCGTCTCTTCCGATGGGATAATGCGCATAAGTCACGTGGTCCATGCCGAAGCGACAGGGTACAGTTATCGCGATGACCCCATCGTGCCGCTGGATAAAGGCGCTGTTATGCTCCAGCCGGGTGTCAGCAAACGGATATGGCTGACATTCAAGACTCGTGGTATGAATCTAGATCCTGGTACGTATACCTCTACAGTGAATGTTTCAGTTAATGGTAAGCAGGTATCAAGCGTGCCTGTAGAGCTTCGCATCTGGCCTTTGCGTTTCCCGGACGAAGTGTCCTTGCACAGTATGACTTGGCCCGAATTCTTCAGTCCGAGCATCGTTGGGCAGGAAGATGCCGCGGCCCAGAATCTGCTGGACTATTACACTACAACGCTGGTCATAACTCATGGCGACCTGCCGCGCCCGACAGTGGATGCCGAAGGTAACTTTACAAAGCCGCTGGACTTTACAAAGATGGACCGGATTTTGGATTTGAATCCTGAGTGCCGGCTGTGGCTGGTCTGGACCGGGTTCGAGTTCTGGGGGAACGAGAAAATGGGGACGAAGGAATTCGGAACCCCGGCCTGGGAGAATTCCTTTACTCAGTATGTTACTCAGATGCGCGACCATCTTGAAGAAAAGGGCATCGGCAAGAAGCAGTTCGCCTGGTATTGGACCGATGAGCCCAAGAGGTGGGAGGAGGTCGATCTTCCTGCCAGTAAATTATTAAAGAAGATCGACCCGGAAATGCTGGTCTGGGCTGATCCCCATATCCCTGACGAACAAATCAGAGCATCTCTGCCGTACGTGGACATTTTCTGTCTGAATAGTATCCGTGATATTATGAATGAGACAAAGCTCAAGTCATGGCACTACGTCTGCGCCAGCGCGAAGAATGTCGACCCATGGTATTATCGCGGGATGGCGTGGAAGGCGTGGAAGAATGGGTTGGGCGGCATTGCTATGTGGGTCTACGTTGACGCGCAGAACGGAACCTTCAGTGACTACGTCGACGGAGTAAGCTATGCAATGGTCTACAAAGGCGATAAAGGCCCTATCAGTTCCAAACGCTGGGAAGCCTGGAGACAGGGCATTGCCGACTACGAGTATCTGCGGATGCTGTCTGATGCCGTGGCCGCCGCCAGGAAAGCCGGCGTCAAACAAGAGGTCTGCAACAAGGCTCAAGTAATACTTACTAAGGGTGCAGACGAGATCCTCAGGGAACAAGCAGGCGGTGCCAACAAAGGTCTGGCAGATAAATACCGCGTCCCAATACTGGAATGTCTGACAGCATTGCGGCTTGATGCACTAGACCTCAAATAAGCGAGCTTTGAGTTGTTGCTGAATCTTCGGCGGCCGAGGGCCGCAGAACCCGGCGTTCGGTGGTCTCCAGACCGGTTCTTGCCGTGATTCTCCTGAAGTCAACAGATTGAAAACGAAAGCGATCTTCGAACGACAACCGCCGGCGAGACCCAGGCAGAAACATATGGACGCACAGATCAATTGTTTCGCTTCCTTCTTCATCGCAGCCAATTCCTCCCGTCTGGTGAGTCTACGGTGAGTTTGGAATAGACACTGTTTCAAGCGCAAAGTATTTCGCATCCCAAACCCAACACCATTGTTGCGACCACGGCTCAGTCTATTGGCAAGTCCACGGGATGAGGTAGTGGAACTGTTGTATCCATACGTCAATTTCCTTGACTCCTCCACCCCCAAATCCCCTTCAACCTACCCTCAAATCTCACGGAAAATCTCACGAGCGCTGTTTGTCCATTGATGGACGCTTTTTTGCAACGGATGGACAGGTTTTGCACAAAGGATTGTCGTTCAACGACAAGGGATGGACGTTGGGGTTGGGTTTCTGACAACAGATGGACATGGAGCGGGTGGCGAGAATCGAACTCGCGTAGCCAGCTTGGAAGGCTGGAGCTTTACCACTAAGCTACACCCGCCTGCGCCCTTCGGGACTCCGGCGTGGCATACCCGCTGAATGTCAAACCCATTCGGCATGCCCTTCGGGAGCGTGATGAAGTCGGGAACTTAGGGTTTTCCGGTTCAGGAGTCAAGTGCCCCTGAATGCGAATCCCGCCTTGCAGGCCGAATTCCCAAAATCCTGCAGACCCGATGTTTGGCCAATGATCTGTTCAGATTACCCGCCTCCCTGAACCCTTAGTTTGAGAGATCAGGAAAAAATGAATAGACAAGCGCCGGGCGCCGGGTACCCACTATCCCCGAAACCCGAAACCCGAAACCCGAAACCCGAAACCCGAAACCCGAAACCCGAAACCCGAAACCCGAAACCCGAAACCCGAAACCCGAAACCCGAAACCCGAAACCCGAAACCCGAAACCCGAAACCCGAAACCCGCTTCCAGTGCCCAACCGCTTCTATAACGACTTCGACACCGAGATTCACGGCCGCCGGAATCCTGACTACCGCAGCCCGTTTCAACAGGATCGCGACCGGGTCATCTATACCTCCGCGTTTCGCCGCCTTCAGGCCAAGACGCAGGTTTTTTCGGTCGGAGAATATGATTTCTATCGAACTCGCCTAACACACTCCATCGAGGTTGCGCAAATCGGGCGGTCGATTTGCGGGTTTTTGCTTGAACACGACGAGCACCAGTCGAATGACTTCTATATCGATCCGCATTTGGTCGAAGCCGCCTGCCTGGTGCATGATATCGGGCACCCGCCTTTTGGTCACGCCGGCGAACGGGCTCTTCATGGCCTGATGCGAACGTTCGGCGGGTTTGAAGGCAACGCGCAGACGCTGCGGCTGCTGACCGAGATCATCTATTCGCGTGGCAATGCCCGTACCGGTTTACGGCCTACTCGCGCCCTGCTGGACGCAACCATGAAATACAAGTCGATTTACTGCGATCTCGGCGAGCCGCAGAATCATTTTCTCTACGACGAACAAGCGCCCCTGGTGGCCTACGTATTCGGAGACGAATCACCGACCGAAGACCTCGCTCCTGGAGAGGCACTCAATCACTTTCGCAGTATCGAGTGTCAGATCATGGACTGGGCGGATGACACGGCCTACTCGCTTAACGATTTGATCGACGGAATTCGGGCCGGGTTCCTGACCCCGCAGCGGATTCGATCCTGGGCGGAGAAAACGGAACTCGATAAGGCAGGGGGAGAGGCCGTCGACTTCATTCTGGACATGATCGAGCGCGGCGATTTCGAACTGACGATGAGCGTGGAGATCGGCAACTCCATTCGCGCCTGCCGGCTCGTCCCCGGTGAGTGCTTTCTGAGTGAGCGGACGAACCGGTATCGGTTCCAGTTGGAGGTGGACGGAGAACTCCGGGCGCGCTCGGATTGGTTCGGTCGCCTTGCACAGGATCTCGTCTTTCAGACCGCTGAATTGCAACAGCTCGAATTCAAGGGTAGAAAATTGCTGGAGCAATTGTTCGGGTCGTATCGTGAAATGTACCTGGAGATGGAGACCCCGACGCTTTCCCTTCTCCCGGAACGGCGCGAGGAAATCGTGCTCGCCGAACCGGATCCGCGCCTGCGCGCGCGACTCCTGTGCGACTACATCGCAGGTATGACGGACGGATTTGCCATTCGTACTTACAAGCGGCTTTCGGATCCTGAGTTCGGATCGATTGTGGATATTATTTAGGGCATGTGGCATGGGCATCCTGCCCGTGGCCCACGGTGCCCAAGCATGGAACCATCGCCGTGCCACGGCCGGAGCTCGAGTAGAGCTCAAGTCCCGT
>CAUZEO010000224.1:0-8752 GCA_963578625.1 Kiritimatiellia bacterium | reverse complement strand
GTAAACAGGCTCACCGAAGAATTCAGTTACGAGGACTTTCAGGAAATTCATGATGAACAGGCGTATCCCCTGTTCGTACTGTCCCCGGACGCCGAATTGAGGATCGTAACCGATCCCCGCGCGATGAAACCAGTGCCGGGCGCAAAAATGATCAGCCTGGTACCCTCTCAAGTCGATGATTGATCCGCACCGCGCCGATCCAAACGGCAAATAGGGGTCAGTGTGTTCAGATGTTCAGTTTTGGGTTCCTTTCTCCCTGCCGTCTGACAGGCATCCACCATGCCACGCAAGCCACGAATCGAATATCCCGGGGCCTGTTATCACGTGATGTGCCGGGGAAACCGAAAAGAAACGATTTTCAGAGATGATATAGATCGAAACATATTTATCGCCACCTTGGGGCAAACCGGCGACCGGACCGGATGGATCGTTCACGGCTACGTGTTGATGCGAAACCACTATCATCTCTTGCTCGAAACCCCGGAGGCGAATCTCTCCCTGGGAATGCAGTGGTTCCAGGGAACCTATGTTCAGCGATACAGCATTCGCCACTCGTTGGTCGGTCACGTTTTTCAGGGGTGGTACCTGGGGGAAGATTCGTTCCGGGACCAGTTGCTGGATCGAATTGAAGAAACGAAAAGCAGGCCCACGAACTGATTCAGAAGTGCGGAAAAATATTCGGCATCTCGGCAGCGGAATTGAAAGAGATGAAGAAAATCGATCCCCGCAAGCAAGGCGTCGCCTGGCTCGTCAAGGCGCAAACCGTCATGACAAACGAGTGGATTGATCGCGAGTGTAACATGGGAAGCCGGACGAATATCTACCAAGCGGTCAAGGTGATGGAGAGCGCTAGAAAGGGAAAGTCCGCTAAAATCAAGAGGCAATTACTGAAGATATGAACACACTGACCCCTTTTTTCCCGAACGCACCCGAATGGTTCAATCCCTTCGGGTTTTCCGCAGGGAATCATCCACACTCAACACGTAGTCCCACGTCCACTCCGCGCTTTTTCCTGGGGCGATCTTGAGCCGGATAAACGGCTCAGGACAGGCCGCTGTCTCCACGGCCCAGAATCGGAACTCCTTGATGGGAACGTTTCCAGCGAACGAAACCGCCGCTCCCGTTTTGTTGTTGCGGACGGTGCAGCCGTTGTCGGCCACTCCACCGGCCCCCCGCAGCCTGATCCACAGCGATTCGCCACCCAGCGGCTTGAGGACCTCGATTCCCGTGCCGCGGAACCAGGCCAGTCCTCTCTTGATCTCCCTCGGCTCCTTGGCGGCGAAGGGAAAAGTGACGGTGTAGTCCGGCCCGAACGGCACGCCGTCGATCAAGGTGAAGTTGTGGTTGTAGTGGTCGATGTCGATTGTCCTGGTGCCGATGTTTTCCAGCTTGTGAACCAGCGCGAACGTCGGCTTGTCCTCGCCGAGGCTTATTCGCTTGGTATAGCGATAAGCCCAACCTCGATCGCCCTTCAATTCCTGCCGAAACTCGACCCAATTTCTGCCGTTGTCCACCGCCCACTCTCCCGCTTTGATGAGCTCGTACTCGCCCGCAAAGGTGTAGTCCTCCTCGTCGGCACGCCGAAGGATGCCGACGCCGATCTTGACAAATGATTGCCCCGGCGCAGCTTCATCAAAGCCCATCGGTGCATCCATGGCGAACTCTCCGGCGGGGCCGCTGACGAAGTCGTTGCCGGTGGACTGATGCGCCGAGCGCCAGGGCCCGTAGAATCGATGGCCCTTGTACTCAACGCGTTCGATGATGCCGGACCAGTCGAATCTCACGCCGCGGTAAAAACCGGCTTCGCGGTCCGGCGTGTAGATCCTCATGTCGAGCACTCCGTTGGTCAGCTGCAGCATGGGATAACTCATGGGTTCTGTCTCAGCCGGCTGGAAACGAGATTGCGCTGCGTCGGCGGGTTCGGCCGGCGCCGGACCGGCACAGGCCTGGGAGACGATTAAGGACAGAACGGCGGCACATGGTTTGGTAGCGGCTCGCATTCTTACACGGCGGGTTACATCGTCCGTGCGTACTTGACCACATAGGGCGTGTCCGGGTCTTCCACCTTGATCGCGGAGCCCGCCTTGTCTGAGATGTCGCGCATTGCGACGATTCCACGTTCGCCTGCCCACTTAGCAAAGGTCTTGAACTGGTACTCGTAGCTTTGAAGCGTTGATTCGCTCGAGTCGGACCGGTTAGGGGCCTTGAAGAAGGCGCGGAATGCCTCGGAGATCTTCAGCGCCGGCGACTTCTCCTCCTCGTCGCGGACGATTTCGGCCTCCTTGCGGATCCGCTTGCGGGTTGAGCGCATGAAAAGCTTCCCGTCCACGCGCCATTGCACATAATAGATGCCGTTGCGTTTGAAGAGATCTCCGGATCGGGTTTTCATTATTGCTCGTCTGTTCCTCTGTGTTCGCCTCCGTGCGCAAATGCGAATCAGAAAGCGCGATTCGTGCAAGCGTCAAACTAGCAGTACTAAGCAAAAACGTCAATGATGGCAAATAGGGGAAATAGGGGTCAGTGTGTTCAGATGTTCAGTTTTTGGGTTCCTTTCTCCCTGCTGCCTAATCGGCATCCACCATGCCATGCAAGCCACGAATCGAATATCCCGGGGCCTGTTATCACGTGATATGCCGGGGAAACCGAAAAGAAACGATTTTCAGAGATGATATAAATCGAAACATGTTTATCGCCACCTTGGGGCAAACCTGCGACCGGACCGGATGGATCGTTCACAGCTACGTGTTGATGCGAAACCACTATCATCTCTTGCTCGAAACCCCAAAGGCGAATCTCTCACTGGGAATGCAGTGGTTCCAGGGAACCTATACTCAGCGATACAGCATTCGCCACTCGTTGGTCGGTCACGTTTTTCAGGGGCGTTACAAGGCTCCGTTTATCGATCCGGATGATCCCGAGTATTTCCGTATCGCCGGCGATTATGTCCATCTGAACCCGGCGCGTGCCAGCCTGTTGAGAGGAAAATCCCCAAGACTTTCCTGCTATCCGTCATTTCTTAGCGTACCTTCCAAACGGCCCGGGTGGCTCGAGTTTTCCCCTGTTGTAAACAGTCTTGGAATCGCAAAGGATGACAACACGGGGGCGGCGGCAATATCGCACCTACATGGAGTCTCGGGCGCTGGAATGTCGCCCGGGGCACCAGGAGGAGGAATGGGAGCGATTCCGGCGGGGGTGGTACCAGGGGGAAGATTCGTTCCGGGACCAGTTGCTGGATCGAATCGAAGAAACAAAGCACGGGAAGAAGGAATCGTCATTCGGTGGACAGATCATTGCGGAGCACAACGAAAAGCGGGCCCACGAACTGATTCAGAAGTGCCGGGGAATTTTCAGCATCTCGGCAGCGGAATTGAAAGAGATGAAAGAAAACCGACCCCCGCAAGCAAGGCGTCGTCTGGCTCGTCAAGACGCAAACTGTCATTACAAACGAGTGGATAGACCGGGAGTGTAACATGGGAAGCCGGACAAATATCTTCCAAGCAGTCAAGGTGATGGAGAGCGCTGGAAAGGGAAAGACCGCAAAGATCAAGAAGCAATTACTGAACATATGAACACACTGACCCCTTTTCTTCCTCAGGGATCTTGTGCCGATTTTTTGCGGAGTTAGCGGCCTCTTGCCTACCAAGTTCTACTACCTACCACGAAGTCCGCGAGCGCATCTTCATTTAATTCTACCCCATGTCCCGGACGCTTGGGCAGAATCACCGCGCCGTCTTTCATGGGCAGAGGCTCGGCGGCGAGGTTGCGGGGCATGCCGTGATCGAAGAATCCGCCGAGTTCACCACACACCCCGCCGGGCGTAACGACAGCGGCGAGGTGCTGATAGGCGGCCGATGAAATCCCCGTATAGCCGGTTCCGCCAATCACCACGGGGACACCGGATTCCTGAGCCAGGCGCGTGTGATGTATTGCACGTGATAACGAGCAAGGTTGTACGGGATGGATGCCGACAAAATCGGCGGCTTCGAGCTTGAGTACCTCAACCAGGTCATCGGTGCGCCGCGCAAGCACATCGACCATGATCTTCGCATCCCCCTCCCTTGCGCGCCCTCGCAGCTCTGCATATTCCGCCGGCCCCCCGCGCAGAGGATCTTCGAAGATGTTGAGCCCTGCCACGCCGAGTTCGCGAACCGCGTGCGCTGCATCCTCGAGAGTCTCATACCCCTCATTCGCATCGCCCTGCAGCACAATTTCCTCGGGCGCTATGGCGCGGATCGACTCGACTCTGCCCAAATCGGATTCGAGATTACCGGTCAACTTTACCTTGAGTGACCGGTATCCCTGATCGATCCAACCTTTTGCCAGGACCGCGGCCTCTCCCGCATCGTTCGGAAAAAGGCACGGCATCAAAGGAACTTGCTGTTCGCGTGCGCCGCCCAACAACTCATTAAGCGGAAGACCCGACACCCTGCCTACCAGGTCATGGAGCGCAATGGAGATCCCTTCATGGACAACTTTCGGCACATCGGGCAACAACCGATCAAGTTCACGGGCATCGCACCCGGGAAGCGATTGAAGCACAGCGTATAGATTCTCTGTCGTTTCAACTACGGAATCCCCGATCCCTTCGTGTTCGCCGGACCGGATCCGCGCCACGAAAAAGGGAAAGGTTTCAACCCGGCCATAGCTAAACGAAACGCGGACGGGCATTTCTCCCCAGTCGAGGGAAATGTTCTCGATGATGATGGGCTCCTCCGACATTTACTGTCCGAGCATTGGCCCCTACCGTTGAGGGGAGTGAGCTTCTGCCTGTTTCGAGCCTGCGAGCATTCTCCGGCCACCATCCGAGATGTGGGCTCGTAGAAGTTCCTCGGCGGCCCTCGCCTGGCCGGCGCGCATGGCCTGGTAAATCGCGCGGTGCTGGGAGGCGGTGGCCATGAGGTGCTCGGATTCCCGACCATCCGATTCCATGGCCACCTTCGGTTCAACAACCGGTGTGGGCTCTACGCAGATGTTCTTTCCCATCTGTCTAACATGCTGGTTCCGTCGATCGTCATCGCGATCCAGAGACTAGCTCGACCGCGAGGTATTTCCGATCCTGCGACCCCCATATCTATAGAATACTTGCTGAATCGTCAATAAGGACATCGGGTTTCAAGTCGTCCTTATTGGCCACAAACAGTTAAAATATTGCCGAAGCAGGCCCTTGGCACCATCTCTAAAGGGCGTTTTTTTTTGGAAAACTTCCATTGAATCCTCGTGATCGTTTGATGGGATGCCGTTTCGAGCATCGGAGTATCAGGCTTGAATTCGAAGACAAGCAGGTTTCGGAGAGAAGTGAGATGAGAAGTCGCACAAATACATTCCTGGCCACCGTGATCGCAGGGCTCTGCATCGTCGAGGCCCAGGCAGTCGACACAAACCTGATCAGCACGGCCGCATGGTGAAATTCCATCCGCGATGACGGGACCAACCCGATCCTGCCGACGCACGACAATTTTGCCGCCGCGGGAAGCTACGGGGGCAGCACTCCCACCGGGTGGGCGAGACACGTGACGTGACTCGCAACCGCCACACATTCGATCACCTCGTCCTCGCCGCCGCGACACTGGAACACAAGGCCCGCCGGGCCGTCATATTCTGCCGCGCAGAGGAGCTCTTGAAGACCCGTGGACGCGGACGCAATAAGCTGGCGGAAAGTCTTGCCCTGTGCGCGCCGAAAACGGCGCGCCTTCAGATTTTGAGCAGACGACTTTTGAAAAGAGCGACCGCGCCTACAGTGTCGACGATCGCTACGCCGTCGTGTTTGAGGGAGAGATGGAGAAGATGAATGAGTACCGGCGTACGTTGGGCTTCCAGGCCGACCCTGCGCAAGGGTCGATCATGAAAAGCGAATGATTGGGCACGCTCCTCCCATTCTCTTCACCATGAACATTCCTTGCGCTTGCTCGGACTGGAAGCCCAAGCTACATTTTTCTAGATATACAGAGATTTAATCAGGAGATCCGCCCATGAATATCAAACGCATCGCCGCTGTTTCATTGACCTACGACGACTTCCCCAGTTTTGAAGCCAAACTGGAGGAAGCCTGCCGCCTGGTCTCGCTCGCGGCCGCGCAAGGCGCGGATCTGGTCGTTCTTCCCGAAGTGCTGAACCAGTGGCGTGGAGACGGACCCAACAATCCGAATCCGATTACCATGGATGAAATGGTCCTGGATGACTGGATTAGCCAGTGCTCTACGCTGATCAATTGCGGAACAGACCACGGAGTGGCGATCACCGTGCCGGTATTCCTGCGGGAAGACGGCCACATTCTGAACGCATGCAACCTGGTCGACAAGGATGGGACTCATTTGGGTCGATATGTGAAGGAGTACCCGACCCTCGGCGAATTAAACGAAGGGGTTATTCCCGGCACTAATCCGCAGTTGATGGAGTGGAGCGGTCTCAAGGTGGGAGGGGCCATCTGCTACGACATTAATTTCGAACCTTTGTTTGCCCGGCAAAGTGAAGATGGGGCGGACCTGATTCTGTGCCCCTCACTTTGGCCGGGAGGACTGCTGTTAAATTACTATGCCTTCGAGTATTCGGTGCCGATCGTCCTCGCCTACCCCGCATGGAGCCGGATCATCGACCCCCTGGGTCATGAGCGGGTGCAGGGCGGGCTTCGACATGAAACCCTGCGATGGGGTGGAAGCAGCCCGGTGTTCGTTGCGGACATTAATTTCGACTACGCAGTCATATCGAACGACTGCGACTACGAGACCATTCGCGATCTCGAGCGCACCTACGCCGGCCGCGTATCGGTCCGGATGGATCAGCAGAACTGCTGTTTTCTCTTCGAAAGCCTCTCCGAAGAGGTGACGACAGCGCAGGTGTTGGCGGAATACGGCCTGACGCTGAGAAAGCCGCTCCTAAATGAAGCCCTGAAGCAGATCGAGCAACGCCGCATTGACCTCTCCGTAAAGTAGCGGAAGTCGCCGAGTCCACGAAGGGAGAGGCCAATTTCTCCCCTGCGGAATGAATTCCGCGCTACGGACAGCGCATTGCACTGCACGGGATTTTATTAAGTCGAGGTACGAGTTGGCCTTGGAAGGCCGGCCTACTTTTCTTCCACGAAATAGGATCGCGCACCGGACGCAGAATTATTAGGCGGATGCAAGGCTGGTGTGTGTGTGCGCGCGTCGCGATAAATGCAAAAGGGCATTTCATACTTCTCGTCGCCGGCCGCGATTGGACGGTATTCCACCGGAAATCCGGTCGCCCTGGAGTACTCCACGATGCGAACGGAAGCCCGGTCCACACGGTCGACCAGGCCGAGGTCGCGCAAGATCCGGTGAAAATGCACCTCCAGACTGACGGGAATGTTTGTGCCGGAAATGGTCGCGGAATCGTACTCCACCAGGACGAGATAGTCGTTGTCGCTGTTCCACGGGAGGCCATGCGCCGCGGCGGCGACACACAGCAGTGTCCACAAAAACGGAATCAGTTTTTTCGCCCCTACGCTCATGCCGGTGAATTTCTGGAAATTTGCAAACGAACGCGGAAGAATAGCACGATTACGCATCGATTTGCTCCGAATGGCGCTAAAAACAAGGCTAAACTTGGCGCCGCTCGGGCTGGAAGTCTATGCTACTTCGCGGGCCGGTTTTCGTAAAACAACCGGGCATCCGGCGTCAGCCGGTACGTGCCGATTGGAATCGTGATCGTCGGCCAGCCTGTCTTATCGTCCTGCCCGCCTGTTTGGGCGTCCCCGGTCAACCAATCCGGAGAGACGGCAACCACTGCGCTTGTGTAGTCACTCCGAATCAGCAGCGTGCCATCGTCGCGCGAATCGATCCGCAAGTGCGGCTGGCTGCTTACCGGCCAGATCACGTCGCGGCCTTCCACCGATCGCACCACGGCAGGAACCAGGGAGAGGTGGAAGAAGACAGTCGATTGGCCGAAGATCTCCACCTCCGGAAGAGTCAGTCGCATGCCGTCCCACTTCGCATCGACGTTCGATCGGGTCTCCACTTTCGCGGCGACGTCGTGGTACTCATTCTGCCATTTTCCCGGAGCAAGCCGGATGTGCGGTTCGGTGCCCTGCTTACAATCAATGTCGACCCACGGTCCCTCCACGACATCGGAACGCCAGATTGCGAAGGGTTTTTCCGACAAGACAGGTTCCAGGTCGACGGAAAGATCCGCGGTGTGATCGGCTCCCGGCACGTGATTGAAAGCAGCGAGTTGGATCGTGCCGGGCAGTTCGAGGACCGCGGTTTCCAGCGGGCTGAACGCCGTTTCCCAGTACGCCGGGCGTAAGGGCACCGGCGCCATCACGGCCTCGCGCAGCGGCCACCTGAGGCGGATCAACTCCCGCGGCGCAAGGCTTTGCTTGGTGACCAGACTGACCCGGTTGTTGATGTTGGGCTGAAAATTGTAGAGTAGGCATTGGTGAATGAACTCGACGCACATCATGTCGAGAGCCACGACCGTGTTCGGCCGGAATTCGTGCAACTTGTAGAGCTGAAGACGATCAGCAACGTATCGCCAGTCATCCTGCGTCTCGGTGTCCCAACGCCCGCCCTCGAAATACCCGAGATCCGCCCAGGGCCCGGAAGGCTGATTCACGTAGAAGAGCCCGCCGATCTCGCGCATCGTCCGCGCCATTTTTCGCACCGCCCGCTGTCCTTCATCGTAGCCTTCAAAGCCAAAGCTCCCGTCCGGTTTCGTTCCGGCGCGGCTACTGGGAAGCGCCCAGTCGACGTAGAGTGAAATGCCGTGCTCCTGGAATTCGTGATACTTCCTCGTC
>CAUZEO010000223.1:0-8792 GCA_963578625.1 Kiritimatiellia bacterium | reverse complement strand
GGCTCGACAAATTCGACTTTAAACCAGTGGCTTCCGGGAACGGTCCCGGGATGCGGATTCAGGTCGCTCACTATAACCTTTTCGCTCAGCCATGCATGCTCGGGATTGGCGTTGTGGGTGCGCGCATCCGCATCGAGCCCGATGCCGATCACGGCGTTCACGGGGACGCGGGAACGATGTGAACTGGAGGCGCTGACAACCATATCCCCGATGACGCCGCGCTGGGCATAGGCGTACCGGACACACCGCCGAACCCGCTCCACGCGCCCGGACAACTCCTCGTCGCCCACCACCGCGGACGCGGCCGCCTCCAGGTGCGCCCACCCCCTGTCCAGGGTTTCCAGGGCGAGGAAATCCGCGGTCGGAGGCGACGACAGCCCCAGCCAATCGTCCGTTTTCTCCACGGCATCGTGCATGACGTCCAGGTAGGCAACGACGTGCCTGCCGGCCGCGCCGTAGAAGCCGCGGCAGAACGTCTCGATCAGTTCCTGTCCATCGAGGCTGGGATCCCACATCAGTTTGGCCACCATCCACGCGCGGAGCTCGGCCACTTCGATCGCCGGGTTCCGTTCCGCGCCGCCGTAGTATCCCGTCACGCCGAGCTTGATGTACTCGCGGATGTTCGGGGCAAGGACCCGCAGATTCGGATGCGGCAGCATGGCATAGGTGTGATTCACCACGTAGTCCCACACGTGGAGGCGGCTGCACACCTTCGACCACCCGAGCAGGTCCTGGTAGACCGCGGTGTTGTTTGCGTGGGTGAACGGCCTGCCGAAGGAGCATTTGATGGTGGAAAGGCGGACGATCACATCATCGGATGTCTTCGTGATCTTCGTCCGATCCGGAGAAGGCCACGGCGGCTTGCGGGTATCGTGATAGGCCAATGTGCTGACGAGGACATCGGGAAACTCATCTTTCAGATCCTCGGACACGGCATTTACGAATCGAATCATCAGCCCGGCCGGGCTCCCCTCGGCCTCCTCCACCGCGGTGCATTGGTCGCATTCGCACCAAAGCTTTCCCGCGCTGTCGGGCGGCGAGACTTCGGCGAGGATCGTCTCGCCGTTCTCGTGGTTGTGCCATGCATGCTCTGTTCCATCCTGCTGTTCCCGCAGAACCTGCTTGAGGTTCTCCACGAGCGTCTTGCGCATCTCTTCGTTGGTGAGGCAAAGCGAGGCTTCAACCAGGGTGATGTCGTTTCCCGATCCGGCGAAACGTTCCCCACCCCGGAGACTGAACCACTCGGGGTGATCCTCGAAATACTTCTCCGGAGGAAGCAACATGTAGAAGGTGTGACAGAAGTGGGGTTCGAACAGGTAGCGGCCCCCCTGATCGGCGCGGAGGAAGTGAGCCGCGCCGTTGCACTTGTTCCGCGCGGACCATGCCGGATCTGTCGCGGTGACGGATGCGTCCGTCTCCCGGTACTCGAGGATCGGCGCGTACCGTACATCTATCGATCCGATTGAGATTGTCGGTTTGCTGGGAATCGTGCCGGCATCATGCGACCACCACCGGCAGCCGATTTCATCCTCCAGGAAGGTATAGACCGCGTAGAGGGCTCCCCGCACCGGTCCGCCGGCGAGAATCAAATCATTGCCGACCGTCCGAATGATGATCCCCTCCGGGCCCAGGCCATCGGCGGTCAGTTCGGGGTCAGCCATGTGCCCGGCGCCCATGCCCACCAGCAGGTTGCTCTGGCCGGGCCGACGCTCTGCAGCGATTTCAAATCGAGCGCCGGAAACCTGCCACAGAAATTCAGCCAACTCTTCCGCCGCGTGTTTTTCGACCGGGGTGGCCAGCGACTCCACGACGATCACGCTTGCAGGCCTGCCGTCTTCCGCGATCATGAGCGCCCCTGCCTGGGAAAGGAGCAGGGAATACGCCAGGGCGGATATCCGTCCGAGTCTCCGGATCATCAAAAATCGCCTCCTGTGCTTCCAGGCACTACGAGAATTTTGATGAGAGCAATGTCCGGACATTACCCCGACATCATAAATGACGAATGACGAAATACCCAAGCCCCAAAAAAGATTGAATTCCCAGCGACCCGCACCCGAATGATGTTCCCGGAGGGATCGGAACCGACTTGGGATTTCGACATTCGGACTTGATTCGTCACTCAGCGCGTTCTCCATCAAATCCGGGCCTGCCCTCGCTACACGACCAAAATTGTTTGCCCATCCGTTGCTGATGCGATACTCATCGCGGCAAAGGGAGTTGCCTCTATGAAGCTGTTTCTGTTTCTCGATGACTGGTTTATCGATGCGAAGTGTGACGTGGACCGGGTCTATCCGCCCGCGAAGCTGGAAAAGGTTTTCGACTGGTACTCGCCCGATTCCGACGCCACGCACTTCAACGTGACGAACAAGCTCTACGAGGCCTGGGCCGGTCCGGGGCCGTACGAAGAATGGACGACGACCGTGCCGGACGACATGTACCTGGTGACCAGCGAAGACGGGGAGAACTGGACGGGAAAGCGCGAGGCGGGAAAGGTCACGCTCATAGGCGACCCGCCCCCCGGGAAACCCCTGCGAATGACGGAGCTCCCCGACCGAAGGGACAAGGATCGCTGGCACGGCCTGGAGTTTGACGACCGGTGGGATCCGGATCCTGACCGCCGGTACAAGTGCATTGTGTGGCCGTTTGCCCGGCACATCTCCGCCATTGGCGAGATCGAGGGCGGCGTGGGCCTGGTAGCCTGCTCACCGGACGGGATCCACTGGACCGCCGACATGCGGCATCAGTGGTTTGGGCGCCCCAACGGGGCGGATACTTGCAACAACATCATTTACAACCCAATCATCAAGAAGTGGCAGGTCATCTGTCGCCCGTGGAACCTGGACCGCCGCGTCGCGATGGTGGAGTCCGAGGACCTCGAACACTGGACCGATCCCCGGGTTATCGTGCACCCGGAGGAGACCGATGGACCGTGCATGCAGTTCTACGGGATGCCGGCCCTCGTGTACGAGGACGAGTACCTCTTCGGCGCGGTGAATTACTACCGAACCCCGGTAGCGGAGGGAGGAGAGGCCCTTGCCTTCGCCGATCAGGGCACGGCGAAGTGGCTCGGGACCGTCGACGTGAAGCTCGCCTACTCGTATGACGGGCAGTCCTGGTGGCGGCCGGACCGGCGGCATGTGCTGATTCCACGGGGCGATCCGGGTACATACCTCGGCGGAGCGATGTACTGCAAAACCATCGACGTGGACAAGGACGGCACGATCAATTTCTTTTCCAAGGGGTATACGGTCAACCACGGCGTGGCCCCGGATGGCTATCCGCGCAACGTGCGCACGCTGGTCCGCCACTCCCTGCGCCACGACGGCTTCTGCTACCTTGAAGCAACGGGGTGGGGGCGCTTCAGCACCCGTCCGCTCTGGCTGAACGACGGGGAACTGACGTTGAACTACAACGCGGGAGGGGTGGGCTGCGTCCGGGTGCAGGCGAGTGATATCGACCGCAAACCCATCGCGGGGTACACCTTCGACGACTGCATCCCGCTGGAGGGCGATGAGATCTACGGCGCGGTGCGCTGGAGGGACGGGAAGAACCTCGCGGATTTCGTCGGCAAGGAAAAGATCCGGCTCGATTTTCTCTTCATGGATGCCCGGATCTACGCGTTCCGGATCGACTGCGGCCTCTGGTACACCTACACCCCGGAACCGATCGAAAGGATATAGAACCCTGACCGAATGGAACGAGATTCTGCCCGGTCTTTGGCGGTTCGTCGACAGTTGCAACGTGTACGCCGTCCAGGCTCCGGGCGGCACATTGATCATTGACGCGGGTACCGGTCGCTGGCTCGATCACGTCGATCAGCTGCCGGAACCCCCGGCCGCCGTCCTGCTGACACACTATTTCCGCGACCACAGCGCCGGCGCCCTTCGGGCTGCGGCTGCGGGCATCCCGGTTTATGTCGGCGAGCATGATCAGGAAAAGTACATCGATCCGGCCCAGCACTTTCGCGAACGCAGATCCTATATGATCTATGACTGCGAATGGGATCAGTTCAGCCCGATTGAGGCGGTGCCGCTTGCCGGCGTTCTTCACGACTATGCGACGGTTGAGATCGCCGGCCTGTCCATCGAGATCATCCCGCTGCCGGGCGCGCCGATGTCACAGATCGGATTCGGCATCAGGCTGCCGCAGGCCGGCATGCAGGCCGTCTTCAGCGGCGAGACCATTCACTCGCCCGGCCGCGTGCCCCGCGTAGCGCCTTTGCAGTATGACTATTGCGATGTACCCGGCCTGGCCAACGTCTACTACTCGGCGCAGGTGTTGCGGCAGCGAACACCGGACGCGTTGCTGCCCAGTCTCGGCGAACCGATCCTCGACCGGGTCGATGCGGCGCTCTCGCAGTTGCAGGACAATCTGCGCACCCTATGCCGCAAGCGGGAAACCTACTTCGGCGGACTGCCCATGGAGGAGCGCCTGGACCTGCTGCACGGCGATCCGCTGGTCCAGGTGACCGAGCACCTTTACTTCAATCGTTGCACCAACGCCTACACCTGGCTGCTCATCAGCGAATCAGGGAAGGCCATGGCGCTGGACTATGGCTATCTCTGGTTTCCCGTAGGCATGGCGCGTTATCCCAAGCAGGATAATCGCCGGCCGCTCCTGCACTCGGTGGATGCATTGAAAAAGCAATTCGGGATCGATCGGATCGACGTGGTGCTGCTGAGTCATTTCCATGATGACCATGTCATCGGCGTGCCCATGCTGCAGCGCCTGTACGGCACCGAATGCTGGGCGGCGGATACCTTTGCCGATCTGGTCGAACAGCCACAGGCTCATACATTCCCGTGCACGATGACCGCACCGATCAAGGTGGATCGCCGATTCGGCGTGGACGAGACGGTTCGATGGGAGGAATATGAATTCCATTTTGCCCCGATGAGCGGGCACACCCGATTCGCGGCGCTCATCGGATTCGAGGTCGACGGCAAGCGGATCGCCCATGTGGGCGATCAGTACATCTTTCAGCGTGAATACGAGGCGCCGTCTGAGAGCAACCCGATCATCCACAGTTTTGTCTATCGCAACGGCGCCCTGTTGGACGGTTTTGAGCAAAGCGCACGCTGGCTGGCCCGATGGAAGCCGGACATTTTCATCGGCGGCCATATCAGCCCGACGGCGAACGATGATCAACTCCAGGCGATGGCGGATGGCTGGGCCCGTGAGGTTCGCGAAAGTCACGAGCAGGCCATGCCCCTGGCAGAGAACGAATCGCATTTCAACATGGATAGCTGGTGTGGCTGGATCTGGCCCTATCGCCTGCATCTTGCCGAACCGGGACCGGCTTCGGTTCGTGTGACGGTGCGAAATCCGCTGCCTCGCGAAGCGATGCTGGCAGTACGCCTGGTTGGCCCAACGGGCTGGCAGGGCACATCTGCAACTCTGCCCGCGCCCGGGCGTGCCGAGGTGGAGCATGTCTTGGAGATCACTCCAGATGGCCCATGCCGCCGCCAGCCGTTCGCGCTGGAACTGGACGTGGAAGGCCGGCCATTCGGCCAGGTGGCGGAAGCGTTGATGACGGTCGGGGGACCGGCGTGGTAATGTGCTCTATTTCACTCGTCTACCGGCCAATCGAAGACGCCCCACCGAGCAAGCTCGGTGGGGGCCGAACAGGGGTGAAACAGTGAAATCATTTCTTTTCCTCGACGACTGGTTCATCGATGCGAGATGTGATGTCGACCGGGTCTTTCCGCCTGCGAAATTGGTGAAGGTGTTCGACTGGTACTCGCCCGACTCCGACGCGACGCATTACAACGTGATCAACAAGCTCTACGAGGCCTGGGCCGGCGATTATCCGGATGAAGAATGGAACAAGTCCGCGCGGGACGACATGTACACTGTCACCCGCGAGGACGGCGAGAACTGGACGGGAAAGTACAAGCCGGGCCCGCTCACCCTGATCGGATCTACGCGTTCCGGATCGACTGCGGCCTGTGGTATACTTACACCCCTGATCCGATAGAGAGAATATGAGCCCAACAGAGGCGAATGGTGCTGGCGAATTCAATTGAATTAATTGGGATCGCACCCCCTGCGCAGCGGTCCTGTCTTGAAGCCGGCAACACAGGAATGACCGCGAAAACATGCCGGCATCCAAGAGGGGCGGAGCGTAGAATATATGGTAAGCTCTGGGATTCTTATCCACGAGGCAAGGCGGCAATTGGGTCCGTCGTGAAGAAAGAAATTTAAAGGGATGCATACAAAGGTTCAACGCCACGTCCGAAAGGCGCTGCGACTCGCCGTACGCCACGCGAGATTCTCAGAGGGATGAAGGCAATGTCAATTCCCCGCTGTTGTCGCCCATGCACATCTTCTCGGGCTGCGCGGCAGCCGTCGCGCCGGGCCGACATTGCCCCGAATGGATTTACATTGATCGAACTGCTGGTAGTGATTGCGATCATCGCCATCCTGGCCGCGCTGCTGGTGCCGGCGGTTCGACGGGCGAAGGAGATGGGACGGCGGGCCCTTTGCATCAACAACCTGAGACAGATCGGCATGGCGTGCGAGCAGTACATCAATGACCACGACGGCTATTATCCCCGGGTGGGGTGGACGGCGGGGATCCCGGGCCACCGAAAGTGGTATGAGACACTCGCCGAGGTTATGGAGGTGAACGGCTGGCAGCCGGGAGTGAAACTGTCGCCCCTTTTCGACTGTCCTTCGGCACAGGAAAAGAACCCGGGCTGGGACGGCTGGGGGTATGGCTACAGCCAGATGATCGAGCAGGCACATTCCCCGGGCTGGCCGAATGCCGCGAACTGGAGAGAGAACGGTCCCTGGCCGACGACCAGCAGGACGGAGATTATTCGTCCGGTGAAAACCGCAATCTTCATGGATTTGTCGCACAGCGTCGTGACGCGGGGCGCGTTCATACAGGATCCGGGGCGCCATCCCAATTTGTGGCTCCAGCAGCCCCACGATGGCGGCGATAACTTCGCTTGGGCGGATGGTCACGTAGCCTGGGTGCCGGCAGCCCCTTTTCCATTTGGTTATCGGTCAACCGAGAACCCCCTGTTTGATGGATGGCCCTGGGATTAGCGAGCCGTTGTCCAGGAACCACCCCCCCGAGCATGCCTCGATCCATCTACCGTCACGGCCATCGGCGATTGGCGGCGGCTGCCACGTTCGTACGTTACCTGATCCTATGCCCGGAATCGGATCTTGTTTCTCAAACAAGGCCCGTGAACCCAGGGTGGCGTTCGTCCGGAAACGACTGCGCCTCAGCGGCCTTGCGCTGGAGGGCATAGGTGCTGTAAACGATTGGTTATCACCAACATTCCGTGAATCTTCAACCTGGGGTGCCAGGAAGACCCGAATGCTTCCATAGCAGACCGAAACGAGCATGAAATTGAAGTCACTTTTCCACGCGATTCCACCCAAACGATGGGGGTTGTCATGAGCAGTATCCGAGTTCTAATCTGTGCGGGTTTTTTCTGCAGTTGCGCTTTCCTGCCGTTTGCGGCGGCTGAGAGCACCTTTGAAGGCGATGAGTGGGTGGATCTGGCCTTCTTCAGTCCGGACATGGTCATCACGGACAAGCTGGACATGCCCTGGTACGAGGGCTGGTCCTTTCCGGAACAGTACCACCCCAAGCACGCGCTTCTGGGCGGCTATTTCCACATCTATATCCGGAACCGATGGGATACTCCCGTCAGGATCAAAGGGATCTCCGTTGACGGCCGCTCCGTGGAGGACCTGCGAGAGGACCTCACGGTGCCCTGGTGGCGCGTTCTGCCGGATCTGATCCCTCCGGGCGAGATGGCGGAGGCAATCATCCGATTGAAACGTCTCCCCGACAGCGAGGAGAGCGAGATCCGGTTCGAGGCGTTCTCGGCGCTCGCCAAGCCCCGCGGCAAAGAAAGGGAGATCACGTGCAGAGTGAGCAGGACGGTTATACCCCCCATTGACCTTGGCTACGTCAGTTTCAACCGCAAGATGGACCAGGTATACATCTACGTCGCGAGGAACGCCGGAAGCGGGGCGAGCGTGGCGAGGGTATTCTGGGACGGAGAGGATATCACCGACCGAGCCACGTTTTACTCTCCGGACTTCCACCGCGGGACGGCTCTCGTGAAACTCCATCTGGGAGAGGCCTTGCGATACGGCAGCTACCACCTCGTAAAGGTCGAGACCGGTGACGGCGCGGCCACCGCCTCCATGGTTCGGGCCTGGGACTGCGGCACCTTCCCCTGCGCGATCTTCCGTCTCGAGTTCTTCAAAAGCCTTCCCGAGCTCCCGCGGGTCAATCTCTCCCTCTCTTCAACGTACGGCCACTGGATGTCCGTAGAGCTGCTGCAGGAGCTGAAGCGACGCAACTACAAGGCGATCATGGGCTGCAGCGACAGCGCGGGGGTTTCGGTGGAAACAGAGATCATAGACAAGGTGAAGGAGCTGGATCTCCCGGTCTTCGCGTACTACGTCTGGGACGAGCCGGACGGCAAGGATTTCTCCTGCGACCGGGCTCCCGACGTTGAGCAGTTCCAGAAACTGCCGGAGCCCGAGCGCCTGGGGGCTTTCGGCCTTGCCATGGAGCAATTGACCGCCAAGTACCGCGCGGCGGCCCCCGACACCCTCACCTTCTTGAATATCGATTCGACCTATATTCCCGATAACATAAACATGTACGCAAAGATCGGCGACGTGGTGAGCCGCAGCACGTATACGCAGTCCCACGGCCGGGACCCGTTCTTTGTCTACAATACAGGATATCTTCTGAAGCGGGCCGCGGCCCCCCGCATCCCCTACATCCTGCCCGATTGCGCCTGGATCGAGGAGAC
>CAUZEO010000222.1:0-8875 GCA_963578625.1 Kiritimatiellia bacterium | reverse complement strand
TTAATACTCAGTGAAGGAGAGCAGACGTGAAAAGACTTGTAGTAGCAGTAATAGTTGGCAGCTTTGCCTATTCTGCGTTGGCGACATTTGTCGGCAACCCAACCCCCGGCAACGGATTCGACGCCACCAGCGCGGTTAGTCAACGTTCCATGAACGAAAAGGGCGGCGGAGTAATGTCCGGAAATGCCCGGCCCATGCTCAACACGATCAACGGCGCCGGAATGTACTATGTCGGCGGGAAACGCGTTCATACCGGTGCGATCAATGATAACGAAGACACTCGTTCGTCGTACAATGGCGTGACCATGGGCTTCCAGGATGGCACGCCCACCGGTGAACCCAATCCCCGTGGCGGTACCGTGGCAGGCTCGCAGTGGGCCGAGTTCGGTTTCGATCAACCGTACGATATCAAAAACGTCCACATCTGGAACTACAACGAGGGCAACCAAGCCTACTGGGCCATGCAGGGAATGCGGGAAGTGACCATCGAAGTCACAAACGTAGGGGACGGCGCCGGATGGGGTTCCACGGATGCGAGCGATTGGTCTGTGATTTTTGACGGGGAGCTCGCTATGGGCGGGACTGAAAATCTAGAGGCGCAGGTCCTCTCAGTCCCCTCAGAGAATGCGACGTTCCAATACCTCGTGATTACCAGCGGCCTTGATGATACGATGGTCAACTACATGGATGCGGTTTTGGATGGAGGTGCCGGAACGAGACACTCGATCGAAGCGGGTCTCAGCGAAATTGCGTTCGAGATTGTCCCCGAGCCGTCCACTCTGGCATTGCTTGGACTCGGTGCCCTCGCAATGGTCCTGCGCCGCCGGCGCTGACATCACAGAAAATTCTCTCGAGAGGCCCGCCCATACGGCGGGCCTCTTTTTTTTGTACTGCCATAATATTTCATGTCCTGTGTTTCACAGGGCGCTCGCTTGATGTGCGGTGCCCGGTGGAATACTCTACTTTCGTGCGTTGTGGTTTTTCAAAACTCGGACCAATGATCAGAAGGCCGGCGATGGTCTTTCTGTGTCTGATGGTATCCAGCGGTTGCGGGCGGACCCCTTTGGTGCTGCCGGAAGGGCGGATCGACGTAGCCCCGCTTGACGTGTCGCCCGCCGCGAACGGGCCGCGATTTCAACGGATGGATCCGGAACGGACCGGAATTGACTTTGTCCACCGCTGGACCCCGCCGGAAAAGTACCAGCACGAACTTCCATTTCCCTGCGTCGGTGGCGGGGTCGCCGTCGGGGACTACGACGGGGACGGCCGGCCCGATCTCTTCCTTACTCGCCCCTTCGGCGGCAGCCGCCTCTACCGGAACCTTGGCGATTTCCGTTTCGAAGACGTAACGCAGACTGCCGGACTCGAAGACGAAACGCTCTGGGGGCAAGGCGCAAGCTTCGCGGATATCGACAACGACGGGGATCTGGATCTCTTCGTTTGCGGATACGATTGTCCCAACCGCCTCTACATCAACCGCGGCAACGGCAAGTTCGTTGACCGATCAGAGAAGTCCGGCCTCAATTTCCACGGCGCCAGCATCATGATGGCCTTTGCCGACTATGATCTCGATGGAGACCTCGACGGCTACCTGGTGACGTATCGGATTACCCCGCGCAAGACCCCCCAAGGCAGGTACTATCAAAAAGACGGCCTTCCCGCCATGGAACCGAAACTGCGCGAGCAAATAGACCTGATCAACGGTCCCGACGAACGGACCTTCGAAGTGATCTCCGGGCAATACGACCGGCTCTACCGCAATGACGGCAAGGGTACGTTTACCGACGTGAGCGCCGAGGCGCTCGGGAAGGCGGCGGCCGGAAACGACATGGGGAACGCGGTGCTGTGGTGGGACTACAACAATGACCGGTACCCCGACCTTTATGTCGCAAACGATTTCGCAGGACCGGATCGCCTGCTGCAGAACCTTGGTGACGGAACCTTCCTGGACGTCACGTTCGACTCCCTTCCGCACACTCCCTGGTTTTCCATGGGGGCGGACTCCGCCGATATCAATAACGATGGCCTCGTCGACCTGATGGGCACCGACATGTCCGGCACCAGCCACTACAAGCAGAAGATGAGCATGGGCGACATGTCCGCCAACGGCTGGTTCCTCGAGTGGGCCGAACCGCGGCAGTACATGCGCAATACCGTCTACCTGAACAGCGGGACACCGCGTTTTCTTGAGGCCGCCTACCTCACTGGATTGGCCGACACCGATTGGACCTGGTCCATTAACTTCGGCGACCTCGACAACGACGGGTGGGTCGACCTGTTCGCGGCCAACGGGATGACCGGCGACTGGAGCAACAGCGACTTCGGCCGGAGAACCGGCCTCTCACGCGACGGGGTTACCGCGAAGTCCGCAAAAATGTTTTCCCACGTTCCGCCGAAGCGCGAACCGAATATGGCGTTTCGCAACCGCGGTGATCTGTCGTTCGAGCCGGTGGCGGCGGAGTGGGGACTCGACTTCGAGGGAATCAGTTTCGGCGCTGCCTTCGGCGACCTCGATGCCGACGGCGACCTCGACCTGGTGGTGAACAATTTCGGCGAAGCCCCCGGCATCTACCACAACCAGACCGCGGGCCCGCACCGCATCACCGTCCGCCTTGAGGGAACCCAAAGTAACCGGCAGGGCATCGGCGCCCGGATCGAATTACGGAGCGGCGACTTGATTCAAACCCGGTACCTGACCGTTGCGCGCGGCTTTATGGGCGCAGTGGAACCGATCGCTCACTTCGGCCTTGGATCCAACCAGGCGGTCGATCGACTCACCGTCTTCTGGCCCAGTGGTCAGGTTCAGGAATTTTCGGATCTCACGCCGGACCAACAGTACACCATAGCGGAGCCGCATAGTGCGACGCCACAATCGGTTCAGCCGACACCGAAAGACCGGATGTTCCGGCGTGGTTATCTTGGGAACGATCAACCGCACCGGGAACGAGCGTTCGACGATTACGCGATGCAACCGTTGCTGCCTTACCAACTTTCGCAGTTGGGTCCGGGTCTCGCTTGTGCGGACGTCGATGGAAATGGACTGGACGACGTATATGTGGGCGGTGCGGCCGGGTCCCCGGGCCTTCTCTATAGACAGCTCGATCCCGGGTTGTTCAGCGGCGGGATGCAGGACAAAGATTTTTCCCGGCATCGGGATCGGGAGGACATGGGCGCACTCTTCTTCGATGTGGATATCGACGGGGACATGGATCTCTATGTCGTCAGCGGAGGCGTGGAACTTCCCGCGGGGCCATCCGGCCAGCCGGATGACGAAGTTCTCCGGGACCGGCTCTACCTCAACGATGGATCCGGCGCATTTTCGGATGCACCGGAAGGTACGCTTCCCGATGTCCACGACAGCGGAGGCACAGCCGTCGCCGCGGATATGGACCGGGACGGCGATTTGGATTTATTCGTCGGTGGCCGCGTCATTCCCGGTCACTACCCGCTTGCCCCCGAAAGCCGCCTTCTGCGCAACGAGGACGGGCGGTTGGTAGACGTCACCGACGAGGTTGCCCCCGCTTTGCGCCACACCGGATTGGTCACCGGCGCACTCTGGTCCGACGTCGACAACGATGGAGATCCCGACCTCCTGGTGGCGCACGAGTGGGGGCCGGTTAAACTCTTCGCGAACGAGGACGGACGGCTGGAGGATCGCACGGAACAGGCCGGACTCGCCGGCCGCATTGGGTGGTATAACGGCATCAATGGCCGTGACGTGGATCATGACGGCGATATCGACTACGTCGTTGGAAACGTTGGACTCAACACGAAGTATCACGCCTCCGAAGAGCAGCCGGCGTTGCTCTACTACGGTGACTTCGAGGGTGAAGGGCGTAAGCGGCTGGTCGAAGCGGAGTACGAGGACGAAAACCTGTTTCCCATTCGCGGAAAAAGTTGCTCGGAACACGCGATGCCTTTCGTCACAAAACAATTTCCCTCTTTTCACGAGTTCGCGGTCGCCTCCCTGGCGGAGATCTATACGCCCCGCTGCCTCAAGGAGTCCCAGCGTTTCGCCGCCAACAGTTTCGAGTCCGGTTTGCTCATCAATGACGGGACTGGACGCTTCACCTTTCAACCCTTTCCGCGTCTGGCCCAGATCTCACCGGTGTACGGCACCGTGCTGACCGACGTGGATGGCGATGGCTTGACCGACATCTACCTGGTGCAGAATTTTTTCGCGCACCAGCGGGAGACCGGACGAATGGATGGCGGGGTCAGCCTGCTGTTGACCGGAAACGGGGAGGGCGTCTTCGATCCGGTATGGCCTGATCGCAGCGGATTGGTGGTGGCCGGAGACGCGAAGGCGTCGACGAGCACCGATCTGAATGGAGACGGGTGGGTCGACTTCGTGGTCGCCGTCAACAACGGCAGGGTGCTGACCTTCGAAAACCGCCGATCCTCTGACGGAGCTGCCATGACCGTCGCGTTGCGCGGCCGGCCCGGGAATCCCACCGCGGTCGGCGCCCGCGTAACGGTGGAGCGCGAACACGGCCCGCCTCAAACCGACGAAGTGCGAGCCGGTGGAGGATATCTGTCCCAGTCCACCGCGAAATTAACCTTCGGCCTTGGCGAAGACCAGGAGGCAACGAGAATAAAAGTGCGCTGGCCCGACGGCACCCAAACCACGCACCAGCCTCCACCCGGCGCAAAAGTCCTCGTGCTGGAGCAGCACTGAACGAAGCAAAGCCCCAAGCCCGCAACCCCGGCGTGGCACGGATATCCGCGCTACGCTGTAGTTGCGTGCTTGGGGCTTCGCTACACGGGTCGGACCCGCCTGCAGCTATATGCGCAGCATTTCGGGCAGGTACCCGTGTGCTACGGCGGTGGCTGAAACCTGCGAATAATTCCGCAATGAAAAACGCTACGTAGCATGCTGCGTAGCGTTGCGAAATTTACCATCCTCCCCATTCCTCCAACGCCTGGACTCGCCATCCAAACCCCGGAATCGCCTCACCCGATCACCCGCACCTCCAGCGGTTCCAGCGAAATCTCGCACGCGTGCTCCCCTGATAGCTTCACCCACTGCGGTTCCAGCGTCTTGTTGATCACCCGGATTTCGCACTTTCCCTCAACCAGGACCCCGAAAGCGTCGACCGCTTCGTGCGGATCGACATCCGATGGCACCAGCGTCCTCCCCGCGTGAGACGAAAGCGCTTCCAGGACATCCCGCGCCGGCGCCTCCTCGATATCGAAAGCCGACTCATCCACTTTCGCCAGCGCCAGGTACTTCACCATGCGCGCGCACCACGCCGCCGCGAACTGCGCGCCGCCCTGCAATTTCATGTCGGCCGTAGGGTAGGGGGCCTTCATCGAAATCGGATCGATCCTGATGATCTTACACGATGCGAACGAACGCAGCGTTGCGACTTCCGGAACGATCGCCGGAGCGTTCTCCATGTAGGTATCGTTGTCATACAGGTGCATTCCCGGAATGATGCCGAAAATAACCTTTTCCAGCGACTTGTAGTCATCGCGATTCCGGCTGGGTTTGGAGTAATCGACCAAGGGAGTATCGGAATCAAGTTCAATTTTCGGAATCACGTATTCGCTGTCGCTGTTATCCATGCGAATCGAGATCGGAACGTCCTCGGGAGACCGCCGGGCGGCAGCGCGCAACTCCGGATCGCCGATGTCGACGGCAATCTTCAGAACCTGGCGCGCGCGCGCGCCCTGGTCAGCCTGCGCATCGCCAAACTGATTGTCGGTGAAGCTCTTAAAGGAGTTGTCCCCGAAATTCCGCTGATCCTCCATGCGCATCTCGATGTCGTTGGTATCCACCACCACTTCGATGCCGGACTCCGTGCGATAAGAAAGTGCCTTGTGGTATTCCGCCACCAGCGTCGGTTTCACCAGATGAGGAAACTCGTCCCTGCTCGTCGATCCATCCGAGTGCGCCAGTTCGAAGGGTTGACCGCAGAGCGATTCGCTTCCGTACAGAATGCAGAGACCGATTCTGGGTGTATCAAATGTGGAGTACGCTTCCCCGTCGACTTCGAACGTAATTGTGCCATCATCGGCGCCGGTAATCCTGCCTTTCCAGTCGAATGCCAAACCATCCCGTCGGCATGATGCTTCCAGGGAAATTTCAAAACAGTCTTCTCCCTGGGCGATATCCACCCGGGAGAACGCCGGCATCGGCGTGTCCCAGGTCGCGTCACGAACCGCAAAATAGACGCGGCGAATGATTTCCTTTTCTCCCACCCGCAGATAACGCAATTCGCCGTCGGCAAACTTCACTTGGACCGGACCGGCGCGCAAAACTTTTGTCATCGATTCGGTATTCTTCACATTCATGATTCCGCTCCCATAGTAAAATTTTAGATGGATATATCGTACACAAATCCCAACGTTACCAGCTCAAAGTACCGGAAGTCGTTTATCCCCCATATAGAATATGCCGCAGCCAACCAGGTATCGACTTGCAAATAGACTTCTCACATCCCTTTTTGAAAACAGCAACCTGGCGAAACGGGTTTGCAAGATCTTGGTTATCGAAAATCAGGACATGCGGTAGCACACGAATTGCGGTGCTGAGATTGGCAAGAGTACTGGGCTAGAGCGACCTCAGTTTGGCGGACGGCATGTCGTGACCACCTTGTGAGGCACGCATGGCAACACGATCTTCGGATTGCTCCGGTCCCGAGATCCCTATGAAACACAATACCACGGTATAACCTGATGCCGTCTCTTCCCTTAGAAATGTCACCTTATCTCCAATCGGATCGGAAAATACCGTTTCAAAAATAAACTTTCCTTCCGCTTTACCATTTTGTGTCGAAGGACACCTGCCAGGTCAGCAGCGGCGTATGGCTCAAGCCCCATAGAGTATCCGCATTGATGAATCGTAAGCCCGTGGATCGTAAGTGGGCGTGGTAGAATGTTGTCTTACCCGAGCCGTTTGGACCAGCGACTGCAACCAGAACAGGTCGCTGGTCGAAAACCGAAAAATCCATTAGTCAACGGCCGTGAATACCCGATTCACGAATCGGCCCACGGTTCGTGTGCCGTCCTTTTCAATTCGGATCAGCTTGCCCGAATTGTCGGGGGCGGGTTCATAATAGGGGATAGGGCTGGCCCCCAAGGTACTCGGCGACGTGTTTCTTCCCCTCCGCGGTTTCGACCGATTCGAGGCACTCAGAAATCGGGTTCACTTTTCCTGTCTGCTTCAATGCCATTGCATGGGCGCCCTGCAGCAGCGGTTCGATGGCCCGTCCCAACTGTGCCCAGAACTCAACTTGACCCGCGATTGAGCGTTCGTTGAGTTTCGAAATGACTCTGGCATCAAGCAAAAGCTCATCCGAAATTTTGACTGGCTGACTCAGCCTGACAATAAGGCAGCAAAACGAGACGGAAAAGCCTTCAAGGAATACCAGCAGAATCTCGATGCCTTTCACAAGACACTGGAAAACACGGATCGATAAGCATCCATAATTCAACAGCAAATAGAAACGGGGAACGTTCCGGTTTACCCTATGGGTTTTCTGCCCGGAATGCCCCCGCTGATCCCGCCGATCTGGTGAAGGTGACTTGTCCGTCTTCGTCGGTCGTCTGAGGGGAGCCCTCGTCGGTCCATGTGTTCGATGCCGGGTCCGGCGTGAACTGCAACTGATAAACCGTGGCTACCTCGCCGGCGAAGTCCATAAACACCATGCTCCCGGAAATCGAGATTGATTCGAAGTGGCCGCCGCTCAGACCGAAAAGTTCCCGGGCATTTTCGTAGGCGATCTTCTTGGCCACATCGGATTCAAGTTGCCCGAGAATTCCCCGGTAATAATCAAGGATTTCACTATATTCCTGCAGGCGCCCCGGGGGGCCAATATCGCTGCCGAAATAAATCCGGTCGGCGAACTCGGTGAATAACTCTTTCCACGAATTCTTCAGTGTACCGTCTGCTTCATCCAGACGCTGGAGCTCCTTGGTCGTGAGGCGACCTTCAAAAGACTCCAGAGGATTGCGGCTGGAAATGTCCAGGTGCAGGTTGGTATGCGCTGCCAGGAGCGGCCAAAGCTCGAGAGGCTGAGCATCACCAGCATGGGCCCAGATAAAGGTCACTTCCGGATAATCAGGCAGGGTATTTGATATCTCCGCCACGTGGTTCGTATCGTAATCAAAGTGAAAGATCACCGGCACCCCATGCTCTTTGGCCTTGTCATAGACCGCCAGGAGATCAGGCTCGTCAAAATCATTCTCTACAGGGCTCGATGTATCTGATGTGTCCGGCATATCCGAATTCGGGGGGCCGGACGTAAAGTGCCGGATGCTCACTTCACCAATGCCCCTGAAACCCACATCCAGTTGCGATTCGAGCAGGCCAAAGTTGATGGCATCCACATCTCTGAAATTACTGAAGGCGAAGACCTTTCCAGGATAATTTTCCTGATGAGTGAAAACATTGCCGATGCCCAACAGAACCATTCCCAGTGGATTGTGTTCTGTAAAAAGACTCTCCAGCCAGCCATCGGGATAGGTGGACATCTGGTGGGCGTGGGCATCAAAGAGGGGAAGCAGGCCAACAGACGCAGCGGCGGGCGCCGCTGCTGTCTCACCCTGGGGCCCTGCCTCCGAGGCAGGGCCTGAGCTGCCCGAGGAAGCCGCTGCATTCCCATTCCCGCAGGACATGAGCAGAAGACCCGTGCCCACAAAAAATTCTCCAAAGATCCTCAACCTGGCACTCACGCTTACCCCTCCCGACCCTTGCATATGTAGAAGACCCAAGGATGCAAAACCCAAAAACATTCCCGATTCGGTATCCAATCTCCTCACCCTGACATGCAGGTTCAACATGAAATCTGCGTCAGGATCAAGGGATCAAACTACATCCTTTCCATCCCTCGTGCCGATGTGGATCGCCGGTTCATATCGCCCGGTGACC